>NZ_CP029985.1:600000-900000 GCF_003355005.1 Sphingomonas sp. FARSPH | reverse complement strand
CGCGGGCTTCGCGGTGTTCCACCAGCCGCGCGTCGTCGTCGAGCATACCGTCGCCGAGGACATCGATGCCGAGCGGCACCGCGTCTATGCCGCGTTCGACAAGATGCGCGAGCAGATCGAGCGGATGACGCGCGAGGCGGAGTTCGGCGTCGACGGCGAGCACAAGGAGGTGCTCGAGACGTACAAAATGTTCGCCTACGACGAGGGCTGGGCGCGGCGGATCAACGAGGCGATCGATTCCGGGCTCACCGCCGAAGCCGCGATCGAGCGCGTCCAGCAGCGCACGCGCCAGCGGATGCGGCAGATCGACGATCCTCTGCTCGCCGACCGGATGCACGATCTGGAGGACCTGTCCAACCGGTTGTTGCGCATCGTGTCGGGGCAGATGGGCACCGCAGCGCAGCTGGGCCTGAGGCAGGACACGATCCTGATCGCGCGCAACCTGGGGCCGGCCGAACTGCTGGAATATGACAAGCGCCGGCTGAAGGGCGTGATCCTGGAGGAAGGGTCGCTGACCGCGCACGTCACGATCGTCGCGCGCGCGATGGGGGTGCCGGTGCTCGGCCGGGTGCGCGATGTGCGTCGGCTCATCGCGGAAGGCGACCTGTTGCTGCTCGATTCAGTCGCGGGCAATGTGTTCGCGCGTCCTTCGGCGGCGATGGACGAGGCATTCGAGGCGAAACTGGCGCTGAGGCAAAAGCGGCGTGCCGCCTTTGCCGCGCTGCGCGACGTGCCGCCGGTGACGAAGGACGGGCATCGCATCACCGTGATGGTCAACGCGGGCCTGCGCGACGATGCCGCCGCGCTCGACGTGACGGGGGCGGACGGCATCGGGCTGTTCCGCACCGAATTCCAGTTCCTCGTTTCCGCGACGCTGCCGCAGCGCGAGCGGCAGCAGCGATTGTATCGCGAGGTGCTGGACGCGGCGGGCGACCGGCCGGTGGTGTTCCGCACCGTCGACATCGGCGGCGACAAGGCGCTGCCCTACCTCAGCCACGCCGACGGCGACGAGGAAAATCCGGCGATGGGCTGGCGCGCGCTGCGCCTTGCGCTGGAGCGCGAAGGGCTGATGAAGGCGCAGGCGCGCGCGCTGATCGAGGCGGCGGCGGGGCGCATTCTCCACGTCATGTTCCCGATGGTCAGCGAGGCGTGGGAGTTCGCCGAGGCCAAGGCGCTGTTCGAGGCGCAGCGCAGCTGGCTCGCCGGTCGCGGCCGGCGGTTGCCGCTGGAAATCCGCTATGGCGCGATGCTGGAGGTTCCGGCGCTTGCCGAACAGCTCGACCTGCTGCTGCCGACCATCGATTTCCTGTCGGTCGGCACCAACGACCTGACACAGTTCCTGTTCGCCGCGGACCGTGCCAACCCCAAGCTGGCGGAACGGTACGACTGGCTGAGCCCGTCGATCCTGCGTTTCCTGCGCCGCGTGATCGGCCCGGCGCGCGAGGCGGGCGTGACGTTGGGCGTGTGCGGCGAGATGGGCGGTCGGCCGCTGGAGGCGATGGCGCTGATCGGGCTGGGCATCGATCGCCTGTCGATCACCCCGGCGGCGGTCGGGCCGATCAAGGCGATGGTCCGCAGCCTGGACCGGGCGGCGATCGGCGCGTTCGTCGACGGGTTGCTCGCCGCGCCGCCGCGCGACATGCGCGGCGCACTGGCGGCCTGGGCGGCGGAGAACGGCGTCGATCTGGCCTGAACGGACGTTCAGGCGTGCCGCACCCGCGTTGACATGCCCGATGCCCTCTGGGAATGTCCGCGCGTCAGCGGCGGCTATAAAGACGGCCACCTCCCTTGGAGAATAGAATGGACGAGGTCGATCGCGGCCAGCCTGATGCCAACCCAGTTCCGCCGGCGACCGCGGGCGGACGGTTGCGCGCGGCACGCGAATCGCGCGGGCTGAGCCTGGCGGAGGTCGCGGGCCGCACCCGCGTGCCGCAGCGGCATCTGGAGGCGCTGGAGACGGGTAGTTACGGCCAGCTGCCCTCGCCGACCTATGCGATGGGATTTTCCAAGGCCTATGCCCGCGCGGTCGGGCTGGACGAGGTGAGCGTCGCGCAGGACGTGCGCCGCGAGCTGGACCGGCTGGGGCCGCGCCAGCCGGAATACGTGCCTTACGAAACCGCCGACCCGGCGCGCGTGCCGTCGCGCGGCGTGGCGATCGTCGGCGCGGGCGTCGCGCTGGCGGTGCTGATCCTCGTCGCGCTCTGGTACGGCACCAGCCTGTTCCAGGGCGGGCACACGACGTCGCCGTCGAGCGCGCCGGTGGCAAGCCAGGCGGTGACGCCCGCGACGGCGCCGACGCCCACGCCGACCCCCGCCGCCGTCCAGGGTGGGCAGGTGCGGCTGACCGCCAACGGCGAGGTGTGGCTGCGCGTCTACGACGCCGACGGCAGGAAGCTGTTCCAGAACACGATGAAGCCGGGCGACACGTATGACGTGCCGGCCGATGCTAAACAGCCGATGATCAACGTCGGCCGGCCCGACAAGCTGGCGGTGACGCTGAACGGGTCGGCGGTGCCGCCGCTGGGCGACGGATCGCGGCCGATCAAGGACGTGCGCATCGACGGCGCGGCGATGGCCGCGCGGCTGGCGGGCCAGCCCTTGCCCGGCGCGAGCCCGACGCCGGCGGCGTCTTCGTCGCCGGTGGCGAGCCGGGGGGCGGGCGAACGGCGCAGCGCGTCCGCGCGGCCGCGCCGCGATGCCTCGTCCGCGCTCAGCGAGGTGCAGCGCGCGAACCTGCAGGCGGCGGATGCGCCGCCCGCGGCCGCCGCGCCGACGACGAACGGCGCGACGCCATAACGGCCGGCCCATAAGGACTGGCGGGACCGGCCCCGATGCCGCTATGACGAACGCCGGATTTACCATCAGTTGCGCCGGGGGGCGTCAGGACCATGCGTAAGATCATCTGGGCGCTCGCCGCATCCGCCGCGCTGTTTCCCGCCGCCGCGTTCGCGCAGAGCAATATCGACGGCCGCGTCGGCAAGCTGGAAAGCGAGATGCGCGCGGTGCAGCGCAAGGTCTTCCCGGGCGGCGCGGGCCAGTATCTGCAGCCCGAGGTGACGCGCCCCGACACGCCGGTGCAGGCGGGCGGCGTCCCCGCGACGGGCGCGATCACCGACCTGACCGGCCGCGTCACCTCGCTCGAGGAGCAGATGGCGTCGATGACCAACCAGATCGAGCAGAACGGCTACAAGCTGCGCCAGCTGCAGGACGCGTTCGACGCGTACAAGCGCGCGACGGACGCGAAGCTGAAGACGCTGGCGAGTGCGCCTGCACCGGCGCCGACGCCCGTCACCGCCGACGAAAGCCTGGCGGGTGATACTGCGCCGGCACCGGCGCGCCCCGCGCCCGTGAAGCCGGTGCGCGGCGGCACGACTGCCGCCAAGCCGGTCGACACCGCCGCCACCGACACGCCGGCCGCCGCCGCCGGCGTGGTCAAACCCTCGACGGGCAATGCCGCCGAGGACGAGTATATGTACGGCTATCGTCTGTGGGCGGCGAAGCAATATCCGCAGGCCGAGGTACAGCTGAAGAAGGTGGTCGCCGACTATCCCAAGTCGCGCCGCGCCAGCTATGCGCAGAACCTGCTGGGCCGCGCCTATCTGGACGAGGGCAAGCCGAGCCTTGCGTCGATGGCGTTCTACGACAATTACAAGAAGATGCCCGATGGCGAGCGCGCGCCGGACAGCCTCTATTACCTCGCGCAGGCGTTGATGAAGCTCAACAAGCCCGCCGACGCCTGCAAGGTGTACGGCGAGCTGACGGATGTTTACGGAGGGAAGATCACTTCCCAGATGAAGGCCGATGTCGAGAAGGGCCGTACCGCCGCCAAGTGCAAGTGAGCCGATCGTCGCGGAAAGCGACCGGTTCCGCCACGACCTGATCCGCGCGCTGGGGCATGAACCCCGCGCGCCGGTGCTGCTCGCCGTGTCGGGCGGGCCGGACAGCATGGCGATGCTGACACTGGCGGCCGCGGCGATGCCGGGCGGGATCGCGGTCGCCAGCGTCGATCACCGGCTGCGCCCCGAAGCGGCGGCGGAGGCGGCGATGGTCGCGGACCATTGCGCGGCGATCGGCGTGCCGCATGCGACGCTGGCGCCGCATGCCGCCATCACCGGCGCGAGCATCCAGGCGGCGGCGCGGACCGCGCGTTATGGCCTGCTCGCCGGGCACGCGCGCGCGATCGGCGCGGAGGCGCTGGCGACCGCGCATCATGTCGATGACCAGGCGGAAACCTTTCTGATGCGCGCGGCGCGCGGATCGGGGCTGTCGGGGCTGGCAGGCGTCCGGCCGCGCGCGGTGATCGACGACGTCGTCGTGGTGCGGCCGGTGCTCGAATGGCGGCGCGCGGAATTGCGCGCGATCGTGCGGCGGCTGGAAATCCCCTTCGTCGACGATCCCGCCAATCACGATCCCGCGCACGACCGCACGCGCTTTCGCCGGTTGCTCGACGCCAACGAATGGCTGGGGCCGCCGCAGCTCGCGCGCGCGGCGGCGGCGCTGGGCGACGCCGACGGCGACGTGCGCGCGATCGTCGACTGGCTGTGGGGGGAGCGGGCGAGCGTCAACGGCGTCGGCGTGCGCGTGCGCGTCGCGGGACTGCCGCGCGAGCTGACGCGGCGGCTGGCGCGGCGCGCGATCGGCCATGTCATCGCCGCCGCCGATCTGTCGGCGCCGAAATGGAGCGAGGCCGCCAATGTCGAGGCGTTGCTCGACGCGCTCGCCGCGGGCAAGCGGGCGACGCAGGCGGGCGTGGTCGCGGCGGCGACGGGCGAGGAATGGCGCTTTCGCCCCGCGCCGGCGCGCCGGACGGGGTGAGGCGATCGTCGGAAGACGGACCGGGACGGCGGAACATTGCGCCGCACCGTTCACCATGATCGGCCAAAGTCGCCGCGTGTTCCATTGCCATTAACCGGCATGCGCCTATCTTGGGCGCGAAAGGCTTTCGCATGAACGACAACGACAAGCAGCCCCAGGGCGACGGCGGCAACGGCGGGGGCGGCAATCCCTGGATGAAGAGCCTGTTGATCTGGGTCGGCATCCTGCTCGCCGTCGGGCTGTTCCTGACGCAGTTCAGCGGTGCGACCTCTTCGGCGGGCGCGAACACGATCCCCTATTCGAAATTTCTCGACCGCGTTGACGAGGGCACGGTGAAGGACGTGGCGATCAGCCGCGACGTCATCACCGGCACGGGGACGAGCGGCGACAAGTTCCGTACCTATCCGATCTCCGACCCCACGCTGGTCCCGCATCTGCGCCAGAAGAACGTCACCATATCGGCCAAGCCCGACGAGGGGACGTCGATGTGGATGCTGCTGCTGTACCAGTCGCTGCCGTTCCTGCTGTTCCTGGGCATCGCCTTCTTCGTGCTGAAACAGATGCAGAAGAACACCGGCGGCGGCGCGATGGGCTTCGGCAAGAGCCGTGCGCGGATGCTGACGCAAAAGGAGGGCAAGGTCACGTTCGACGATGTCGCGGGCATCGACGAGGCGCGCGCCGAGCTGACCGAGATCGTCGAGTTCCTGAAGGACCCGACCAAATTCGCCCGCCTGGGCGGCAAGATCCCGAAGGGCGCGCTGCTGGTCGGATCGCCCGGCACCGGCAAGACCCTGCTCGCCCGCGCGATCGCGGGCGAGGCGGGGGTGCCGTTCTTCACCATATCGGGCTCCGACTTCGTCGAGATGTTCGTCGGCGTCGGCGCGAGCCGCGTGCGCGACATGTTCGAACAGGCGAAGAAGAGCGCGCCGTGCATCGTCTTCATCGACGAGATCGACGCGGTCGGCCGCCATCGCGGCGCGGGCCTGGGCAACGGCAACGACGAGCGCGAGCAGACGCTGAACCAGCTGCTCGTCGAGATGGACGGGTTCGAGGCCAACGAGGGTATCATCATCGTCGCCGCGACCAACCGCCCCGATGTGCTCGATCCGGCGCTGCTGCGCCCGGGCCGCTTCGATCGCCAGGTCGTCGTGCCGCGCCCCGATATCGAGGGCCGGATCAAGATCCTCGAAGTCCATATGAAGAAGGTGCCGCTGGCGCCTGACGTCGACGCGCGCACGATCGCGCGCGGCACGCCGGGCTTTTCGGGCGCGGACCTCGCCAACCTTGTCAACGAGGCGGCGCTGATGGCGGCGCGCAAGGGGAAGCGGCTCGTCGCGATGGCCGAGTTCGAGGAGGCGAAGGACAAGGTCATGATGGGCGCCGAGCGGCGTTCAATGGTGATGACCGAGGACGAGAAGCGGATGACCGCCTATCACGAGGCGGGCCACGCGATCGTCGCGCTGCACGAGCCGGCGTCCGACCCGATCCACAAGGCGACGATCATCCCGCGCGGCCGCGCGCTGGGCATGGTGATGCGCCTGCCGGAGCGGGACAGCTACAGCTATCACCGCGACAAGATGTACGCGAACCTGGCGGTGAGCATGGGCGGCCGCGTCGCCGAGGAGATCATCTTCGGGTACGACAAGGTGTCGAGCGGCGCGAGCGGCGACATCCAGTACGCCACCGGCCTCGCCCGCGACATGGTCACCAAATGGGGCATGTCGGACAAGGTCGGACCCGTGGAATATGCGCAGCCCGAAGGCGAATCGTTCCTGGGCTATTCGTCGAGCCAGCCGGTGCGGATGTCGAACGCGACCGCGCAGCTGATCGACGACGAGATCAAGGGCATCGTCGAAGGCGGCCTCGCCAAGGCGAAGCACGTGCTGACCGAGCATGTCGACCAGCTCCACCTGCTCGCCGGCGCGCTGCTCGAATATGAGACGCTGTCGGGCGACGAGATCAAGAAGCTGATCGCGGGCGAGGAGATTGGCCGGCCCGATCCGAGCCCCAAGTCGAACGTTCCGCGTGCAGGCACCTCGATCCCCAAGACGCGCCGCCCCGGCGGCCCGTTCGGCCAGCCGAGCCCGCTCGGCGCCTGAACAGGCGGGGCCGGGCGAACGGGTCCGGTCCGGTTCATCGAGCCTAAAGGCAACGCGCGATAGTCGGCGGCATTCCATAGCGGAGTGCCGCCGATGTCGTTCAAAATGCCCGTATTTCTTGCCGCCGCGCTGCTCGTCGCGGCGCCCGCCGATGCCGCGATGAGCGTCGGCACCTTCCTGTCCAAGGCCGCGCCGCTGCGGTCCAACCCGTTCACCGCGCTGACCAACCCGGACTATCCGGTGCTGAAGGCGGAGGCGGACGCCGCGACGCGCGCGCTGAAGGCGGACCGCGCCGCCCGCGCCGCGGCGGGCAAGCCGCCGATCGCCTGCATTCCCGAAGGCGAGTCGCTGGGCATCCTCGACATGCTGTCGGGGCTGGACGAACTGTCCCCCGCCGAAAAGCGCCTGCCGCTCAAGGACGGCTATGCGCGCGTGCTGGCGAAGCGCTTCCCATGCGGCGCACGGCCGCAGGGTATTTGAGGCGGGGCGGTGGGGGCTTGGCCGGCCGCCGTCGTTCCGGGGCATTTGAGTCTCGGCCGTTGGATCGTTGTTTAGCCTTCACAGAAGGAGCAGATCGCCACTGACCGAAGTCCGTGACCAATCAACTGCAAGCGTCCCGGATCGCCAAACTTGGACGCTCAGGCCCATAATCTACCTTCCCGAAAGCGGACATTGGTCTAGCCCGACCATTCCCGTTTCCCCATCCTCGAAAGGAAATTTTGGGAAAGAGCAATCGGGAACAGATTTTGGGAAAGCCGGTGCTTCGGAAGCCTTTCGGCATGATCCGCAGGGCCGCCTTCCCACACTCGGTTCCCAATCGGGAATGCTTCACCGTGTCGGTAGACGGCGAGGGTGACATCGCATCAATAGCTGTGCGACCTGTAGTAATCGATCCGGTGGCAGCAGAGAGGCGTCAGATATGAATCGTCGACAACTGATCCAGCACATGGCCAGCCTCACCATCGCAAGCGCATTGGGGTCAGTCGCCACAGCCGAAACGGGCCGTACCGGCAAGCTTCTCGCCGTAAACGGTCAGCACCTTTGGGTAAACGGTCAGCACCTTTGGGTTGATGACAGCGGACCGCGCGATGCACCCGTGCTCCTTTACATTCATGGCGGGCCGGGAATTGGAGCGCTCGACTTCGAACACTATATGAAAGGCCCGCTTGAAGGGCGCGTGCGATTGATCAGCGTCGATCAGCGCGGCGTTCTGCGATCCTCCCCTCTGCCTGCCGGCACCAAGGTGACTGTGGATGATCTCATTGCCGATTTTGAGGCGATCCGGTCCGCATTGGCGATCCCCCGGTGGCAAGTCATGGGCCACAGTTTCGGCGGTATGGTTGCCCTTCGCTACGGACTTGCCCACCCGCAGCGGGTGGATCGGCTGATACTGGAATGCCCTTCGATCGATCTGGCCAGTTCGTTTCGCTGGCTCTGCTCGGCAGCGGCGCAATCGCTCAACGGTCGCGACATCGCCGCGGCCAATCAGGCAGAGCGCCTGGCCGATCCGGCAACGCCGTTCGATGTCCAATTCCTCGAAACCATGGATCGAACGCTGGCAGCTTTAGGCGAACGTCGCCAGGACCTCTACGTTTACGCCGCCAAAAATCGCGATATCTTCTCCCGCCTCGCCGCATCTGCGGGTTTGCCGGAAGCTCGCTGGTCGCAAGGCGCGATCCCCGGCAAGTCTTTGTTGGCGGAACCGTCGACCCGCAAGCCGATGCTGCCGTCTATCGCGCAATGGCAGAAACCGATGCTGCTGGTACGTGGAGAAGGCGACCACGTCACCAGCCCCCAGGAGCTTGCGGCGGTCCAGCAAGCGGGAGGCACAATCGTCACCGTGCCTGAGGCTGGTCATTTCGTACATGTCGAACAGCCTAACGTCTTGGCCGACCTGATCGTGACTGGCCACCGCTGACGCACGGCAAGTACATAGGGCAGCTGTCCCGAAACTCGATCCTTTTCGGGAAAGGTGGTAATCCGACAACGACTGCTATTGGTAACCACATTCCTGAAAGCCGCCGTTTCGCCTCACCGCCAATAGTGGTCGCCAAGGCCGCCAGACCCGTGTCATTTCGGGGTGAGCCGATCGGGGGTTCGGTCGTGTTTCGAACCGGCTGGGCCTATCACGGTATCCGATCGACGGGAGAGCTGGGCATGAAAGCGGTGATGGCGATTGGATTGGCGCTCGTGTCGGGAGTCGCCACCGGGGCGGGGCCGGCGGCGATGCGGGGGCCGACGCTTCGCCCCGCGCCGATCGCCGAGCATCGCGCCACCTGCGCGGGCAAGGACGGGTGGAGCGATGCCGCGCCGCCGGTGCGCATCTTCGCCAACGTCTACGACATCGGCACGTGCGGGATCACCGTGCTGCTGGTCGCGGGGGATCGCGGCGCGATCGTGATCGATGCGGCGACGGCGGAAGCCGCGCCGGGCATCCTCGCCAACATCCGCCGGCTGGGCCTCGCGCCGCGCGACGTGCGTCTGCTGCTGTCGAGCCATGAGCATGTCGACCATGCCGGCGGGTTCGCCGCGCTGGCGCGCGCGACGGGGGCGACGATCGTCGCGACCGCAGCGGAGAAGCCGGGGCTGGAGCGCGGCCGCCCGATCGCTGGCGATCCGCAGGCGGGGGGCAGCCTGCCGCCGTTCGCGCCGGTGCGGGTCGGCCGCGTGATACGCGACGGGGAGACGATCGTGCTGGGGTCGCTGCGGCTGACCGCGCATGCGACGCCGGGCCATGCGCCGGGCAGCACGTCGTGGACGTGGCGCAGCTGCGCGGGCGTGACGTGCCGGCGCGTCGCCTATGCCGACAGCGTCAGTGCGGTGTCGGCGGACGGCTATCGGTTCGTCGACCATCCCGCCTATGTCCGTCGGTTCCGCGCGGCGCTGGACCGTGTCGCCGCCCTGCCCTGCGACCTGATCGTCACGCCGCATCCGGGGGCGAGCGAGCTGTACGAGCGGCTGGACGGCAAGGCGCCGCTGGCCGCGCCGAACGCCTGCCGCGACTATGCGGCGGCGGGGCAAAAGGCGCTGGATGCGCGGCTGGCGCGCGAACGCGGCGGGGGCCGCGCAGGATCGTGAGGTCTTGGAGCCGATCGGCCGTCATCCTGTCCAGCGGATAGCCGGCGTCCTCCTGCGGGATGGCATCGCCTTTTCGTCGCATGCAGTCGCCGATCCGGCCCCCGGCCTGGCCTTCGGTCGTCGAAAAGCGGGACCCCGGCTCACGTCCGGGGTGACGAGATCCGGAGAAGCCGGGCGGCGAGCGGCGCTAGACTGGCACGCGCGCCAATGTTGATGACGGGAACGGCGGCGGCTACGATGCGCACCATGGCCGAACGCTTCGAACGACATCGCCAGCCCTGGAAATCCGACGAGATCCAGAAACTGCACACGCTTGCCAAGAAGGGGATGGCGCTGAAGGCCATCGCCAAGGCGCTGATGCGCAGCGAGGAATCGGTCAAGGAGCGCGCCAAGGCGGACGGGCTGTCGATCGCCAAGCTGCACTGACGAAAAAAGGGCCATGCGGCGCTATCCGCGGCGGTTCCGGGCGCTGGCGGCGGGGCTCGCCGCGCTGGCGGGCTATGTCGATGCGGTCGGTTTCCTGACGCTGGGCGGATTCTTCGTCTCGTTCATGAGCGGTAATTCGACCCGACTGGCAGTAGGGCTGGCGTTTCACACGCATGCTGCGGGGATCGCGGGCGGGCTGGTCGCGACCTTCGTCGCGGGCGTGGTGGCAGGAACGCTGGTCGCCGGCGCGGCGGGCGTGCGGCGCGCGCCGGTCGTGCTCGGCTGCGTTGCCGCGCTGCTCGCCATCGCCGCGCTGGTCGCGCAGATGGGCAGCGGCATGGCGGCGGCGTTCGTGCTGGCGGCGGCGATGGGCGCGGAAAATGCGGTGTTCGAACGCGACGGCGAGGTCGCGATCGGCCTGACCTATATGACCGGTACGCTCGTCAAGCTGGGGCAAAGGCTCGCCGCGCTCGTCCGCGGCGAGGATCGCCGGGGCTGGGCCGGGCATTTCGTGATGTGGGTGTCGCTGACGGCGGGCGCCGCGCTGGGGGCGAGCATGCACCAGTGGATCGGCGGCGCGGCGATCTGGCTGGCTGCCGCGCTCGCGGCGACGCTGGCCGTTGTCGCCGGCGCGATCGGCCCGATCGGGCCGGCCCTAGACCCCGTCAGTCGGTCAGGCCGTGGAGCAGCAGCAGGATGACAAAGGCGATCAGCGCCGCCCAGGCGAAGACGAGCAGCGCCGCCGTCCGCCACGCCGCGGAGAAACGGCGCAGCGAATAGGCGCCTTTCAGCTGCAGATACATGTGCACCGGCGGGATGAGCAGCACCGCCATCGCGATCCATCCCGATCCCAGCCCGACGACCCCCGCCAGCATCAGCACGATCACCATCAGCATCATGAAGGCGAGGCTGTAGGTGACGAAGATCGCATGATCGTACAGCCCGAAGCGCCGCCGCCACAGGAAGAGCAGCGCGACGAACGGCGTCGACAGCGGGATCAGCAGCCAGCTATACTTATACGCGCTCGATTGCAGCTTGTAGAGCGCGAGGCCGGGGTTCTGGTTCGCCTTTTCAAGGCCATGGTCGAGCTTGGCCCAGCCGGTCTTTGCGTTGGCGAAGAAGGATTGCGCGTCTTCGCCGTCGGCTTTGCCCGTCTGCGTGCGCTTCAGCGCGCTGACCGCAGTCTGCAAGCCGGCGATGTCCTGATCGATCTGCCGGGTCGGCTTGCCCGCCGCGATCAGCTCGGCGCGGGTCTTTTGCGCCACGTCGAGCTGATGCTGTACCTTTTCCACGCCGCTGGCGAGGCCGACGACATGCCGGCTCACACCCTCCGGCGTCGCCAGTTCCGCGATGTCGCCGCCCAGCGCGCTGATCGTCGCGAACATCAGGAAGACGGTGAACAGGAACAGCGCGAGCGGCGATACGAAACGCGCGCGCTCGCCCCCGACGTAGCGGCGGGTGAGTTCGCCCGGACGGGTGACGAGCATCGGCAGCGTCCGCCAGATTTTGCCTTCGAAATGGAAGACGCCGTGCGCGATCTCGTGCCCGATCGCGCCGACCGAGCGGTGGACGTGCGCGCTTTGCCCGCAGGCGTGGCAATGCGTGCCGATCAGCCGCGTGCCGCAGTTGAGGCAAAGGCCGCCCCCGTGGCCGTGTCCTTCCCCGGCGGACGGCTCCACGCTGCGCGCGGCGAGCGCGGCCGTGATGATGTCACCTGCTGCTGCGATATCCCCCGACATGACGGCAAGCGTGGCAAGCCGGCCGGCGTGGCGCAAGCGGTTTCGGCGTGGTAGCGCGGCCGCCATCATGACCGATGCCGCCTCGCTGATTGCCGACCTGGGCCGCCGCGCCCGCACCGCCGCCGTCTCACTGGCGGGCTTGCCGACCAGGGCCAAGGCGGCGGGGCTGGTCGCCGCGGCGGCGGCGCTGCGCGCAGACGAGGCCGCGATCCTCGCCGCCAATGCGCGCGATGTCGCGGAGGGCGCGGCGCGCGGGCTGTCGGGCGCGATGCTCGACCGGCTGCGGCTCGATCCCGCACGCGTCGCCGCGATGGCGGCAGGGGTGGAGGCGGTCGCCGCACTGCCCGATCCGGTGGGGCAGGTGATCGACACGAGCATGCGGCCCAACGGGCTGGCGCTGTCGCGCGTCCGGGTGCCGATCGGGGTTATCGGCATCGTGTACGAATCGCGGCCCAACGTCACCGCCGACGCCGCCGCTTTGTGCGTGATGGCGGGCAATGCGGCGATCCTGCGCGGCGGCAGCGAAGCGGCGCACAGCAATGCCGCTATTCATGGCGCGATGGCGCGCGGGTTCGCCGCCGCCGGGCTGCCCGGGGATGCCGCCCAACTGGTGCCGACGACGGATCGCGCCGCAGTGGGCGCGATGCTGGCCGCGGACGGCGTCATCGACCTCATCATCCCGCGCGGTGGCAAGAGCCTGGTCGCGCGGGTGCAGGCGGAGGCGCGCGTGCCGGTGCTCGCGCACCTCGACGGGATCAACCACATCTATGTCGATGCCTCGGCCGACGACGCGATGGCGCGGGCGATCGTGCTCGACGCGAAGCTGCGCCGCACCGGCGTCTGCGGTGCGATGGAGACGTTGCTGATCGACCGCGGATTTGCCGATGCCGCCGGGCTGATCGCTGCGCTGCGCGACGCGGGCTGCGTCGTGCGCGGCGACGGGCGCGCACAGGCGTTGGTCCCCGGCCTCGACGCCGCGTCCGACGCGGATTGGGACACCGAATATCTCGACGCGATCGCCGCGGTCGCAATCGTCGATGGGCTGGAGGGGGCGATCGCGCATATCGCCGCGCACGGATCGCATCACACCGACGCGATCGTCGCGGAGGATGCGGGCGTCGCCGAACGCTTCCTCGCCGCGGTCGATTCGGCGATCGTGCTGTGGAATGCCTCGACGCAGTTCGCCGACGGCGGCGAGTTCGGGCTGGGCGCAGAGATCGGCATCGCGACGGGGCGGCTGCACGCGCGCGGGCCCGTCGCGCTGGAAGGGCTGACGACGTACAAATGGATCGGCCGCGGCACCGGGCAGGTGCGCGGTTGAAGCGGGGCGGGGTAAGGCGTAGGCTCGGCCCATGAACGCGCCGACCCGCATCTCGACCGAAGTGGACGACGCCACGCTCGCCCGGATCGAGGCGGCGGCGGCGTTGCGCGGGCTGAGCCTCGATGCGTTCTTCCACGAGGCGCTGCGTCTGGCTTCCGAGGGGACCGATGGCGGTGATGCCGCCTGGCGGGCCTTCGTGCAGCGGGGGATCGAGTCCGCCGATCGTGGCGAACGCATCGGCCAGGATGCGATGGAAAGCTGGTTCGAGGAGCGTATCGCCGCACGTCGGACGCGATGACGCGCGTCGTCTGGATGAAGAGCGCGCAGATCGATCTGGCGCGCATCGACGATTTCAATGCGCAGCACGACCGCGATTTCGCCGATCGCGTCGGCCGGGCCGCCATCGCGGCGGGGCGGTTTCTGGCCGAACATCCCGCTGCCGGCCCGGCGCTGGCCGACGGGCAGCGGAAGTGGTGCGTGCCGGGGACGGACTATGTGCTCGTCTATCGCGTCGTGGCCGGGGACGTCGAAATCCTGCGCGTCTATCACGGGCGCGAGGATTGGCGGCGATCCGACCCTTGACCCGCACCGGCCTGCTCGGCGGATCGTTCAACCCGGCGCATCGGGGGCATCGCCGCATCACGCTCGCGGCGATCCGCGCGCTCGACCTCGACGAGGCGTGGTGGCTGGTGTCGCCGGGCAACCCATTGAAGGACGGCGCGCCGGACATGGCGCCGCTGTCGGCGCGGATCGCCTCGGCGCGGCGGATGGCGCGGCGCGCGCCGATCGTCGCGACCGATATCGAGTGCCGGCTGGGGACGCGCTATACGCTCGACACGTTGCGCCAATTGCGGCGGCGCTATCCCAAAAGGCGCTTCATCTGGCTGATGGGGGCGGATAATCTGGCGCAATTCCATCGCTGGCGCGGGTGGCGCGAGATCGCGCGCACGATGCCGATTGCGGTGATCGCGCGTCCGGGGTATGAGACGCAAGCCCTCGCGAGCGTCGCGATGGGCTGGCTGCGACGCTTCCAACGGCCCGCAGACCAGGCGAACGATTGGACGACGTGGAGATTGCCGGCCCTCGTGCTGTTGCGCTTCCGCCCCGACCCGACGTCCGCGACCGCGGCCCGCGCGGCCGATCCCGACTGGCACCGGCGCCAACCGGCCCAGCAACCCAGGAGCTAACTTGGCGACGACCCCCCATGCCGTTCCGACGTCCGATCCCGCAGAGGTCGAGGCGATGCACCGGCTTGTCATGACATCCCTCGACGACGACCAGGCGGTGGAGGCGGTGTCGATCCCGCTCGCCGGCAAATCGTCGATCGCCGATTACATGGTGATCGCGAGCGGCCGTTCGACGCGACAGGTCGCGTCGATGGCGACCAAGCTGGCCGAGAAGATCAAGGCCGAATGCGGCTGCATCGTGCGGATCGAGGGCCTGCCCGCCGCCGACTGGGTGCTGCTCGACGCGGGCGATATCATCATCCACCTGTTCCGGCCGGAGGTGCGCTCCTTCTACAATCTGGAACGGATGTGGCAGTTCGGCGAGGCGCCGGCGGCGTCCGCTGCCACGCCGCAGGCCTAGCCATCCTCCTCCATATCGTCGCGCGCGGCCGGATCGGGCGCTCGCCCGAGGCCGAGCTGGTCGACCGCTATCTGAAGCGGATCGCCTGGCCGACGCGCGTCACCGAACTGCCCGATACCGGCGGCAAGTTGCCCCCGCTTGAACCGCAGACGCGGCGCGTGCTGCTCGACGAAAAAGGCGAGGCATTAGGCTCGCTCGACTTCGCGCGGCGGCTGGAGCGCTGGCGCGACGATGGCGTGCGCGAGACGCGCTTCCTGATCGGCGCGGCGGACGGCTTCGGCGATGCCGAGCGGGCGGAGGCCGACCTGCTGTTCTCGTTCGGCCGCGCGACCTGGCCGCACATGCTCGCCCGCGCGATGCTGGCGGAGCAACTGTTCCGCGCGACGAGCATCCTCGCCGGCCACCCCTATCACCGGGAAGGGTGAGCGTGGTCGGGGGGCAGGGTCCTTTTCGTGAAGGCGAAGATGGAGAGACGCGAGGCGCGCGCCCGGTCAGCCGGGGCACAGTCGGGACGGTCGGGGTTGCGGAGGACAGAGCGTCGTCATGGGCGTTGCCCGACTGGACCCCGGCCTTCCCCGGGGCGGTAAGATGGGGCGGGGGGATGGCGAGCGGCGTCCTTGCCGCCGCCCTGCTGTTGTCGGGAAGTGTCGCGGCATCGGGCCAGTCGCTCGCCGACCAGCGCGACCGGCTCGCGATCGCCAAGCGCGATGCGGCGACGGCGGCGGCGCGGGCGCAGGCGTTGACGGCGCGCGCCGCGTCGGAACGCAATGCCGCCGACAGGGCGCGCGCCGAGGAGGCCGCGCTCGCCGCGCGCGTCACTGCGGCGGAGGCGAATCTCGCCGCGGCGCAGGCGCGGCGCAGCCTCGTCGCGCAGCTGCTCGGCCGGCAGCAGGCAGACTTTGCGGTGCGGCAGGCGCCCGTCGCGCGGCTGCTCGCGGCGTTGCAGGCGATGGCGCGGCGGCCCGCCATCGCGGCCCTCGCGCAGCCGGGATCGGTCGACGACCTCGTCCATGTCCGCGCGGTGCTGGGCGGTGCGCTGCCCGTCGTCCGCGCCGAGACCGCAGGGATGCGCGACGCGATCGCACGCACCCGCGCGCTGCAGGGGCAGGCGGCGCTCGCCGAGGCGGCGCTGCGCGACGGCCGCGCGCGGCTGGAGGCGGATCGCACCGCGCTCGCCGAGGCGGAGGCGGCGCATCGCGCGCGCAGCCGCGCTTTGGGTCGCGACGCGATGGGCGAGGAGGATCGTGCGCTCGCGCTCGGCGAACGCGCCCGCGACCTCGTCGACCGGCTGGCGGAGCAGGGCGATGCGCAGGCAAGGGCGGGCGACCTTGTCGCATTGCCCGGCCCGCTGCCGCGGCCGCTTGCGCCCGGTGCGGCGATGCCGGCGCGGATCGGCGGTGTCTATCGCCTGCCGGTGCGCGGGCGATTGGTCACGGGTTTCGACGAGCTTTCCGCCGCGGGCGTCCGGGCGCGCGGCCTGACCTTCGCGGTGCGGCGGGGCGCGCGTGTTGTCGCGCCGGCGGCAGGCGTCGTGCGCTATGCCCGCGCGTTCCGCGATTACGGCACGATCGTTATCATCGACCATGGCGACGGCTGGACCAGCCTCGTCACCGGGCTCGCCGCGACCGGCGTGGCGGCGGGGCAGCGGGTCGCCGCGGGCATCCCGATCGGCACCGCGGCGATGGATGACGATCCACAGGTTACCGTGGAATTGCGCCGGCGCGGGCGGCCGGTCGATATCGTCGCGTTGCTGGGCTGAAGCGGCCGGCGGTACGGTAGCCGCCGTCCCCGTCCGCTCAGCCCGCGTTAAGCCCGGCTCGTGCTTTGACTGCGGTTCGAACTCGGCTAGGATCGCGTCCGCTTCTAGTGCCTTCAGGAATTTCGATGGCCCGTCCGCTGCTTACCGCGACCGCACTCGTCGGCTCGCTCTGCCTGATCCCGCTCGCGACGCAGGCGATGGCCGCCGTCGACACCGACACCTATCGCGAATTCGACCAGTTCCTCGACGTGTTCAACCGCGTGAAGGCCGATTACGTCGACAAGGTCGACGACAAGACGCTGATCAAGGGGGCGATCCAGGGCATGCTCGCCGCGCTCGACCCGCATTCGAGCTATGTCGACGCGCTCGATTACGACAATCTGCGCATCCAGACGGAGGGCAATTACGGTGGCCTCGGCCTCACCGTCCAGATGGAGGATGGCGCGGTCAAGGTCGTCGCGCCGCAGGAGGACACGCCCGCCTATCGCGCGGGCGTGAAGTCGGGCGACTATATCACGCACATCGACGGCAAGCTGATCTACGGCGACACGCTGGACGAGGCGGTGGCGCTGATGCGTGGCAAGCCGGGCTCGAAGATCAGCCTGACCCTGGTGCGGCCGGGCCGCGACAAGCCGATCGACGTCACCATGCAGCGCGAGGTGATCGTGCAAAAGCCGGTGAAGTGGGAGGTGCGTGGCGATGTCGGCTACGTCAACATCAACACCTTCTCCGAAAATACCGGCGCGGATACGCGGGCGGCGATCATGGCGATCGACAAGAGCCTGGGGCATCGCCCGCTCGGCTATGTCGTCGACCTGCGCGACAATGGCGGCGGCCTGCTGACGCAGGCGATCGCGGTCAGCGACGCCTTCCTCGATCATGGCGAGATCGTCTCGCAGCGCGGCCGCGAGAAGAGCGATATCGAGCGCTATTTCGCCAAGCCCGGCGACGATGCGCACGGCCTGCCCGTCGTCGTGCTGACCAATTCGGGCACCGCGTCCGCGTCCGAGATCGTCGCGGGCGCGCTGCAGGATCATCACCGCGCGCTGATCATGGGCGAGCGGACGTTCGGCAAGGGATCGGTCCAGACGCTGCTGCCGCTCGGCCCGAAGACCGCGCTGCGCCTGACCACCGCGCGCTATTACACGCCATCGGGGCGCAGCGTGCAGGAAGGCGGCATCGTCCCCGACATCAAGGTGCCCGAGATCAGCGATCCCGATTTCAAGTCGCGTCCCGTATTCCGCGAGGCGGACCTGCGCCGGCACCTGATCAACGAGGTGAAGGCGGACGATCGCAGCCTGGAAGACGATGCCAAGACCGATCCGCGCTTCGCGATGACCGCGGACCAGCTGAAGAAGCAGGGCATCGACGATTTCCAGCTTTATTATGCGCTGAAGACGATCGCGCGGCTGGGCGGGCCGACCGCGGTCGCCGCCGCGACGAAGCCGCGGCCGGTCAAGACGCCGCCCGACGTGGCCGCAAAATAGGGCGCGCGCGATGACCCGCAACGAACGCCTCGCCCGCTGGATCGCGCTGCTGCTGCCCGCCGCCCTGCTGGCGGGGGCATGGGGATCGCAGATCTTCGGCCACCTCTACCCATGCGAGATGTGCCATTGGCAGCGCTGGCCGCATTATGCCGCGCTGCCCTTCGCGCTCCTCGCCTTCGTCGTCCCGCAGCGCAGCGTCGCCAAGGCATGCGTTGTCCTCGCCGCACTGCTGATCGCGGTGTCGGGCGCGATCGGCGTCGCGCATGCGGGCGTCGAATATCATTGGTGGCAGGGCTTTACCGCCTGCACCTCGACGGTCGACATGCGCGGAATGGACGCAGCCGATCGGCTGGCGGCGCTGATGAAGGCGCCGGTCGTGCGCTGCGACGCGCCGCAATGGACGCTGATGGGCATCTCGCTCGCCGGGTTCAATGCGATCTTCTCGCTCGGTGGTGCGTTGGTGATCCTCGTGTTGATGAGGAAGAGCCGATGAGCCACGCACGCTGGAAGCCGGGCGACCGCCGCGAGCCCGTGAAGGCGATGATCCGCGTCGACCAGGCGGGCGAATATGGCGCGACACGCATCTATGCGGGGCAGCTCGCGGTGCTGGGCGATCGCCACCCGGCCGCCCGCGCGATCCATCACATGGCGACGCAGGAGGAGCGGCACCGCGCCTTCTTCGACCGGATGATTGCGACGCGCGGCGTGCGCCCGACGCTGATGCAGCCGTTCTGGAACGTCGCGGGCTTTGCGCTCGGCGCGGTCACCGCCGCGATCGGGCCGGAAGCGGCGATGGCCTGCACCGCCGCGGTCGAGACGGAAATCGACAAACATTACCAGGCGCAGCGCGACGAATTGGGCGACAGCGACCCCGAACTCGCCGATGCGATCGCCGATTTCCAGGCGGAGGAACTGGAGCATCGTGACCATGCGATCGGCGCGGGCGCGGAAAATGCCATCGCCTATCCGGTGATGTTCGGCATGATCCGGCTGGGCTGCAAGGTCGCGATCGCCGCCGCCAAGCGGATCTGACGGGAGAGACGAAATGCGTAGCGCGATGATCCTCGGCCTGATGCTGGCCGGAGCGCCCGTGATGGCGCAGCAGGCGGCGACGCTGCCCGCCCGCGCGCCGGTGACGCCCGCCGCCGCGTCGCAGGTTTCGCCGACGCCGGCGCTGCCCGGTGCGGTGACGATCAAGCCGGTCGAAAAGCCGGGCGAGGTCGCCAAGCGCGCGCCGGTCAACGGCGTGCTGATCCTCTACGGCAACGAACGCTGCCCGACGAACAACGACGGCGCGGAGATCGTCGTGTGCGAACGGCGCAGCGCGCAGGAACAGTTCCGCGTCCCCAAGGAACTGCGCGAATTCCAGGTGACGCCGCAGAACCAGAGCTGGGCGGCGCGCGCGCAGGGCGTGCTGGACACCGGCGTCGGCGTGTCGAGCACGGGCAGCTGCTCGGTGGTCGGCGCGAGCGGCCAGTCGGGCTGTTTCGCGCAGGCCGCGCGCGCGGCGCGCGCGGAGCGGCAGCAACAGAAGGCGGAAGAGGCGCGGATTCCTTGAGTATCGGGGCGTTTGCATCCTGAATCGGTGGCCGGCCGGTGCCAGCGTTCCCTCACCGGCGAAGGCCGGGGCCCAGTTGGGAAAGCTTGGGTGACGGCACGCTGCGTCTAGCCCAGACGCCCCCCGACTGGGCCCCGGCCTTCGCCGGGGAAGTGAAAGGGGGACGCACGAGAGTTGCGTGTTGCAGGTAGGCTCGATGCCCGGCCCCAGAGCCGTGGCAATGCGATGACGATGATCCCCCCGCCCCTTCCCGCCTCGGCGCCATCCCGGTACACACCGCCAAGCATCACCGAGACCGGGGGGACTCGCGACCATGGCCACCGCCGCACCCGCAACCCGACGCGCGCGCCCGCTCGCGCCCGATACCTATGAGCGCATCCTCGCCTATGCCGCCGCGGCGCTGCTCGCAGTCGTGCTCGTCGCGATCGCACGCGGGCGGGGCGAGTGGGTCCGTGTGCCACCGCTCGTCTGGGCGCATCTTGCCACGATCCTCGTCGCGCTGGCGCTGACGCCGGTGATGCTGCTCGGGCGGCGCGGCGACCGGCGGCATCGCCGGCTCGGCGCGATCTGGGTCGGCGCGATGATCCTCACCGCGCTCCTCTCCTTCGGTATCCGCCAGACCAATCATGGCGGGCTCAGCCTGATCCACCTCCTCTCCGCCTTCACATTGGTGCAGGTGCCGCTGCTGTGGCGGGCGGCGCGGCGGCACGAGGTCGCGCGGCATCGCCGCGGCGTGCGCGCGATGGTGACCGGCGCGCTGCTGATCGCAGGGCTGTTCACCTTTCCGTTCGGGCGGATGCTCGGCCACTGGCTGTTCGGCTGAACGCGTGCGCGGTGTCCGCATCGTGCTGTTCGCGCTCGTCTGGTTCAGCGCCGCGTGGTTCGGGTCGTGGGAGCTTAACCCCAACAACGCGACGCGCATGTTCGCGGCGATGAGCATCGTCGAGGGCGAGGGCGGCGCGATCGACCGTTACCAGACGCTGACGATCGACAAGGCGATGTTCGACGGCCATTATTATCTCGACAAGGCGCCGGGCATGACGCTCATCGCGCTGCCCGCGGTCGCGCTGGCGGACGCGGCGACGGGGCGGCGCGGCACCGATTTTGGCGCCTTTCCGGTAGGGCCCGATTTCGAGGCGATGCTGCGGCTGCGCACGCGGCTGGCGGCGGCGAGCGGCACGGCGGTGCTGACCGCGCTCGCCGCGGTCGCGCTGTTCGACCTGGCGCTGATCCTGACGGGCAGCGCGGCGGCGGCGCTGTTCGCGGCGCTCGGCTTCGCGCTCGGCACGCCGATCTGGGGCTGGTCGACGACCGTCATGGGGCATGCGCCCGTCGCGGCGCTCTACGTGATCGCGATATGGGCGATCGTGCGCGGCGAGGGGCGCGGATTGCGCTACGCCGCCGTCACGGGGCTGGCGCTGGGCGGCGCGGTGGTGATCGAGCATCAGGCGTTGCTCGCCGGCGCGCCGATCGGCCTGCTCGCGCTGTGGCAGGTGCGGGCGCGCGGCGACCGGATGCGCTGGATCGCCGCCTTCCTCGGGGCAGGCATCGTCACCGCGGTACCTTTTCTCGCCTACAACGCGCTGGTGCTCGGCGATCCGCTGCGCGTCGGCTATGCCGGCGTCGTCGGCTGGGAAGGGATGCACCGGGGCGTCTTCGGCCTCGTCCGCCCGCAGCCGCGCGTGCTCGTCGATATCCTGAACGGGCGGAGGATCGGGCTGGTCTGGGTCGCGCCCGTGCTGCTGCTCGCGCCGGTCGGCCTGGCGCTGATGCTGCGCGACCCGCATCGCCGGGCGCTGGCGCTCGCCTGTATCGCCAGCGTCGCGATCGCGCTGCTCGTCAACGCCGCCTATGTCTATTGGCAGGGCGGCAACACGACCGGCCCGCGTTTCGCCATGCCCGCGGTCGGGCCGCTCGCGATCGGACTGGCGGCGATATGGCTGCGGCTGCGCGCCGGCTGGCCGCGCATCGCGGCGGCGCTGGTGCTTGGCGGATCGATCGCGCTCAATGCCGCCATCGCGTCGGCGGAAATCTTCGCCCCGCCGACGACGCCCTTTCCCTTGTGGGACGGCGTCCTCGCCGGCCGCTTCGCCGCCGGCGACCTGCGCACGGTCGCGAGCGAATGGTTCGGCTGGACGCCGTGGTACGGCTTCGCGCTGTGGGCGGTATGCGCGCTCGCGATGCTCGGCTGGCTTGTCGAACGCGTCAGGCGCGCTTGAGCCCGCGGACGCGGTGCCAGACGTAGAAGGCGACCGCGGCGACGAGGACGATGCCGATGACGAGGTCGGCGCGGTGGAACGCCGCCTTGACGCGCGGGTCGCTGTTCCATTTGTCGCCGAGCCGCATGCCGACCCAGGCGAGGCCGAAGCACCACGGCCAGCTGCCGATGAAGGTGTAGACGTGAAACGGCACGAGGCGCATCCGCGCGACGCCTGCGGGGAAGGCGATGAAGCTGCGGATCACCGGCAGCAGGCGACCGATCAGCACCGCGATGCTGCCCCAGCGCGCGAAGAACCGGTCCGCCGCATCGAGCTCGCCCGGCCCGATCAGCAGGTAGCGGCCCCAGCGTTCCGCCACCGGCCGGCCGCCGCGCCTGCCGATCTCATAGGCGACGATCGAGCCGAGGTTGCAGCCGATCGCCCCGGCGGTCGCGGCAAGATACAGGTCGAACCGGCCGGTCGAGACGAGATAGCCCGCAAACGGCATGATGATTTCGGACGGCAGCGGGATGCACGCGCTTTCGATCGCCATCAGCAGCGCGATGCCGACGTAGCCGCCGCCGGAAATCACGCCGATGGTGAAGGTGGCGAGCACGCCCAGGATCTTTTCGAACATGGTGCCGGGACTTGGCCGATCCGGGGGGCGAAGGGAAGGGGGGAACCGCCGGCGCCCCTTGCGCGCTCAGTGGCGCATGGACGACTTCACGCTCAACGATGGCCGCACGATGCCGCGGCTCGGCTTCGGCACCTATCAGATCCCCGATGCGCAGGCGGCGGTCGCGGTGCGCCGCGCGCTCGACCTCGGCGTGCGGCTGATCGACACCGCGGCGATCTATCACAACGAACGCGGCGTCGGGGAAGGGATGCAGGCGTCGGACGCGTTCCTGACCACCAAATTGTGGAACGACCGGCACGGCGATGCCGAGGCCGCGCTGGACGAGAGTCTGGCGCTGCTCGGCCGCGACAGTGTCGATTTGTACCTGATCCACTGGCCCTCGCCGGCGCAGGATCGCTACGTCGATGCGTGGAAGGCGCTGGTCGCGTTGCGCGATGCAGGCAAGACGCGCTCGATCGGCGTGTCGAACTTCCTGCCCGAGCATCTGGAACGGATCGCGGAGGCGACGGGCGTGATGCCCGCGGTCAACCAGATCGAGCTCCACCCCTATCACCAGCGGCGCGCGGAACGCGCGTTCCACGATGCGCATGGCATCGTCACGCAGAGCTGGAGCCCGCTGGGGCAGGGCGGAGAACAGCTGCACGACGCCGCGATCGTGCAGGTCGCGGAGAAGCATCGGCGATCGGCGGCGCAGGTGATCCTGGCGTGGCATCTGGCGCACGGCCTGTCGGTGATCCCCAAGGCGGCGGATCCGGAGCATCTCAGCGACAATGTCGCGGCGGAGGCGCTGACGCTGGATGCGGAGGACATCGCCGCGATTGATGCGCTCGACCGGCAGGCGCGCATCGGCCCCGACCCGCGGGAGCTGTGACGCGGTGGAAAGATAGGCGACCCTGGCTCGTCACCCCCGGCTTGACCCGGGGTCCCGCTATTTCCCCTGTGGACGGCAATAAGAGGTGGGACCCCGGCTCTTCGGCCGGGGTGACGATGGGGGGCGATGATGGGGCGCATATCCCTCGCGCCCCGTCCCTTTACCCCATCGCCCCGCGCAGGACTGCGCGCACGCCGCAGTCGCGGGGTTCGTATTCCACCGCAGCGTGCAGGCTTTGCGCCATCGAGCGGATGATGCGGGTGCCAAGGCCGGTGCCGCGCGGCACGACCTCGGCCGGCATGCCGCAGCCGTCGTCCTCGACCGCGAGCAGGTAGACCGCTTCATCGACCTGCGTCAGCGCGACGCGCACTTCGCCGCCGCTGCCCGGATAGGCGTATTTGCACGCGTTGGTCACGAGTTCGGTGACGATCACGCCCAGCGACACCGCGCGATCGGTGGGCAGGCGGATCGGATCGGCGACCAGGCGCAACGTATGCGGCATCGTGTCGCTCGACAGCGTTTCCGCCAGTTCCTCGATCAGCGCGCCGAGATAGTCGCGCATGTCGACGCTCTCGACGTCGTTGGCGGTGTAGAGGCGGCGGTGGACCTGCGCGATCGCGCCGATCCGCCGCTGCGTATCGTCGAGCGCGGCGCGCGCCGCCGGGTCGGTGATGCCGCTCGCCTGCAAGCGGACCATCGCGGTGACGAGCTGCAGCGAATTGGCGACGCGGTGATTGACCTCGCCGAGCAGCGCCTCGAGTCGCGCGTTGCTCGCGCGCAACGCTTCTTCGGCGCGCGCCTTTTCCCGCGCGAGCTGCGCGCGGTCGAGCACCTGCGCGAAACTGGCGGCGAGCAGGTCGAAGAAATCATCGCCGACCGTCTTCACGACATAATCCGCCGCGCCGGCCTTCAGCGCGGCAATCGCGACGCGCCCCTCGTCGGAGCCGGTGACGTAGACGACGGGCGGCGGCGTGGGCAGCGCGGCGAGCGCGGCGAGCGTCTCCAGCCCGTCCATCCCCGGCATGTAATGGTCGACCGCGACGAGGTCGAACGCCTGTGCGCCCGCCAGCGCCAACCCCTCCTCGCCGCCGTCGGCCAGCGTCACGCGATAGCCCCGCCGGTCCAGCGCACGCGCCGCCAGCCGCCGGATGCCGGCGTCGTCGTCGATGTACAGGACGCTGGGGGGGCGGGTCAGCTCAATGTTCCTCGATTTCGGGGACCTGGATCACCGACAGGAACAGCCCGAGCTGGCGGATCGCCTGCGCGAAACTTTCGTAATTGACCGGCTTGGTGATGTAGACGTTGCAGCCGAGGTCATAGCAGCGCTGGATCTCGATCTTGTCGTCGGTGGTGGTCAGCACGACGACGGGCGTGCGCTTCAGCGGACTGCCCTCGTCCTTGATCCGGGCGAGGATGTCGGTGCCGCTCATGTCGGGCAGATTGAGGTCGAGCAGGACGAGCGCGGGGCCGTTCTTCGCCGGGCCATCGGGCGCCTCGAACAGGAAATGCAGCGCCTGCGTCCCGTCGGTGAAATGCTTGATGTCGTTGAGGATGCCGGCGCGGCGAATGTTCTTTTCGATCAGGCGGGCATGGCCTTCATCGTCCTCGATCATCACGATACCGACGGATTGGTGAGCGTTCATCGGCTGATATCCTGCGTTTCGAAGGTCTTGGGAAGGTTGAGGCGGAAGGTCGATCCCTCGCCGAGGATGCTGTCCACCTCGATCGTCCCGCCGAGGCGATAGGCGAGCGCACGGACATGCGCCAGCCCGATCCCCTCGCCGGGCTGGTCCTGCTGCCCGGAGCGGCGGAACAGGTCGAAGATGCGCTGGTGGTCGCGCGGGTCGATGCCGCGCCCGTTGTCGGCGACCGACAGGATGACGCGCCCGCGCGTTTCCTCGCCCGAGACGGTGATCGTGCCGGGACGGCCTGGCTGCAGGTATTTCGACGCATTCTCGATCAGGTTCGACAGGATCTGTTCCAGCCCGACGCGATCGGTGACGAGGCCGGGCATCGGCCGGCGGATCGTCAGCGTCACGCCGCGGTCGTCGAGGATGTGGCGGATCGATCCCTCTACCGTCTCCGCTACCGCGGCCGGATCGATCGGTTCGGGCGCGATCACGCGCCGCCCCTCGCGCGACAGCTTGAGGATCGCGTTGATCAGCCGGTCCATCTTCTGCGTCGAGGTGCGGATGAAGCCGATCGCCTCGGGCAGATCCTCGCGCGCCGCAAGCCGCGCCTCCTCGGTGACGATGCCGGGGCATTCCGCCTCCGCGCGCTCGACTAGGTCGGCGAGGGGCGTCGTCGCCGCGGACAGTTCCGCGGTGAAGCCCATCACGTTGACCAGCGGCGAGCGCAGGTCGTGGCTGACGATATAGGCGAAGCGCTGGATCTCCTCGTTCGCGCGGCTGAGATCGGCGGTCCGCTCGTGCACCGTCTCCTCGAGCCGCTCGTTGAAGCGGGCAAGGTCGTCGCGCGAGGTCGCGAGGTCGCGCGTGTAGCGCAGGACGACGAGCAAGGCGGCGATCATCACCAGCACCAGCAGCACGCCGGCGAGCGCCAGGATGACGTAGAAGGCGTTGAGGCTCGCCTGCTGCGCCGCGTCGCGCATCGCGAGCAGCCGGCGCTCCTCCGCCGCCATATGATCGAAGGTGTCGCGGATCGCCGTCATCCGCCGGACGCTCGCCTCCTGATAGAACAGGATCATCGCCTCGGTCATCCGGCCGCTATCGACCATCGCGATCGATTGCGTCCGTGCGGCGAACAGGACGGCAAGCATCTGGCGCAACCTGGCCAGATTGGCGCGCTGGTTCGGATTGTCCTGCGTCAGCGTCGCGAGCCGGGCGACCGCGCCGGGCATCTCGTCCGCCCAGCGATAATAAGCGGTGCGATACTCACGGTTGGCGGTGAGCAGATAGCCGCGCCGCGATGCCTCCGCCTGTTCGATCAGCCGCCGCGCCGTGGCGATCGACAGCTCGACTTCATAGGTGTGGACGACCGCACGGGCGTGGTCCTGATTGCGGGCGGTGGCCCAGGCGGCGGCGATGCCGGCAGCGATCAGCGCGAGGAAGCCGACTGCCATGAACGACAGGATGACGCGGCCGAAGCGACCCTGCGACACGGCGAAGCGATTACGGATGGTTGCCAGCACGCGTTACGCTTAGGGCAGGGCTGTTGGCTTGCCTAGCCGTCCCGGCTCTCGCCTGCCGTCCCGCAAGCGGGAAGGGGGAGGCGGCGCGTTACAGCAACAGATCCTGCGCGCTGGCGCGGCCGACGCGGCCGCCGCCGCTGCGCCGGTCCATCTCGGCATTGGCGGTGAAGCGGATGTCGGGGTCGCGATCGGTCAGGAAGCCCATCAGGCTTTCGTGGTCCAGCTCGCGCCATTCCTTGCCGCGATGCGGGCCATAGCGGACGCGCGGCAGCAGGCCGGGGTCGCGCGACCATTCGAGCAATTGCGCGAGGCTCGCCTCGTTGAGCTGGTCGCGCAGGTGATGCGCGGTGACATAGGCGTCGGGAAAGGCGCGGTGCACGGGCAGGCCGCGGCTCTGGTCCAGCCCCTCGGGCCGGCGCCAGTAACGTAGCACCTGGTTGGAAAAGCTGGGCGAATCGGGCCACAGGCGCAGCGCGCATTTCCAGGTGCAGATCCAGTCGGCGCCGTGCGTCAGATTGGGGGTGCAGAATTGCTGTTCGAAATCCGCGCGATGCGCCGCCAGCGCGACGCGGCGCGGATAGGGATCTAGCACGCGGCGCGCGACGTCGTGCCACCATGGCGCGTCGGCGACATCCTCGTCGAGGATATGGTGGATCGCCTGCGTGATCGGCGGGATCGCGCGGCCGGGATTGACGAGGATCGACCCGCCCTCGCCCTCCAGTTCCCAGCGGCCCGACGGCTGGAGCGCGACATCCTGCCACCCGATCTCGCACACGCCATGCGCGGGCGGCGCGCTGCCGGTGGTTTCGAGATCGATGACGCGGATGATCTGGCGGGGAGCACGCATTGCGCCCAACATGGGTTGCCGGGCCGAGAAGCGCCAGTCTTATCCTCCCCGCACGCGGGGAGGGGAATCAGCGAAGCTGGTGGAGGGGGGCTTCCAACGAGCGTCGCGCGGCGTGGAGAACCCCCTCCGTCAGCGCCAGTCCTCGCTGTCGACGTCGAGTTCGCGCACGCCGCGGCGCTGGCGGGCGCGGTCGACCAGCTTTCTCAGGCCCTCGCGCCGTTCGCGCGCGGCGGGGACGTCGCGCAGCACGAACTGCGCGTGGCCCGTCGTCCGGTCGGTGGAGGTGATGGTGATCGTACCGATGTCGGTCAGCTGGTTGATCAGCGAATACTCGACGCGGATGTCCTTGATCCGGTACAGCTCGATCTCATCGATCGATTTCATCAGCAACCCGCGCCGCACGATCAGCCTCTGGTCGGTGATCTCGTAGGATGCGGCCATGTTCTGCAGCCAGCGCACCGCGATGATGACGAGGCCGACGCCGATCGCACAGGCGAGGATCGTCATCCAGCCGAGGAAGCTGCCGAACAGCCAGCGCCCCGTGCTGGAGCGAAAGGCGTCGACCGGACGCTCGGCAATGTAGCTTCCCACCATGCGCCCGACCCTATGCGCGGCGCGGCGGCTGTCAATCGCGCACCACGCCGCAGGCGGCGAGGTGCGCGTCGACCTCGCGCAGCAGGCGCGCGAGAGCCGCATCGTCGCTGCCTTCGGCGCGCAGCGTCAGCATATCCTGCGTGTTCGACGCGCGCAGCAGCCACCAGCCGTCGGGCGTCGTCACGCGCACGCCGTCGATCGCGCTGACATCGGCACCCGCCGCCGCCAGCCGGTCGCGCACCGCCGCGACGATGCGCCACTTGTCCGCCGCGGGCACGGGCACGCGCACGTCGGGCGTGTTGACCAGGGCGGGCATCGCGTCGCGCAGCTGCGTCAGCGAGCGGCCCGAACGGTCGACCGCATCGATCAGGCGGACGACGGCGAGGATCGCATCGTCGAACCCGTACCAGTCGTGGCGGAAGAAGATGTGCCCCGACAATTCGCCCGCGATCGGCGCGTCATGCGCGATCATCGCCTCCTTCATCGGGCTGTGCCCGGTCGCGCCCATCACCGGCCGCCCGCCGAGTTCGACGATCCGGTCGAAGACGTGGCGCGACGATTTGACGTCGGCGACCACCGCCGCGCCGGGGCAGGCGGCGAGCACCGGCTCCATCAGCAGGCAGAGCAGCTGGTCGCCCCACAGCACGCGGCCCTCGCCGTCGACCGCGCCGATCCGGTCGCCGTCGCCGTCGAACGCGACGCCGAAGTCGAGGCCGCGCGCGCGGACCAGCGCCTTGAGGTCGGCGAGGTTCGCCTCCTCGGTCGGGTCGGGATGATGATGGGGGAAACGGCCGTCGACCTCGGTGTAGAGCAGGTGATGCTCGCCCGGCAGGTCGCGGACCAGCCGCGCGACCACCGGCCCGGCGGCGCCGTTGCCGCAATCCCAGCCGATGCGATAGGCGCCGGCAGTATGGCCGGCGCGCAACCGCGCGACATAGGCATCCATCACGTCCGCCTCGCCGACGGTGCCGTTCCCCGTGATCCAGTCGCCCGCGGCGGCGAGGCGGGCGAGGTCGGTAACGTCGTCACCCCAGAAGGACCGGTGGCGGAGCATCAGCTTGAAGCCGTTGTCGCCGGGCGGATTGTGGCTGCCCGTCACCTGCACGCCGCCATCGACGCCCAGCGTGGCTTCGGCGAAATAGAGCATCGGCGTCGGCCCCACGCCGATCCGCACGACATCGACGCCCCCCGCGGTCAGCCCATCGACCAGCGCCGCCTCGAGATCGGGCGACGACAGCCGCCCGTCGCGCCCGACGACGATGCGCGCGCCGCGCGCGCGGCGCACCCGCGTCGCAAAACCGCGCCCGACCGCGTAAGCGTCGGCGGTATCGAGGTTGCGCCCGACGGTGCCGCGTACGTCATATTCGCGCAGGATCGCGGGGTCGAAATGGTGGGTCATCGGCACCGGTGGAGCATAACGGCGTCCGCGTGACCAGCCCTACGCGCCGCGTGGCCCCTACCACCTTCACCGAACAGCCCGGCCTCCGCCGGGGTTGGCAGGGCGGGCCGGGGGGCGTCCCCTTACCCCAATCGCGTCAGCAGCAGGTCGCGCGCGGCGTTGGCGCGGCGGGCGTCCTCCGCCGATCCGCCGCGGTCGGGATGCACCTCCGCCAGCAACCGGCGGTGCGCCGCGCGGATCGTCGCCGCATCCGCATCCTTCGCGACACCGAGCAGGCGCCGTGCGGCCGCCTCAGGCGTCGCCTTGCGCTTGGGGGCGGGGCGCAGGTAGCGCCAGGCGAGCCAGATCGCCGCCAGCGCGATCAGCCACTTCATGATGCGTCGGCGAGCAGTGGCAGCGCCGGTTCGGGCAGTTGCAGCGCCGCCATCATCTCGCGCAATTCCTGGCGGGCGGCGACGTGGCCCAGGCCCATCGCGCCGAATTCCTTCGAATCGATCATTGTCAGGCCGGCGGGAAACAGTTCGCGATAGATGACGCGTTCGCCGAGCCCCGGGATGATGCGGAAGCCGACGCGCTTGGCGAGCTGCCCCAGCGCATCGGACACGCGGCGCATGTTGCGCGCCTCGATATGCTGGAGACGGTTGCGCAGCACGACCCAGTCGATCTGCGTTCCGTCGGCGCGCGCGCGCTGCTTGCGCGCATCCCAGATCAGTTCGGAATAGAAGCTGGGCCGGGTGACGTTGAACGTTTCCGGATCGACCTGGCCGATCAGGTCGAAATCGACGAAACTGTCGTTCATCGGCGTGACCAGCGTGTTCGACAGCGCGGCTGCGGTGCGCGCGAAATGGTCGTCGCGGCCGGGCGTGTCGACGATCAGATAGTCGGCGCCCTGCGACAGGCGGTGCCACTTTTCCTCGAAAACCTCTTCGTGCACACCGTCGTGCGTGTCGTGGACGGGCATCGGCAACGCGCTGCCCGTCCGCTTGATCGTCGCGGCGCGATTGTCGAGATAGCGGCCGACGGTGCGCTGGCGGTGGTCGAGGTCGAAGCACGCGACCCTCGCCCCCTTCGCGGCGAGCGCGATCGCGACATGGACCGCCGTCGTCGATTTGCCCGTACCGCCCTTTTCATTGGCGAAGACGATGACATGCGGGCCAGCGGTGGCGGGAACGGATGGGGCAGGGACTGGGGGTGCAGATACTGGGGGGCCGTCGGCCACTGGTCGCATCCTTGTTGATCGATGGTTCCAGCCTCCATAGAAGCCGCGCGCTCATTGTTCGAGGGGGTTAAGCGCAATGCGGACGGTTCGGGATCTGAATGGCTTGCGCGAAATCGTCGCCGCCTGGCGTGCCGAAGGATACCGGATCGCGCTGGTCCCGACGATGGGCGCGCTGCATGCGGGGCATATGGCGCTGGTCGAGGCGGCGCGCCGGCCGGGGACGAAGGTGATCGCCTCGATCTTCGTCAATCCGAAGCAGTTCGGCCCGAACGAGGACCTTGCCCGCTATCCCCGCCGTGAAATGGCCGATTCGCGGCTGCTCGCCGACAATGGCTGCGACCTGTTGTGGCTGCCGCCGGTCGAGGTCATGTATCCGGAAGGCTTCGCGACCAACGTCGGCGTCGCGGGCGTCTCAGAAGGGTTCGATGGCGCCGCGCGCCCCGGCCATTTCGACGGGGTCGCCACCGTCGTCACCAAATTGTTCAACCAGACCGAGGCCGACGTCGCCTATTTCGGCGAAAAGGATTTCCAGCAGCTCGCCGTGATCCGCCGCATGGTCGCCGACCTCGACATGACAATCGAGATCGTCGGCGTGCCGACGCAGCGCGACGACGACGGCCTCGCGCTGTCATCGCGCAACATCTACCTCGACGAGGAGCAGCGCGCGAAGGCGGTAGCGCTGCCGCGCGCGCTGGGCATCGCGGCCCGCGCGATCGGCCGCGGCGATGATGTCGAGGCGGTGCTGGCGGAAGCGCGCGCGACGCTGAACGGCGCCGGTTTTACGGTCGACTATGTCGCGCTCGCCGATTCGGAGACGCTGGCCGAAAATCCCGCCGCGGATCGGCCGCGCCGGCTGCTCGCGGCGGCACGGATGGGGGCGACCCGGCTGATCGACAATGTCGCGATCGATCCAAGCACCTGAATTCATGGTTTTTTGCGCGTTAACCATTTCCTAGCGAATCGTGCGCCATGGTGGCCCCATGACATACAGGGGTCACCAATGGGCAACAGTCTCAAGAGCGCGCAGTTTCTCCTAGAAAGCCGGTTACGGGACGCGGCACGCGGCCGACCGGAAGCGCTGTTCGACCTGGGCGTCTGCTATTCGACCGGAACCTCGGGGGCGGGGATCGATCTGATCGAGGCGCACAAATGGTTCAATCTCGCCGCGGTCTACGGCCTGCCCGAAGCGGTCGACGCGCGGAGCGAAGTCGCCGAGGACCTGACCGCCCGCGAGATCGCCGAAGCGCAGCGCCAGGCGCGCGCCTGGCTGATGACGCACCAGCGCCGCGCGGCGTAGGCTGCGACGGCTGCACCCTCTCCCGTCGCGGGACGACCCTTCGTCGTTCTCGCGGCGTTCGCGGGATGATGGAGGGGTGGGATGCATTAAAAACCGTCATTCCCGCGCAGGCGGGAATCCAGAACCTCTGACCTCGCAGCAAGAGGCGCAACGGTAGTGCGTCTGGATTCCCGCCTGCGCGGGAATGACGTTTGGGGTTATTCAGCCTTCTTCTTCGCCGCCGCCTTTTTGGCGGGCGCCTTCTTCGCCGCGGGCTTCGCCGCCGCCTTCTTCGTCGGCGCTTTCCTCTTGCCCTTCGCCGGCGCCGCCGCGGCGCGCGCGTCGATCAGCTGCGCGGCCTCCTCCAGCGTCAGCGCCTCGGGCGTGATCGACTTGGGCAGGGTCGCGTTCGTCTCGCCATCGGTGACGTAGGGGCCGTAGCGCCCCTCCATCAGCTTGATCTCCGCCTCGGTGCGCGGATGATTGCCCAGTTCCTTGAGCGGCGCACGCGCCGCGCCGCGCTGCGGCCGGCCGCCGCCCGCGGCGGCATCCGCGAGCTTCGCCACGGCCGCGTTCATCCCCGTCTCGAACACCTCCGCGGTCGATTGCAGCCGCGCATATTTGCCGCCGTGCGCCAGATAGGGGCCGTAGCGCCCGATCGAGGCGGTGATCGGCTCGCCCGTCTCGGGATGGTTGCCGATCGTGCGCGGCAGGCTGAGCAGCTTCAATGCCCATTCGAGGTCTAGCTCGCCCGGCAAATCCTTGGGGATCGAGGCGCGCTTGGCGTCCTTGCCCTCGCCCAGCTGGATATACGGGCCGAACCGCCCCGACTTGCGCTCGACCTCCAGCCCCGTGACCGGATCCTTGCCCAGCCCCTCGGGCCCGCTGTCCTCGCCCGCCGCTTCACCACCCTGTGCGAAGCGGCGGGTGTATTTGCATTCGGGATAGTTGGAGCAGGCGATGAACGCGCCGAACCGGCCGCCGCGCAGCGCGAGCTTGCCCGCCTCGCACTTCGGGCACAGCCGGGGGTCGCTGCCATCCGCCTTGTCGGGGAAGAGATAGGGCGCGAGGAATTGGTCCAGCTCGGCGGTAATCGCGCTCGGCTGCTGTTCCATCACCTCCGCGGTACGCGGCTTGAAATCGCGCCAGAAGGCTTCCAGCACCGCCTGCCACTGCGCGCGGCCGCCGGACACGTCGTCCAGCTCTTCCTCCAGCTCGGCGGTATAGTCGAACCCGACATATTTCTCGAAGAAGCGTTCGAGGAACGCGGTCACCAGCCGGCCCGATTCCTCGGCGAAGAAGCGGTTCTTCTCGACGCGGACGTAATTGCGGTCCTTCAGCGTTTTGATGATCGAGGCATAGGTCGACGGACGGCCGATGCCGAGCTCCTCCATCCGCTTGACCAGCGACGCTTCGGAAAAGCGCGGCGGCGGCTGGGTGAAATGCTGCTCGGCATCCACCGCCTTCTTCGCCGGCGCATCGCCCTCGCGCAGCCGGGGCAGGCGGCGCGCTTCTTCATCCTGCGAATCGTCGGTGCCTTCCTCGTAGAGCGCGAGGAAGCCGGGGAACATCACGACCTGCCCGGTCGCGCGCAGCACGGTGCGGCCCGTGCCGTCCGCCATCTCGACCGTGGTGCGCTCCATCCGCGCCGACGCCATCTGGCTGGCGAGCGCGCGCTTCCAGATCAGGTCGTAGAGGCGCGCATGGTCGCCGCCGCCGACGCGGTCCTTGCCGAAATCGGTCGGCCGGATCGCCTCATGCGCTTCCTGGGCGTTCTTTGCCTTGGTCTGATACTGGCGCGGGGAATCGGGGACGTAATGCGCGTCGTAACGGTCGGCGATCGCCTTGCGGGCGGCGCTGATCGCGCTGCCGTCCATCTGCACGCCGTCGGTGCGCATGTAGGTTATCGCGCCGTCCTCGTAGAGCCCTTGCGCGATCCGCATCGTATGGTCGGCGGAGAAGCCGAGCTTGCGCGCCGCCTCCTGCTGCAGCGTGCTGGTCGTGAACGGCGGCGGCGGGTTGCGCGTCGCGGGCTTGGTCTCGACCGACTGGACGGTGAACTTCCCCGCCTCGACGTCCGCCTTCGCCGCCAGGGCGTCGCCCTCTTTGCCGATCGACAGCCGGTCGAGCTTCTGGCCCTTCCACAGGACGAGGCGTGCGGCGAACGGCGTGCCGTCCTGCTCCATCTGCGCGATGACCGACCAATATTCCTGCGCGACGAACTTCTCGATCTCGCGCTCGCGATCGACGATCAGGCGCAGCGCCACCGACTGGACGCGGCCCGCGGACTTGGCGCCGGGCAGCTTGCGCCACAGGACGGGCGACAGCGTGAAGCCGACGAGATAGTCGAGCGCGCGCCGCGCCCGGTATGCGTCGATCAGGTCGGTGTCGAGCTCGCGCGGGGCGGCCATCGCCGCGGTCACCGCCGGCTTGGTGATCGCGTTGAACGTCACCCGCTGCACGTCCTTGGGCAGCGCCTTTTTCGCACGCAGCACCTCCTGCACGTGCCAGCTGATCGCCTCCCCCTCGCGATCGGGGTCGGTCGCCAGGATCAGCCGATCGGCGTGCTTCGCCTCGTCGGCGATCGCCTTCAACTGGCGCGTCTTGTCGGCGTAATTCTCCCATTCCATCGCGAAGCCCGCGTCGGGGTCGACGCTGCCGTCCCGGGCCGGCAGGTCGCGGACGTGGCCGTAGGAAGCCAGGACGCGATAGTCCGCGCCCAGATACTTCTCGATGGTTTTGGCCTTGGCGGGCGATTCGACGATGACGAGTTGCATGGGGTGCGTATAAGGTCCTTGCGTGTACGCGCGAGGGTGGAAAGCCTGCGCGGTTGCTGTCAACAGGGGGCAGGCAGGGATGTGGGGATTGCGGGACGCACGGTGCAAGCCGTGACCGGCGGCGGCGCGCGCGAGGCGCGGGAACGGGCACAGCTGGAACGGCTGACCTTCTTCTCCGACGCGGTGTTCGCGATCGCGATGACCCTGCTCGTCGTCGAGGTGCGGTTGCCGCATCTGCACCAGCCGACCGGGCCGGACCTGGGGCAGGCGCTGCTCGGCCTCATTCCCAATTACGTCGGTTTCCTCGTCAGCTTCCTCGTGCTCGGCCGCTTCTGGCTCGCGCATCACGAGGTGATGGGGCTGCTTAAGGCGGCGGACAAAAGGCTGGTGGTGGTGAACCTGCTGCTGCTGCTCGGCGTCGCGTTCATGCCGTTTCCGACCGCGGTGATCAGCGAATATGTGCAGCTGCGTGTCGGCATCTGTTTCTACACCGGCTGGCTGATCCTGCTCGGCCTGCTCAACCGCCAGGTGATCCGTGCGATCGTGCGCAACCCGGCGTTGCTCGACGAGGGCATCTCGCCCGCGGACCTGCGGCCGTTTCTGCAACGCAGCTGGATTTCGATCATCATCGGCGTCGGCGCCTTTGCCGCGGGCATGGTGACGTGGATCGCCGCGCTGGTCGTGCTGATGATCGGCGCGCCGCTGATCGCCCTGCTGGTCGCGCGCCGGGCGGCGCGACGGGCGGACGCCTGAGGTGGACCCCTGCGGCGGTCAGTCCCGCCGCCTATCCCGCTGTTCGTGGACGAGATGCAGGCCGACCAGCCGCGCGAGCAATGTGGCGGGGAACAGCTGGCCGATCACCGCCTCGAGGTTGGCGAGGCTGCGCGTCAGCGCCGCGGCGGGCACGATATCGCCATAGCCCGTCGTCGTGATCGTCGTCAGGCTGAAATAGGTGAACGCCGCGGTCGATCGTTCGGGCGGCGCGTGCAACACGTCGGGGCCGGAAAAGGCGTGGCCGACATGCATCGCGACGATGCCGTAGAGTACCGCGAACAGCGCGGCGATGTTGAGATACAGCAGCACCGCGCCACGGATGCGATGCGCGGTGACGCGGCCGGCGGCGAAGACGTGCTGCGCGACGACGCCAGTCACCGCGCCGTTGAACACGAGCGCGGCAAAGGCGATCGCCTCATGCTGTTCGACCGGGTCGAGGCGCAGCATATGCGTCACCCGCAGCCCGAACAGCGGCCAGGCGACGAGCAGCGCGATCGAGGCGGCGAGCAGCCCCTGCACCAGCCGGTGTCGCGTCAGGATGCCGATGCAGATCGCGGCAAAGGCGAGGTGGCACAGGTCGAGCAAGGTGCGCCCGACCGCCCAGTCCCGCGCCAGCGGCACGACGACGAACAACGTCACGCCCTGGACGATCAGCAGCGCGGACAGGCTGTGGTCGACCAGCCGGTCGCGATCGTTGATCCAGTCCGTCATCCCGTTCCGTCCGTCGCCCCGGCAATGCGCCCTGCGCGCGCGAGGCTGAATTGCGGATTGACGGGTTGGCGGCAATAGGCGTTTCGGGCGGCGATGCTGCGGAAGACGGGCGGCACGCGGCGGCGCGCCGATCGGCCCGGCCTTCGCGAAGCGGCCGAGCCGGACCCGCTTCGCCCGAAACCGGACGTATCTTCAAAAAGTTTTTCCTCATCAGCGTGTTAGAGGGCCTGCCGTCCCGTCCCGCCCGGCCGCCATGCTCGCATCCCCATCGCATCGGCGCCAATTCAGCGGAAAGAGTTAACCTTTGAACCTTAACTTTGATCAACAGGGTCTTTACTTGGGCTGAGGGTCGAAAACATAATGGTCAGCAATCATGCTGCAGTCGTTGCGCCGGACGCGGTCGAAGACGGATCGCTCGCCTTACAGCTGCAGCATTCGCTCGACCGTGAGCAGCGGCTGCTTTCCGCGCTGGACGCGGGCAGTGCGGGCATCTGGGACTGGAACATCGAAACCGGGGAATGCTGGTTTTCGGACGTGTGGCTGCTCATGCTGGGTTACGCGCCCGGCGAACTGGTCGGTCACGTCGACACGTGGGCGGCGCTGGTCCACCCGGACGACGAACCGCGCGCGCGCAAGCTGATCGAACAGCATTTCAGCGGCGAGACGTCGTTTTACGAGTGCGAGCACCGCCTGCGCTGCAAGGACGGCAGCTGGGGATGGGTGTTGGCACGCGGGCGCGTCCTCAATCATGGCGACGACGGACGGCCATCGCGCCTGGTCGGCACGCACGTCGACATCAAGGCGCGCAAGGAGGCAGAAACCAAGATCGCGCTCATGACGGTCCAGATCACGACCGCGGCCGAACGGGCCGCTGCGGCGATGCACGATTCGGCCCGGACTGCGGCGGGCCTGATCACCGCGATCGACGAGGCCCAGGCCGAATTCGAATCGGCCCACGCCATCACCGTCCGCGCCGCGGACGAAGCGACGCGGACAGAGACGATTTCGCGCGACCTCGCGCAGCATGCGGTCGAGATCGCGTCCATCGTCACCCTGATCCGCGAGATTGCCGGCCACACCAACCTGCTGGCGCTCAATGCGACGATCGAGGCCGCGCGCGCCGGCGACGCCGGCCGGGGATTCTCCGTCGTTGCGCAAGAGGTGAAGAGCCTCGCCAGCCAGACGGCGCGGGCGACGGACAGCATCGCCGCCAAGGTCGATGCGGTCCGCGCCTCGGTCAGCGCGGCGGTCAGCGCCAACGCTTCGGTGCGAGAGGGCGTCGCCAAGGTGATCGAGCGTGCGGAACACCTGCGGTCGGCGTTCACCGGCCAATCGGCGAAAGTGACGGCCATCACCGCGGCGATCGACGAAACGGCGATGACGGCCAGGTCGATGTCCGACACGATCGGCCGGATCCGATCGGGGTCCGACGAGCGCGCGCCCGATGTCGCCCCCACGCCGCTCGCCACGCGTTCCTGACGGCGGCCTAGCCATTCAGGCTGACCCGCCCGCCCGCGTGCCGTTCCAGTCGCCCCGCCAGTTCCAGTTCCAGCAGCACCGTCTGCACGACAGCGGGCGCAAGGCCGCTCTGGCGAATCAGTTCGTCGACCGGCGCGGCAACCGGGCCGAGCAGCGAGAGAACGGCGGCGCGCTCGTGGTCACTGGCATCGGCGGGGGGCGGGGCGCCATAGCCCGCTGACGGCGCGCGGACGGCACGCGGGTCGATCGGGCGGATCTGCTCCAGCACGTCGGCGGCGGTCTGGATCAGCGTCGCGCCTTCGCGGATCAACAGGTTGCACCCCTGCGCGCGCGGATCGATCGGACTGCCGGGCACCGCCATCACCTCGCGCCCCGCCTCGTTCGCCAGCCGCGCGGTGATGAGTGAGCCGGACCGCGGCGCTGCCTCCACCACTACCGTGCCGATCGCCAGGCCGGCGATGATGCGGTTGCGCGACGGGAAGTTGCGCGCCAGCGGCTGCGTGCCCGGCGGCTGTTCGGCGATCAGCAGCGCGGCGCGCGCCACGTCTTCCTGCAGGGCGGCGTTCTCGGGCGGGAAGACGACGTCGATGCCGCTCGCGATCACGCCGATCGTGCGCGGCATCGCCCCGCCATGCGCCGCGGTGTCGATTCCGCGCGCGAGGCCGGAGACGACGGTCACGCCCCCCGCCGCCAGTTCGTGCGCCAGCCCGCGCGCGAAGCGGCACGCGGCGGCGGACGCGTTGCGCGCGCCGACCAGCGCGACGCACGGCGCCTGCGTCAGCGCCATGTCGCCGCGCACGATCAGCGCGGGCGGGGCGCTGTCGAGTTCGGCAAGCAGCGCCGGATAGTCGGGCGCACCGAGGAAGACGTATCGCGCGCCGAATTGCGCGGTCGCCGCCATCTCGCGCGCGACGAGCCGCGCGTCGGGCACGGCCGGCGCATTGCCGCCGCCGCGCCGGGCCAGCGTCGGCAACGCCTCGATCGCCGCGGCGGCGGTGCCGAAGCGGGCGATGAGCTGGCGATAGGTGACCGGGCCGACGCCCGGCGTACGGATCAGGCGGAGGCGGTCGCTGCCGTCTCCGGCCCCTTCGCCGGCCAAGTCAGCGCGCCTTCCTGCCGCCGATGCGCGGCTCGTCGCCGGCCGCCAGCCGCTCGATATTCTCACGGTGCTTCCACAGCACGATCGCGGCAAGGCCGAGCAGCAGCATGACGAGGTCGAACCGCCCGAACGCCGCGCCGCTGACCGGGGCGCTGACCGCCGCGGCCATCCCCGCGACCGACGAGATGCGCAGGCTGGCCAGCAGCCCGAGCCACACCACCGCATAGACGAGGCCCATCGGCCAGTGCAGCGCGAGCACGATGCCCATCAGCGTCGCGACCCCCTTGCCGCCGCGAAAGCGCAACCACACGGGATAGCAATGGCCGATGAACGCGGCCGCCGCGGCGATCATCTCGTCACCCGGGAACAGCCAGGCGACCAGCCACACCGCGACCGCGCCCTTCAACAGGTCGAGCAGCAACGTCGCCGCGGCCAGCCCCTTGCGCCCGGTGCGCAGCACGTTCGTTGCGCCGATATTGCCAGACCCGATCGTACGCAGATCGCCCGCGCCGCCGATCCGCGTCAGGATGACGCCGAACGGGATCGAGCCCAGCAGATACCCGAGCAGCAGCGCGCACGTCGGCGCGATCCAGAGAATTTCGGTCTGCAAACGGCCCCCTCTACAACGCCTGCCTCAATAACGCCGTCGATCCCGCTTGGCCATCATCTCGATGGCGCGCGCCATGCTTCGTCCGGCGTCGGACATGCGCCGTATACGCGCCCCGCGCTGGACGCGGGGGCCGCCCCCGACCTATGCCGCCGCGCATGGACGCACGGCCTATCCTGTTCTTCGATTCCGGCGTCGGCGGCCTGTCGGTCGTCACCCCGACGCGCGCGCTGCTGCCGCAGGCGCCGATCGTCTATGCCGCCGATTCGGCGGCCTTCCCCTATGGCATCAAGTCTGAAGGCGAGATTGCGGCGCGCGTCCCCGCGCTGCTCGGCCGCCTGGTCGAACGCTATCGCCCGCGGCTCGTCGTCATCGCCTGCAACACCGCCTCCACGATCGCGCTGCCCGCGGTGCGCGCGGCGCTCGACCTGCCCGTGGTCGGCACCGTGCCCGCGATAAAGCCTGCCGCGGCGCTGAGCGTGGCGCGCGCGATCGGCGTGCTCGGCACGGAGGCGACGGTGCGCCAGCCCTATGTCGACGATCTCGCGGCACGTTTCGCCGCCGACTGCCGCGTGCTGCGCCATGGATCGGCGCGGCTCGTCGCGCTGGCGGAAGCGAAGCTGGCGGGCGAGCCGGTGCCCGCCGATGCGGTGGCGGGCGAACTCGCCGGGCTGTTCGGCCAGCCGGGCGGTGAGGCGATCGACGTCATCGTCAACGCCTGCACCCACTTCCCGCTGCTGGCCGAGGAACTGGCGGTGGCCGCTCCCGGCGTGCGCTTCGTCGACGGCGGCCCCGGTATCGCGCGCCGCATCGCCGCGCTGACCGACGGGCAGGACTGGCCCGCCGACCCGGCGCCCGATCGCCTGATCTTCACGCATCTCGGGGATCGCGAAAGGGCGATCGCCGCGGGCCTGCGCGAGCAAGGCTTCGGGACCGCGGAAGCGCTGTAGCGTTCGTCGACCGTGGGACAAAATGCCCAACCCTTCGATCACGCTGAGCGTCATTCTCTTCTGGCAAGCGCCCCGTGCGCCGTTTACATGGGCATCCCATGGACAGCGACGTGACCGAGGCGCGCGTGGATTATGCCCGCGTCTTCACCCAGGCGATCGACCGGCTGCATGCCGAGGGGCGCTACCGCGTCTTCATCGACATCCTGCGCAACAAGGGCATGTTCCCCAACGCGCGCTGCTTCGCGGGGCATAACGGGCCCAAGCCGATCACCGTCTGGTGCTCGAACGACTATCTGGCGATGGGCCAGCACCCGAAGGTGATCGCCGCGATGGAAGAGGCACTGCACGACGTCGGCGCGGGTTCCGGCGGCACGCGCAACATCGGCGGCAACACGCATTATCACGTCGACCTGGAGGGCGAACTCGCCGATCTGCACGGCAAGGAAGCGGCGCTGCTGTTCACCAGCGGCTATGTCTCGAACGAGGCGACGCTGTCGACGATGGCGAAGATCCTGCCCGGTTGCGTCATCTTTTCCGACGAATTGAACCACGCCTCGATGATCGCGGGCATCCGCAACGCCGGGTGCGAGAAGCGGATCTTCCGCCACAACGATCTGGCGCATCTCGAGGAACTGCTCGCCGCGGAAGACCCGGCGGTGCCCAAGCTGATCGCGTTCGAAAGCGTCTATTCGATGGAGGCCGACGTCGCGCCGATCGCCGCGATCTGCGACCTTGCCGACAAATACAATGCTTTGACCTACCTCGACGAGGTGCATGCGGTCGGCATGTACGGGCCGCGCGGCGGCGGCATTTCGGAACGGGACGGCGTCGCGCACCGGCTGACGATCATCGAGGGGACGCTGGGCAAGGCATTCGGCGTGATGGGCGGCTATATCGCCGCGGACCGCACGATCGTCGACGTCATCCGCTCCTATGCGCCGGGGTTCATCTTCACCACCAGCCTGTCGCCGGTGCTCGTCGCGGGCGTGCTGGCGAGCGTGCGGCATCTGAAGGGCTCCAGCGTCGAGCGTGCGGGGCAACAGGCCGCGGCGACGACGCTGAAGGAAATGCTGCGCGATGCGGGGCTGCCGGTGATGCTGGGCGAGACGCATATCGTCCCGGTGATGGTCGGCGATCCGGTCAAGGCGAAGAAGATCAGCGACATCCTGCTCGCCGAATATGGCGTCTACGTCCAGCCGATCAATTATCCGACCGTGCCGCGCGGCACCGAGCGGCTGCGCTTCACGCCCGGGCCGAGCCACGATGAGGCGATGATGCGCGACCTGACCGACGCGCTCGTCGAAATCTGGGGCCGGCTCGACCTGCGCAAGGCGGCGTAGCGCCGCCTCAGGCCACCAGCCCGCATGCGATGGTGAGCAAGCCGAGGCCGATCGACAGCGGCCCGCGCATCGCCAGCCAGCCTTTCGGCGCGACGCCCGTCGTCGCCAGCCAGCGGTCGACGCGGAGCGTCAGGAACAGCGCGACGCCCATCAGCACCAGCGCCCATCCCACCGGCAGGACGCGGCAGATCGTCAGAAGGATCAGCGCCGAAGCGACCAGCGGCGGCGCCACGGCGAGGCCGGCGATGCGCCCCTGGCCACGATCCTCCACCTCGCCATGCGCGGCCTGCATCGCAAAGCCCCACCAGATGCCGCCGAGAAAGCTCAGGATCAGTGCGGCATAGCCGAACGCGAACATCGCGCCGAGGCCCAGCCGCGGGTCGAACACCGTGATCGCCACCGCCGCGACCTGTGGCAACAAGCCGGCATAGCCCAGGATCATCGCGGCTTCCCCGACCTGCGGAGCACGGGCCCGTTGCAGCCGCGCGGCGCGACGTTGATGCAGGTGAAGATCCATGCCGCAGCAACACGGCGCAACATGGACATGTTCCTTTGCGCGGCGGCAATATCTCTTCCTGATCTCGGCCACGCACGACGGTGGCATTCGTCGGGCAAGGCGGCTAAGGCGCGGCCACATCCGTTCACCTCTGCCGGGGATCACGACCGCCTTGCGCATCGCCATCGCCTCCGACCACGCCGCCGTCGCGCTCAAGAGCGTGCTCGCCGACCATGTCCGCGCCGCGGGTCACGAGCTGCTCGACCTCGGCACCGATTCGACCGCCAGCGTCGATTATCCCGACTACGGCTTCGCCATCGCCGCCGCGCTCGCCGACTGGCGCGCCGATCGCGGCATCGCGCTCTGCGGGTCGGGCATCGGCATCATGATCGCCGCCAACCGCAACCCCGCCTGCCGCTGCGCGCTCGTGTCGGAGCCTTTGTCCGCGACGCTGGCGCGCACGCACAACGACGCCAACGCCATCGCGATGGGCGCCCGCCTGATCGGCGAGGAAATGGCCAAGGCCTGCGTCGATGCATTCCTCGCCGCCGATTTCGCCGGCGGCCGCCACCAGCACCGTGTCGACAAGCTGTCGCAGGAAGGATGAACCGATGAGCACGCAGCCCACCCCCGCCAATGACGTCCGCGCCGACGGTTTCTTCACCCGCGGTCTCGCCGACGCCGATCCCGCCGTCTTCGCCGGCATCGCGCACGAACTGACCCGCGAACAGACGCAGATCGAGCTGATCGCCAGCGAGAACATCGTCTCGAAGGCGGTGCTCGAGGCGCAGGGTTCGGTGTTCACCAACAAATATGCCGAAGGCTATCCGGGCAAGCGCTATTACCAGGGTTGCGCGCCCTCGGACGAGGTCGAGACGCTGGCGATCGAGCGCGCCAAGCAGATTTTCGGCTGCGGCTTCGCCAACGTCCAACCGCATTCGGGCGCGCAGGCGAACGGCGCGGTGATGCTGGCGCTGGTCAAGCCGGGCGAGACGATCCTGGGCATGAGCCTGGATGCCGGCGGCCACCTGACGCACGGCGCGAAAGCGGCGATGAGCGGCAAGTGGTTCAACGCGGTGCAATATGGCGTCGACCCCGACACGCATCTGATCGACTATGATCAGGTCGAGGCGCTCGCCCTCGAGCATAACCCGAAGCTGATCATCGCCGGCGGCAGCGCCTACCCCCGCGTCATCGACTTCGCCCGCTTCCGCAGCATCGCGGACAAGGTCGGCGCATATTTCATGGTCGACATGGCGCATTTCGCCGGCATCGTCGCCGCCGGCCTGCACCCGACGCCGTTCGGCCATGCGCACGTCGTCACCACGACGACGCACAAGACGCTGCGGGGACCGCGCGGCGGCATGATCATGACCGACGACGAGGGACTTGCCAAGAAGATCAACTCGGCGGTCTTCCCGGGGCTGCAGGGCGGCCCGCTGATGCACGTCGTCGCCGCCAAGGCGGTGGCGTTCGGCGAGGCGCTGCGTCCCGACTTCAAGACGTACATCGCCGCGGTGGTCGAGAACGCCAAGGTGCTCGCCGCGACGCTCAAGGAGCGCGGCGCCGACGTGATCGCGGGCGGCACCGACACGCACCTCGCGCTCATCGACCTCCGGCCGCTCGGCGTCACCGGCAAGGACGCGGACGAGGCGCTGGAGCGGGCGGGCATCACCTGCAACAAGAACGGCATCCCCAACGACCCGCTGCCGCCGATGAAGACCAGCGGCATCCGCGTCGGTTCGCCCGCCGGCACGACGCGCGGCTTCGGCCCGGCCGAATTCCGCGAGATCGGCCATATGGTCGCCGACGTGCTCGACGGCCTGCGTACGAAGGGCGAGGCGGGGGACCCCGACGTCGAGGCGAACGTTCGTAGCCGCGTGCGCGCGCTCTGCGCACGCTTCCCCATCTACGAAGGATAAGCCATGTCGAAGATCGAAGAGGTCCAGGATACCGTCAAGAACACGCCGGGCCTGGGCAAGAAGATGGCCAAATATGGCGCGGTCGGCGCGGTGCTGGCGATCCCCGTGCCCTTCGTCGGGCCGGTGTTCGGCGCGCTCGTCGGTGCGGGCGTCGCCTATGCGCGCCGCAACAAGATCTGAAGAAGGCGCTGACGGACCGACATGCGATGCCCGTTCTGCGGCCATGAAGACAGCCAGGTAAAGGACAGCCGCCCCACCGAAGATGGGGCGGCGATCCGCCGCCGGCGCCAGTGCGAAGGTTGCGCGGCGCGCTTCACCACCTTCGAACGCATTCAGCTGCGCGAATTGTGGGTGCTGAAAAGCGAGAGCCGGCGCGAGCCGTTCGACCGCGAGAAACTGCTCCGCTCCGTCGCGATCGCGACGCGCAAGCGGCCGATCGATCCGGTGCGGATCGAGAAGCTGGTCAGCGGCATCCAGCGCCAGCTCGAAACCGCGGGCGACGGCGAAGTTTCGTCGAAGCGGATCGGCGAGATGGTGATGGACGGGCTAAAGGGCCTCGATTCGGTCGCCTACATCCGCTTCGCCAGCGTCTATCGCGACTTCAGCGAGGCGCGCGATTTCGAGGAATTCGCCGGCACGGTGGAACAGGCCGGGCGCGAGGGTTAGCGTCGGCGCGCACGCCCACAGGACCCCCGGCCAGACGAACCAAGGGACATGACCATCTCCACCCCACCCCCCGTCATCATCCTCGTCCGCCCGCAATTGGGCGAGAATATCGGCAAGGCCGCGCGCGCGATGCTCAATTTCGGGCTGACCGAGATGCGCCTCGTGGCCCCCCGCGACGGCTGGCCCAATCCGCAGGCGGGGCCCGCGGCGAGCGGTGCGGACATCGTGCTGGAACGCGCCCAGGTGTTCGACACGCTCGCCGACGCGGTCGCCGATTGCGCGCACGTCTACGCGACGACGGTGCGCAAGCGCGGCATCACCAAGCCCGTCGTCACGCCTGAGGAGGCGGCGCGCGCCATCCACGCCGAACCGGGCCGCTCGGCGCTGCTGTTCGGCCCCGAACGATCAGGGCTGGAGACGGACGACGTCGCGGTCGCGCGCACCATCCTCACCGTGCCGATCAACCCCGACTTCGGCAGCCTCAACCTCGCGCAGGCGGTGATCCTGTGCGCCTACGAATGGTCGAAGGGGCAGGGGCTCGCGCAGCCGCCGCAGGTCGACCTGCCCGACGTCGCGCCGCAGGCCGAACTCGATGGCATGATCGCCCAGCTCGACGGGATGCTGGAGGGCGCGGGGTATTTCTTTCCGCCCGATCGCACGCCGACCACGCGGCGCATGCTGCGCACGCTGCTTACCAAGCCCGGCTGGTCGAGCCAGGAGGTGCGCACGATGCGCGGCGTCCTCACCACGCTCGCCCGCCCGCGGGAACGATAGGTTCGCCACTCCACCCGTTCGTCCTGAGCGTGTGGAAGGACGTGCCCGAAGCACCGCGCTGCTTGGCCCGTGCTTCGACACGCTCAGCACGAACGGACTGAGGGTTACGCCAGCGGGAACCGGGGCTACCCCACCGCCGCCCGCGCGCCGCGCAAATCCTCGACGAAGCGCGCGAATTCCTCTTCCTTCTGCACCGGATCGGGCAGGCGCAGCAGGTAACTCGGATGCACCGTGATCCACGCCGCGCCGCCGTCGGCAAGCGCGATCGTCCGTCCGCGCTCGCGCCCGATCGTCACCGTCCGGCCCAGCAACGATCGCGCCGCCGTCGCCCCCAGCGCGACCGTCATCTGCGGCCTGACCAGCATCCGCTCCTGCTCGACCCACCATCGGCACGCGTCGATCTCGCCCGCCTTGGGCGAGGCGTGGATGCGCCGCTTGCCGCGCTGCTCGAACTTGAAATGCTTGACCGCATTGGTGACGTAAAGCCGCGCGCGGTCGATGTCCGCCGCGGCGATCGCACGGTCGAACACCTGCCCCGCCGGCCCGACGAACGGCCGCCCGGCCAGATCCTCCTGGTCGCCCGGCTGCTCGCCGACCACCATCATCGCCGCGTCCACCGGCCCCTCGCCGAACACCGTCTGCGTCGCGGGCTTGTAGAGCGGACAGCGCGTGCAGCCCATCGCCTCGTCGCGCAGCGCCTGCCACGCCGCGATGCTGTTGCCGCCCGGAGCGACGCGTGCCTGTTCGATCATCCCGCTCTCCCTGGCTTGCGCGCCCGCGATCAGGTCGCCGACCAGCGCGGTTTCCGGCATGTTCTTCCAATATTTGCGCGGCATCTCCTTCAGCATCGCGCCCACCTTCAGCCGGGCGGGATTGAAGATGCTGGCGTAATAGGTCTTCCACACCTCTTCGACCGGATCGCCCTCCGGCGCGTCGCCGCGCGTCGCGCCGGGCCCCTCCGACAGCGCCTTGCCGTCCCAGTGCAGCGACACCTCCGGCGTCAGGATCGACCAGCGCATCGAGGCGAAGCGGTTGACGAAGAACGCCGCATTGGCGCGCACGATATGATGCTCGGGCTCGAACCACGCGACGTAGCGGCTGCCCGCATCTTCCCCCACTTCGCGGAAACGCAGGAAGGCGCGCATCTTGTGGATGTCGCGCCGCACCGCCTTGGCCAGCGTCTCCAGCCGGCGGACGAGCGGATCGGCCTTGTCCGCCAGCAACCCCGGTTGCCGCCGCAGGCGCATCAGCAACGTGTAGAGCAGCGCGAAGCGTTCGGGATCGTTCGCCGGCACGACGCTGCGCGCCAGATCGACGAAGCCGCGCGGCACCGAAAAGCCGGTCGCGGCAGGCGCCGCGTCGACTGCTGCGTCCCCCGCTGCGGCAAACAGGTCGGCGGGCGCATCGCCAACCTGCCATACCACATCGTCCGGCGGCACGTCGGCCGCCGCCAGCGTGCGCGCGGCATCGCGCCACGCGTCGAAATCGTCGGGCGCGGGAAGCGTGACGACCCGCAACGGCGTCAGTCGCGCGCGTCGCCGCCCGGCGGGTTCGCCTTGGCGAGTTCCAGCTCCTCTGGCTTGCGCTCTTCGTAGACGTCTGCGAGCCGTTCCTCGGTAGCCTTGTCCAGCCCCTTGTCGGCGGCCGGGAACATCTCTTCCTCTTCTTCCTCGATATGATGTTCATACCGGTGGCGCATGTGGAAGAATTTCGATTCCCATTCGTCGGACCCGAAATCCAGGTCCATCATCTCGCCCAGCAGGTCGTCGACCTCCTTGTGCTCGGCGACCGAATGGCGCGCATCGTCGCGCAGGTCGGGTTTGCCCAGCATCTCGGCGTAGAGCGATTCCTCTTCCGCGGCGGCGTGGCTCTGCAGCTCCAGCCGGAACGTCTCGAACAGCTTCTTGCGCTTGGCGGTATCGCCCTTCAGTTCGCCGAGCTCCTTCAGCATCGCGCGCTGCTTGTCGTGATCGCGCTTCAGGTCGGCATAGATGCGGGCAGTGGCCATCGCGTGTCTCCTTCGCAAGGTTGAACGGCGATCCGACGGCGCCGTTTCATTCGCGAATCGTTCTCAACCTGCGCGTCAGGCCGCGAACAGCTCCAGCTGTTCGCGCTTGGGCGCGACGAGCGGGCGCAGTTCGGCGCGATCCGCGAGCATCACCGGCCGCCAGTCCTCCGCGACGATAAACGGCCGGATCTTCGCCACCGACACCGTCAGCCGCGCGACGTCGTCCAGCCGGAGCCGCCGCCAGCGCCGGCTGGCCAGGATGCGGTCGACCGCCTTCACCCCCAGACCCGGCACGCGCAGCAGCATTTCGCGCGGCGCGCGATTGACGTCGACGGGAAAGCGGTCGCGGAACTTGAGCGCCCAGGCGAGCTTGGGATCGATGTCGAGCGGCAGCATGCCGGTCGCCTCGTCGGTCGCCGCCATCACCTCCTGCGGCGCATAATCGTAAAAGCGCATCAACCAGTCCGACTGGTACAGCCGATGTTCGCGCATCAGCGGCGGGCGTTGCAGCGGCAGCACGGCGCTGGCGTCCGGGATCGGGCTGAATGCCGAATAATAGACGCGGCGCAGCCCGAAGCGGTCGTAAAGCGACGACGCGCGCGCGACGATGTCGCCGTCGGTCGCGGCATCCGCGCCGACGATCATCTGCGTCGACTGGCCGGCAGGGGCGAAGCGCGGCGCGGACTTGTACTTCTTGCGCGCATCGCCCGAATCGAGGATCGCGCCCTTGACGTCGCGCATCGCTCCCTCGATCCGCGCGCCGTCCTTCTCGGGCGCCAGCCGCTTCAGCCCGCCCGCGGTCGGCAGTTCGACGTTGATCGACACGCGATCGGCATACAGCCCCGCCTGATGCACCAGTTCCGGGTCGGCGTCAGGGATCGTCTTCAGGTGGATGTAGCCGCGGAACTGGTGATCCTCGCGCAGCGACCGCGCCACCTCGACCAATTGCTCCATCGTATAGTCGGAACTGCGGATGATCCCCGACGACAGGAACAGCCCCTCGATATAATTGCGCCGGTAAAAGGAGAGGGTGAGCGCCACGACCTCCTGCGCGGTGAAGCGCGCGCGGCGGACGTTCGACGATTTGCGATTGATGCAATAATGGCAATCGAAGATGCAGCTGTTGGTCAGCAGGATCTTGAGCAGGCTGATGCACCGGCCGTCGGGCGCATAGGCGTGACAGATGCCCATGCCCTCGGTCGATCCAAGCCCCTTGCCGTCGCGGCTGTCGCGCTTGGCGGTGCCCGACGAAGCGCAGGAGGCATCGTATTTCGCGGCGTCCGCCAGGATCGCCAGCTTTTCGCGGGTGTCGAGCTGTGCCATCGTGTTCCTTGTACGTTCCATCGTATTCGGCCGCAAGCACCGCGATGGCGATACGTTTTGCGACATAGTCGGCGGTCGCAGACACAAAGCGCGCTGGCCCGGTCATGCTGGCGCAAGGTGCGGTGTGGATAACGGGCGGGCAGGGGAGGCAAGGGAGCCCGATCATGCCCGAGACGACCTATCTCCTCGAACGTTCGCAACAGGAAGCGGTCCGTTCGATCCAGGCGACCAGTCCCGCCGCGGCGGTGGTCCATCAGGAACTCTGCCTGCTCTACGTCGGGCAGGCGCTCGCCCGGTTGGCGCGCCGGCGCGCCTGAGAGCGATGGCCGGCCGCCGGGACGCCGGCGGCCGGTGACGAGCGCACCTTTGACCGCTTGCATCGACGATGCCGGTCGAGGATGTGTCCCGTCATGCACGATCCGCTCAGCGCCGCCGCGCACGTCATCCAGCTGGCGCTGACGCCGATCTTCCTCCTCACCGCGGTCGCCTCGCTGCTCAACGTCTTCTCGACGCGGCTCGGGCGGGTGAGCGACCGCGTCCATGCGTTGAAGAAGGAACCGCGCGTCAACCAGCGGGCGCTCGCCCGGCTGCGCCGGCGCTCGCGCATCCTCGACGTCGCAGTGACGCTGGCGGCGGCGGCGGGGGCGATGACCTGTTGTTCGGCGATCACCTTGTTCTTCGGTGTGCTGCGCGATTCGGGGCATGCCGCGTTCCTGTTCGTGTTCTTCGGCGGCGGGTTGCTGTTCGCGGTGATGGGGCTTGCCTGTTTCGTCGCGGAGATCACGCTTGCCGGCCGCACGCTGCGCGACGAGGATGACGATACCGGCGCCGATCGCTGAGCTATTGCGCCGCGATCAGGCGTTCGGCGCCGCCCAGGTCGACCGACACCAGCCGGCTGACGCCCTTTTCGACCATCGTCACCCCGAACAGGCGGTGCATGCGGCTCATCGTCACCGCATTGTGCGTGACGATCAGATAACGCGTCTGCGTCTCGCGGCTCATCCGGTCGAGCAGGTCGCAGAAGCGTTCGATATTGGCATCGTCCAGCGGCGCGTCGACCTCGTCCAGCACGCAGATCGGCGCCGGATTGGTCAGGAACAGCGCGAAGATCAGCGCGACCGCGGTCAGCGCCTGCTCGCCGCCGGACAATAACGTCAGCGACTGCAGCCTCTTGCCCGGCGGCTGCGCCATGATCTCCAGCCCCGCCTCCAGCGGATCGTCCGACTCGACCAGCGCGAGGTGTGCCAGGCCGCCATCGAACAGCGTCGTGAACAGCCGCCGGAAATGCCCGTCCACCGCCTCGAACGCCGCGAGCAGCCGCTGGCGGCCTTCGCGGTTGAGCGTGCCGATCGACCCGCGCAGCCGGTGCACCGCCTGGCCCAGCTCCGCGCGCTCCGCGGCATTGTCCTGCCCCGCCGCCTCCAGTTCGGCGAGTTCGCGCTCGGCGACCAGGTTGACCGGCCCGATCCGCTCGCGATCGAGCAGCAGCTTCTCGTGCGCCGCGCTCTCCGCGGCCGGCGCGTGCACGCCGTCGCTCGCGAAGCCCAGCCGTTCGGGCAGCACCGGCGCCGGGCAGGCGAAGCGTTCGCCCGCCAACCGTCCCATCTCGACGCGGCGCAATTCCTGGTTCTCCAGCCGCGCCGCCGCGCCCGCGCGGCCCTCGCGCGCCTCCGCCAGCGCCGCATTGGCGCGCCGCTGCGCCGCCTCCGCCTGCTGCCGCGCCTCGTCCGCCGCGCCCTCCGCGGTCGCGAGCCGCGCCGCCTCGGCCCGGGCCGCATCGTGCGCCGCCCGCTCGGCGGCGATCGCCGCGTCCAGCGCCGCCGGCCGGCCGTCGACCGCCGCCGCCTCCTGCGCCAGCGCGGCGTCGCGCCGGTCCATCTCCGCGATCCGCCGTGCCGCCTCGCCCGCGCGCGCACGCCAACCGCGCGTTTCCGCCTGCACCGTCGCCAGCCGTTCGCGCTGCGTCTGCGCCGCGCGGTCGGCGGTGGCGCAGACGGTGCGCGCCGCCGCCACCGCCTGGCGCGCATCCTCCGCGACGCGGCCCAGCGCCGCCGTCGCCACCGCGCTCTCGCGCCCGTCGGGCAGCGCCGCGCGGGCCTGCTCCGCCGCCGCGCGTTCATTCGCCGCCTCGGCCGCCTCCGCCGCGACGCGCGCCTCGCGCACCGCGAGATCGGCGCGCTGTCCCGCCAGCCGCTCCAGCGCCGCTGTGGCGCGATCCTCGTCGCGCGTCGCCTCGCGCAGCGCGGCATCCGCGGCGGCGATGGCGCTGCGTGCCGCCTGTGCCGCCGCCCGCGCCGCCGCGATCCGTGCCGCGATCCCCGCGCAGGCACCCTCCGCCTGCTCCACCGCCGCCGTCGCCGCCGGGCGCGCCGCGGTCAGCGCCGCCAGCCGGTTGCGCCGTTCCAGCCGCTCGGCCGCCGCCGCGCCGCTGCCGTCCGCGACGAAGCCGTCCCAGCGGCGCAGCCGGCCGCCGTGCGTCACCAGCCGCTGCCCGACCGCCAGCGCACGCCCGTCGTCCGCCGCGACGACGAACACCTGCGCCAGCCGACGCGCCAGCGCCGCGGGCGCCGTCACCCGCATCGCCAGCGGCGCGGCATCGCCCGGGGCGGGCGGGTCGCCGGGCATCGGCGCGGCGCCCGGCCACGCCGCCAGCGCCGCGTCCAGATCATCGCCCAGCGCCGCCGCCAACGCGCGCTCATACCCTGCCTCGGGCCGGACATGGTCGATCAGCCGGTCCTTCCCCTGCCGCTGCGTCGCGCGGGTCAGCGCCGCCGCCTCGCTGTCGATCGCCGCCAGGTCTGCGCGCGCCGCCGCCCGCGCGACCTCCGCCGCGTCGCGCGCGCCCATCGCCTCGCGCTCGTCGCCCTCCGCCGCCGCCAGCGCCGCGCGTGCCGCCTCGCCGCGCGCCGTCGCCTCCGTCCGCCGCCCCGCGGCCGCATCGCGTGCGTGCGCCAGCGGCGCTTCCGCCCCCAACGCCGTCAGCTGCGCGGCGACCTCGGTCACCGCGCGCATCGCCCGCGCCTGCCGCGCCGTCGCCGCCGCCAGCGCGGCGTCCGCGACACGCACCTCCGCCGCCTCGCGCGCCTGCGCCGCCAGCCCCTGCGCCAGCGCGACCTCGGCATCGCGCGCCTGCCGCTCTGCCGCGGCCAGCGCCGCCTCGCGGGCGGGCGCCTCCGCCGTCGCCGCGGCGAGGCCCTGCTCCAGCGCCTTCGCCTCCTCCGCCAGCTGCGCCAGCGCCGCGGCGGCATCGCGCGCCAGCGTCCCCTCGCGCGCGCGATCCTCTGCGATCCGCCGCCGCTGATCCGCCAGGTCGGCGATGCGCCGCGCCGCCACGTCGCGCTCCGTGGTCAGCGTCGCCAGCCTGTGTCCCGCCTCGCTCGCCGCCTCGCGCGCGGCCAGCGCCGCGCCGCGCGCATCGGCGAGCGCGGTCGCCGCCGCCTGCTGCGCTGCCGCCGCCGCCTGTTCCGCCGCGTCCGCCGTCGCGACGCGCGCCGCCGCCGCCGCCGCCTCGGCGCGCGCCGCCTCCGCCGCGGCCACCGCCTCGCGCCAGCGGGCGAAGATCATCCGCGCCTCCGCCACCCGAATCTGCTCGGACAGCGCGCGGTATCGCGCCGCCTGCCGCGCCTGCCGGCGCAGCGCTGCGGCACGCACGTCCTGCTCCGCGATCAGTTCGTCGAGCCGCGCCAGGTTCGCCTCGGTCGCGCGCAGCTTCCCCTCCGCATCGCGCCGCCGCACGTGCAGGCCGGCGATTCCCGCCGCTTCCTCCAGCATCGCGCGCCGTTCGGTCGGCTTGGCGGCGATCACCGCGCCGATCCGGTTCTGGCTGACCAGCGCGGGGCTGTGCGCCCCCGTCGCGGCATCGGCGAACAGCAGGCCGACGTCCTTCGCGCGCACGTCGCGCCCGTCGATGCGATATGCGCTGCCCGCGCCGCGCTCGATCCGCCGCACCACCTCGCGCTCCTCACCGTCCGCGCCGTCGAGCAGGATCGACACTTCCGCAAAGTCGCGCGGCGGCCGTGTCGCGGTGCCGGCGAAGATCACGTCGTCCATCCCCGCACCGCGCAGCGACTTCGCGCTGTTTTCGCCCATGGTCCAGCGCAGCGCCTCGAGCAGGTTCGACTTGCCGCACCCGTTCGGACCCACGACCCCCGTCAGCCCCGGCGCGATGACGAGGTCGGCCGGGTCGACGAAGCTCTTGAAGCCGGCGATGCGGAGCCGCTTGATCTGCATGTCAGGGGAGGGCGCTACACCCCTTTCGGCGAAGCGTTAAGGGGGGCGGATCCGCCCGAGGGCGCCGGCTGATCTAGTATGTTTCTGGTATATAATGACCAGCGACCCGCCCGTGCGACACGATATACGTTGCCCCGGTGCTGTATCGTCTGCAATTCCGTTTGTTCGAACGCCGTACATTCCATAGTTTGGGCTGAACGGGTGGGCTGTGTTCTTTTCGCGACAGCCTTAATCCGACGTTGATAATGTCTGGAGAGCCATGAAGACGTTGTTTGCCCAGGCGAGAAGCGCGATCGATTTCCTTGAACAGCATCAGCTTGAACCGGATGCCGTGCATTATGCGCTGGCGCTGGCGCATCGATCCGGTGCGAATGCGGGCCTGACGGCGGAGATCACGCTGCTGGTCGAGGGCGGAGTTCGCCTGAATGCCGACCAGGCGCAGACATTGATCGCCCGGTATCTGACGCCGCAAGACCCGTCGCGGCGGCCGGGGATTGAGCGGGAACTGACGGCACATGCGACGCGGCTGGAAACGCTCGCCGGCGAAGCGCAGGGCGTCGCCCTGGCGGTGGGCGACGATGTCAGGCATGTCGTGCGCCATGCCGAAGGCGTGGTGCCCGGCGGCGATGCAGTGGTCAGCCGCTTGACCAGCGCGGAGGAGGAGCTGATCGAGCTGAAAGGGCAGTTTGAGGCCTTGAAGGCAAGTATCCGGTCACTCGCTCCGGAATCGGTCGGCCTTGAACACGATGGACTGACCAGCGCGCTCAACCCCGTCGGCGCGCGGCGTATATTCGAGCAGGTCGAACGGCACGAGCGCCGTTATGTGCTGCTGATGTTCAGCATCGACGGGCTGGTCGGGATCAATCGCGAATTCGGCGCGTCCGTCGGCGACAATGTCCTGAACGCCTTCGCCAACAAGCTGCGCAAGATTTTCCAGGATCAGGAACCGATCCGATGGTCCGGCAACGAGTTCGTCGTCGTCCTTCCGGATCACACGGTCACCGCGGCGCGCGGCCTTGCCGAAGAGGTGCTCTCGCTGGTCGAGCGACGCAAGTTCAGGCTGCTCGAAACCGGTGAATGGATCGGCACGGTCACCGGATCGGCATCGATCGTCAGCGATCAGGGCGACGATATCGACACGCTGCTCACCGCGTTACGCAAAAAACTGGTCGTGGCGGCGCAGCGCGGCGGCAACCACGTCGAGACGTAACCCCGTTCGCGGGGCCTGCCGAGAAAGCCGCAGCGTCCCCGAACGCTGCGGCTTTCTCCAATCTTACGCGCCCGCCGCCTTGAGCAGCGGCTCGAGCGCGCCCCAGGTGATCGCGTCGACCTTCTTGCCGTTGAGGATCAGCGTCGGCGTGCCCTGCACGGTGCCGTCGGCGCTCTTGTCGGCGGTCTGCTTGGTCCAGCGGTCGATCTGGCCCTGGTCGGCCAGGCACTGCATCGCCTTGGCTTCCGGGATACCGCGCTGCTTGACGAAGTCGATCAGGCCCATCTGCTGCGCCATCAGGCGGAACGCGTCGACGGGCTTTGCCGACTGGATCTGCTGCTGCGCCGCCGGGGACGCCGCCTGGATCTTGTCGAGGAAGCTCTGCTGGTTCGCATACATTTGCTCGAGCAGCGGGAAGAAGGCTTCCTTGCTGGTGCAATTGCCGAGCAACGTCGGCGGCATGTCGAGCGCGCCATGGACCAGGAATTCGCGGAATTCGAAGCTGACCTTGCCCGAGTCGACGTATTTGGTGGTCAGCGGCTGATAGCCTTCGCGGGCCAGCGCGCCGCACGTCGGGCACAGGCGCGAGCCATATTCGACGAGCTTGATCGGGGCATCGGGGTTGCCCATCACATAGCCTTCCTTGGTCTGCGCGACCACGTCGGTCCAATGCTGGCCGGCAGGCGCGGCGACGGCGGCGACCGGGGCTGCGGGCGCGGCGGGCGTGCCGGTATTGCCGGCATCGCCGCCCTTCGAACAGGCGACCAGCGCCAGCGGCGCAAGGAGGAGGGCAAGGAACTTCATAGCGGTGTTACGCTCCACGAAGGGGACTTGGGACGAAAGGAAACCGGGGACACGGGGAAAAACCGGACGAACGAGGCGCTCACTTGCCCGCCGGTGCGCCCTTGGCGCGCAGCACGGCGGCCAGCTGGTCCCACGCCATCGGCGGTTGCAGCTGGTTGTTGATGTAGAAGGTCGGCGTCGATTGCACCTCGATCGGCGCATCGCCGGTCATCGCGGTGATCCGGTCGACGCCCGCCTTGTCCGCGAAACAGGCGTTGATCTGCGCCGGGGTCAGTCCGCGCGCGCGCACCGCCTGCGTCAGTCCCGCGCCATCGGCCAGCGCGCGCGCCTGCGCGAGGCCCGGTTTGGCGTCGAGTTCGGGATGCGCCTGGGCGTAGCTCGACAATTTGGGCAGCCATGCCTCCTGCGTCGCGAAGATCATCGCGCTGGTCGGAAAGAAGCCCGCGGTGCCCGTGCATCGCGCCAGGATCGCCGCACCCAGATCGGCAGGATCGCGGATCAAGTGGCGATATTCCAGGCTGACCTTGCCCGATCGCACCATCTGGCCCTTCAGCGTCGCCTCGCTCTCCTTCGAAAAGGCGGCGCAGTGCGAGCAGGTGTAGCTGCCATATTCGACCAGTTTGATCGGTGCGGCGGGGTTGCCCAGCACGAAAGCGCCCTTCGCCGTCTGCGTGACATGGCGCGTCCAGTCGGCGGCCGGCGCGGCGGCGACCAGCGCGGCCGTCGTGGCGGAGGCGAGGAAGACGGCGAGGCCGGCGACGTACGGACGCATGACTTATCCTATCCTGGGCAGGCCGCGCGGCGTGGCGGCGACGCCTGCGGCAAGCGATTCGAGCACGGCGCGCAGCTCCGGATCGGCGATCGTCTTCAGCCCTTCGCCCATCTCGGCGGGGACCGGACGCACCGTATCGGTGGCGATGGGCGCGGCGCGGCGCACCGGTTTGGCGATCTCGCCCTGCCGCAACGTCAGCCGCGCGACCGCGGTATAGCCGAAGAAGCGGTTGACGCGCGCGACGATCTCCGGCGCGATATGCTGCATCATCGGCGCATGGCTGCCGCGCACCGTCACGGTCAGCGTGCCGTCCGCCTTCTTGCCGGGCGGAAAGCGCAGGGATTCGGGTGCGGACGCGCTCGCCCAGCGCTCTCCGACGATCTCCGGCCAGCGGCTTACCAGCGCGCTCTGCACGAAGCCGAAGCGGCGAAACGCCGCGCCGCCCACCGCGGGCAGAAGCTCGCTCACCGCGCGCGGGCGGTTGTGGCGGGGGGATTCGGTCTGGGGGGCGCGGCCGCGCTTGCTCATCCGCCGCTCCATGCCATAGCGGCGGCGTGGACGCTACACGCACTTGCCTGCCCGACGCGCCGATCGATGCGGGATCGATCGCCCCCGCGCTGCTCGACTGGTACGACCGCCATCGTCGCGACCTGCCGTGGCGGGCACGGGCGGGGGAGGCGGCGGACCCGTATCGCGTCTGGCTGTCGGAGGTGATGCTGCAGCAGACGACGGTCGCCGCGGTGACCCCGCGCTTCCTCGCCTGGACCGCGCGCTGGCCCGATTTCGCCAGCCTCGCCGCCGCGGACGAGGCGGACGTGATGGCCGCCTGGGCGGGGCTTGGCTATTATGCCCGCGCGCGCAATCTGGTGAAGGCGGCGCGCGCCGTCGTCGCGGACCATGGCGGCGTCTTTCCGCGCACCGAGGCGGTGCTGCGCACCTTGCCCGGTCTCGGTGCCTATACCGCCGCGGCGGTGGCGGCGATCGCGTTCGGCGAACGCGCGGTGGTGGTCGACGCCAATGTCGAACGCGTCGTCGCGCGGCTGTTCGCGATTGCCACGCCGCTCCCCGTCGCGCGGCCCGCGATCCGGGCGGCGGCGGACACGATCACCCCCGACGCACGCGCAGGCGATTTCGCGCAAGGCATGATGGACCTGGGCTCGTCGATCTGCACGGTGCGCGCGCCCAAATGCCTGCTCTGCCCGCTCCAGCCGCACTGCCGCGCGCATGCGCAGGGGCTGGCGGAGGCGCTGCCCGCCAAGGCCGCGAAAAAGGCGAAGCCGCAGCGTCAAGGCACGATCTTCTGGCTCGAACGCGACGGCCGCGTCCTCCTCGTCCGCCGTCCCGACACGGGGCTGCTCGGCGGGATGCGCGCGCTGCCGACCGGGCCGTGGCAGGAGGGTGCGCCCCCCGGCCTCGCCGACGCGCCCGCCGCAGCGGCGTGGCAGCTGCGCAACGCGACGGTCGCGCACGGCTTCACCCATTTCGACCTGCAACTCGCGCTTGCCGTCGCGCGCGCCGACGCGCATCACCGGCCTGAGAGCGAATGGTGGCCGATCGCCGATCTCGATGCGGCGGGGCTGCCGACCGTCTTCGCCAAGGCGGCGAGAGCGATCATGAGGAGGGAAGACTGATGCGCGTATCCATCACGATCAGCGCGGCGCTCGTCGCGCTCGCGGGCGCCGGCACGCTCGGCGCGCAGGCGCTCAGGCAGGAGACGCGCTCGCTGCCCGCGCGCGTCCCCGCACCCGTCGCCGCACCCGCGGCCGCGCAGGGCAATCCCGCCTTCCCCGGCACGCAGGCGCTGTTCGACGGCTACGTCCGCGACGGCAAGATGCCCGGCATCGTCGCCGCGTTCGGCATCGGCGACTATCCGACGCAGTTCATCGCCGCGGGCCGCATCGCGACCGACGCCGCCGCCCCCGCCGCGACGCCCGACACGCTCTGGCGCGTCTACTCCATGACCAAGCCGGTCACCGCGATGGCGGCGATGATCCTGATCGAGGAGGGCAGGATCGGCCTCGACGACCCGCTGTCCAAATACATACCCGCCTTCGCCAGGATGCGCGTCCTGACCAGCCCGGACACCAGCCTCGACACCGAGCCCGCGAAGAGCCCGATCACGATCCGCGAACTCCTCACCCACACGTCCGGCCTCGGCTACAACATCAACGCGCAAGGCCCGCTGCTCAAGCTCTACGAGGCGCAGGGGATCGTCCCCGCCGCGGTCAACAATGAGGTCGAGGCGCTCGCCCGCCGCACCCGCCCCGCGACGCTTGCCGCCTTCGCCGATCGCGTCGCGACGCTGCCGCTCGTCTATCAGCCGGGCACGCGCTGGCATTATTCGATCGGCCTCGACGTCATGGGCCGCGTCATCGAGGTGGCGTCCGGCATGCCGTTCGACCGTTTCGTCCAGCAGCGCATCTTCGACCCCCTCAAGATGACGTCGAGCTTCTGGACCGTCCCGCCGCAGGACGCATCGCGGCTCGCCACCAATTACGGCTTCGTCGGCGATCAGCTGACGCCGCTCGATCCCGGCGCGACCTCGGTCTGGCTGAAGCCGCCCAGCTTCCCGTACGGCGGCGCCGGCCTCGTCATGTCGGCGCGCGACTACGACCGCTTCCTGCACATGCTCACCGACCAGGGCAGTCTCGACGGCGTCCGGATCATGAAGCCCGAGACGGTGCGCCTCGCCATGTCCAACCTGCTGCCCACCGGCGTCACCTTCGGCGGCGTCGCGGGCAATACCGGCGGCACGCGCGCGGCGACGCCGATGGGCTTTGGCGCGGGCGGGTCGGTCTATCTCGCCGACGGGCCCGGCGGTGTCCCGTCGAAGGGCACGTACGGCTGGGGCGGCGCGGCGGGCACCGTCGCCTTCGTCGATCCGGTCAAGCGCATCCGCGGCACGATCATGGTCAATTACTTCCCCGCCGATCGCTGGCCGGTGCGCGAGCAGACCGTCGCCGCCTTCGCCGGCGACCTGACGCGCCTGCGTCCGTGAGCATGCATCCCGCGCCCGGCTTCACCGGCGGCACGCTCGATCGCGCCGACACGCTGCGCCACGATCCCGATGCCTTCGCCGCGCTGCTCACCCCGGCGGCGCGGCTGCTGCGGCTCGACGGGCTGATGCCGGCCATCGCCGACGACCGGCTCGTCTGGGGCAGCATCGCCGACGCGCCCGACGGCGCCGATTTCGCCCTCCTCGGCCTCGACGCCGCGGGCCGCGCGCATCTCGCCGCGATCCCGCCGGCGGGCGCCGAAGGGCAGGCGCCGCCGATGCGCAATCCGCAGCTCGTCGCGATCCTCGGCGCGCTCGCCCCCGGCGAGGCGGCGACCTACGCCGCCGCGCGCAGCCTCCTCGACTGGCATGCGCGCCACCGTTTCTGCCCGCGCTGCGGCGCGACGACGCACGTCTTCCGCGCCGGCTGGGGGCGCAAATGCGACGCCGACGGCACCGAGCATTTCCCGCGCGTCGACCCCGTCGTCATCATGATTGCCGAGCATGACGGGCGCGCCCTGCTCGGCCGCCAGCCGAGCTTCCCGCCCGGCCGCTATTCCGCACTCGCCGGTTTCCTCGAGCCGGGCGAATCGATCGAGGAAGCGGTCGCGCGCGAGATCGCGGAGGAAGCCGGCATCGCGGTGCGCGACGTCCGCTACATCGCCAGCCAGCCCTGGCCCTTCCCGTCGTCGCTGATGATCGCCTGCGTCGCGACCGCCGACGACGACGCGCTGACGCTCGACCGCAACGAATTGGAGGATGCGATCTGGGTCCCGCGCGCCGACGTCGCCCGCGCGCTGGCGGGCGAACCCGGCGCCTTCCTGCCGCCGCCGCCCTACGCGATCGCGCATACGTTGCTCAGCGTCTGGGCGGGCGAAGGGAATTGAGCACGGTGATCGCCGGACAGTAAAAAGGCGGCGCCGTAGCGCCGCCCTTATCTGGTGCAGACATGACTGCTTGTTAGCCGCCAGTACCGCGATCTCTGAAGCCCCAGGATCGCGCGAAGGCACGCTTTCGTCAATCCCCATCCCCGCCGCACCGGCGACAATTGCCTCCAAAACCGTGCAAATTCCCGTCGAGCGATTGCCGCGCCGGGCTTGCTCCGGTGGGCAAAGACTGGTGTCCTGCAGCCGTTGCCGGGGGATGGACGATGGTGTGGCGTTTGGGACTGGATGTCGGCACGAACTCGCTCGGCTGGGCGGCGGTCGAGCTCGATGCCGATACATTGAAGCCAAAGGGCTTCCTGAAGGCGGGATCGCGCATCTTCGGCGCGGGCATCGCGGGGGCGGGGCGCGATCCCAAGTCGGGCGCCTCGCTCGCCGTCGATCGCCGCGCGGCCCGCGCGATGCGCCGCGGCCGCGACCGGTTCAAGCAGCGCCAGGCCGCGCTGCTCAAGTACCTGCAGGCGGACGGGTTCTTCCCTTCGGATCCCGAGGCGCGCCGGGCGCTCGCCAACAAGGACCCCTATGCGTTGCGCGCCCGCGCGCTCGACGAGGAACTGTCGCTGCCCGAAATCGGGCGCGCGATCTTCCACCTCAACCAGCGCCGCGGGTTCCAGTCCAACCGCAAGGCGGATCGCAAGGACGACGAGGCGGGCAAGGTTGCGATCGGCATCGACCGGCTGCAAGACAGGATCGAGGAGGCCGGCGCGCGCACCTTCGGCGAATTCCTGCACCTGCGCCGCGAATCCGCCGAGAATCGCAACGCCATCCCCAGCGTCCGCACCCGCCTGCGTCCCGAAACGGGGGAGGGGGCGAAGGGCGACGGCTATGATTTCTACCCAGGCCGCGCGCTGATCCAGGCGGAGTTCGAGGCGATCTGGCACGCGCAGGCGCCACATCATCCCGACACGATGACGCAGGCGGTGCACGACTGCCTGTACGAGATCGTGTTCTGGCAGCGTCCGCTGAAAACGCCCGCGGTCGGCCGCTGCTCGCTGCCCCCCTATGCCGAAGAGCGCCTGCCCAAGGCGCATCCGCTGTTCCAGCGCCGCCGTCTGCTCGAGGAGGTCAACGCGCTGATGATCGTCCGCCCCGGCGAGGCGGCCGTGCGGCTGACGCCCGAGCAGCGCGACACACTCTACCGGCGCCTGAAGGACAAGCCGAAGGTTTCGTTCGAGAAACTGCGCAAGGACCTGAAGCTCGACCCCGCCGCACGCTTCAACAAGGAAAGCGAGCATCGCACCGAACTGAAGGGCGACGAGGTCGCCGCCGTCATGCAATCGAAGCAGCGCTTCGGCACGCGCTGGCTGCATCTCTCGCTGGATCAGCAATGGGACGTGATCGCGCGCCAACAGGCGGTCGAAAGCGACGCCGACGACGCGGCCTTCCGCGCCTGGCTCGAGGCGGTGCACGCGCTCACGCCCGAGCAGGCGAAGGCGGTCGCGCGCGCGCCGCTGCCCGCCGGTTACGGGCGTTTCGGGCTCACCGCGACGACCAAACTGGTCGCTGCACTCGCGGACGGACGCACGCCTGAGGGGCGCACGCCCGATGCCGCGCCGATCGAGCCGGACCGCGTCGTCGTCTACAGTGAGGCGGTCGTGATCGCAGGCTATGGTCACCACAGCGACCATCGCACCGGCGAGATATTCACTGACGCGGCGGGCCGTCCTGCGTTGCCCTATTACGCCATCCCGCTCGAACGCCATGTCATGCCCGGTACCGCCGACCCGCGCGAGGCGGATGACGCCGTGCGGCACGGCCGGCTGACCAATCCGACGGTGCACATCGCGCTGGGGCAACTGCGCCAGGTCGTCAACCGCCTGATCCGCGCCTACGGCCCGCCGCATGAGATTGCGGTCGAGCTCGCCCGCGAGCTGAAGCTGTCCGACGACGACAAGAAGCAGCGCAATCTGGAAAACACCCGAAACCGGCAGGATGCGGAAAAGCGGTCGGAGAAATTGCGCGAGATCGGTCAGCGCGACACCGGCGCCAATCGCGCGTTGCTCAAATTGTGGGAAGAGCTGAACCCCGGCAACGTGCTCGATCGCCGCTGCGTCTACACCGGCACGCAGATTTCGATCGACATGCTGTTTTCGAACGACGTCGAGGTCGATCACATACTGCCGTTCACCGCGACGCTCGACGATTCGAACGGCAACAAGATCGTGTGCATGCGCAGCGCCAATCGCGATAAGCGCAAGCGCTCCCCCTACGACGCCTGGGGACATACCCCTCTCTGGCCGGAAATCGCCGAACGCGCCGCGCGATTGCCGCGCAATAAACGCTGGCGATTCGAACCCGACGCGATGGAGCGATTCGAGAAGGAAGGCGGCTTCCTCGCCCGCCAGTTGATCGACACGCAATATCTCGGCCGGCTGGCGCGCGACTATCTGTCGTCGCTCTATCCCGTGCGCGGCGAGGACAGCGGGCGTGTCTGGGTATCGCCGGGGCGCCTGACCGAGATGGTGCGGCGAAAGCTCGGGCTCAACGATCTGCTCGGCGACCATAATCTCGGCGCGGACCAGCCGAAGAACCGCAAGGATCACCGCCATCACGCGATCGACGCGGTCGTGGTCGCGATCCTCGATCGCGCGATGCTGCAACGGATCGCGTACGAATCGGGGCAGGGCGCGACCGATGCCGACATGCTGCGCATCCTCGTGCCCACGCCGTGGGAGGGTTTCCGCGACGATCTCAAACGGACGGTCGACGCTATCGTCGTCGCGCATCGTCCCGACCATGGCACGGTGTCGAAGGCGGGCCTGCCCAAGGGCGGAGACAAGACCGCCGGGCGGCTGCACAACGACACCGCCTACGGTCTGACCGGCGCGACCGATGCGAAGGGCACCGATCTGGTCGTCCATCGCATTCCAATCGGATCGCTCAAGAAGGCCGCCGATATCGAACGCGTTCGTGATCCCCTGCTGCGCGACGCGTTGTCGGCTTTCACCGCAGGCTTTTCCGGCAAGGACTTCGAGCGGCGGATTGGTGAGTTCCCCGAATTGGGACCACTGGACTACCGGGGTATCCGCCGCGTCCGCATCATCGAACCGCTTACCGTCATCCCGATCCGTGACGCGGCCGGCCGCGCCTACAAGGGGTATAAGGGCGACTCCAACTATCGCTACGACGTCTGGGAAATGCCCGACGGCAAATGGCGCGCGACGGTCGTGTCGATGTTCGATGCGCATCAGCCGGGCGAGCGGCCCCGGCCGCACCCCGCTGCGCGCAAGGTACTCAGCCTGCAGCGTGACGACATGCTCGCGATCGACCGTGGCAGCGGCCGCGAACTGGTGCGGGTCGTCAAATTCTCCGACAAGCAGTTCGCCGTCGCAGCGCCCAATGAAGGCGGCGCGCTGAAGGCGCGCGATGCGGACGGCGACGACCCGTTCAAATACAGTTATCCGTCGCCCAATACGCTGAAGGCGTGGCAGGCGCGGCAGGTGCGCGTCGATCAGATCGGCCGCGTGCTCGATCCCGGCTTCCCTGCGCGCAAGACGGTGCGTCCGACGCGCAAGGCTGCGGAATAGGGGCGGCACCATGGAGCGGATCGTCGATATCGCCACCGACGGCCGCCATCTTTCGGCGCAGCGCGGCTTTCTGATCGTGGCGGAGGATCGGGTCGAGGTCGGGCGCGTGCCGCTCGACGATGTCGCCGCGGTCATCGTCCACGCGCACGGCGTCACCTGGTCGACCAACCTCGTCGTCGCGCTCGCCGAACGCGGCGCGATCCTGCTTCTGTGCGGGCCCAACCACACGCCCGTCGCGGTCTGTCTGCCGATCGACGGCCATCATGCGCAGAACGGGCGGATGCGCGCGCAGTGGGAGGCGAAGCGGCCGCTCGCCAAGCAGGTGTGGAAGGCGATCATCGTCGCCAAGATCCGTTGGCAGGGCGCGGTGCTCGACGCCAACGGCCATCATGCGGGCGCTTTCGACCTGCTCGCGCGGCGCGTCGGCTCGGGCGATCCCGACAATGTCGAGGCGCAGGCGGCGCGGCGCTACTGGGGGATGCTGATGGGCGCCGATTTCCGCCGCGATCGCGATGCCGGCGGCGTCAACGGCCTGCTCAACTATGGCTATGCGGTGATGCGCGCGATGTGCGCGCGGGCGATCGTCGCGGCGGGGCTGCATCCGTCGATCGGCGTCCACCACGCCAATCGCGGCAATCCCTTCGCGCTCGCCGACGATCTGATCGAACCGTTCCGCCCGCTGGTCGACGCGCTCACCGTGCGGCTGCGCGCGCGCGGCGTCGAGGCGGTCGGGCCGGAGGCGAAGCGCGCTTATGCCGGGCTGATCGCGCTCGATCTGCCGGGGGCGGGGGGCATGGTGACGACCGCCTCGCTCGCCGCGACGCGCGCGGCGCAGACGCTGGCGCTGTGTTTCCAGAGCGGACGTGCCGCCGATCTCGTCCTGCCGCAGCCGCCCTCGGCGCTCGAGCTGGCGGGGCTGGACGCGCTGCTCGGATGAGCATCGCCCAACCTGCGCTGGCGAGCGCCACCCAATTGAGCGGCTATCGGCTGATGTGGATTTTCGTGATGTTCGACCTGCCCGTGACCACCAAGGCGGAGGCGCGCGCGGCGACGAAATTCCGCGAATATCTGCTCGACGAGGGGTTCGAGAAGAGCCAGTTTTCGGTCTACGCGCGTTTCTGCAGCGGCAAGGAGGCGCAGGAGGCCTATATGCGGCGTATCGAGGCGCATCTGCCCGACAAGGGCGAGGTCCATGTGCTGAGCTTCACCGACCGGCAATATGAAAACATCGTCCGCTACGCCGGCCAGACCCGCCGCCGCCCGCGCAGGAACCCCGACCAGCTGGCGCTGTTCTGACGATGCGCGACGCCCTTTATGCCCGCCCCGTCGCCCCGACCCGCGCCGCCGGCACCTGCGCGCCCTCTGCGGGCGGCCGAGGGCACGCCCCCGCCGCGCGTCCCGCCGCCGCTGCTCCACCCTCCGGCTGCGAACGTGCTGTCGTGCGGTCGCATGCCCCTGTCGCTCGTCGCGCCACCGCAGCGCCGTTTGGCGGCAGATGCACTATCGTGCTGGCGCAAGCAGCCGCCGCACGTCGTGCCGCCGCCCGCCTGCGCGCGTTGGTGATCGGCAGCGCGGAATGTTCTGGCCACCGGATGCGCCCCGACGATCGACCGGCGGACCGCCCGAACGTCGCGCCCATGCCTGCCGCCGCCTCATCGCGGCGCGTCCTAGACGCCGCCATCGTGCCGCGAACCCATGCAGGCCGGCTCCGACCCGACGATCTACCAGTACGCGCGCAAAAAATGCGCCCCTCCGGCGCATTCCCACCCTGCCAGAACCCGCTTTTTTACAATGGATGTCGAGCAATTCTACCTAAATCCAGGAGGATAACTCGACATCCATCATAACCGCTCAGAGATCGCGGTCCAGCGGCAACAAGAGACGGGGCTTAGCGTCGACACCATTCATCATAACCGCTCAGAGATCGCGGTCCAGCGGCAACGACTGGTTCGCTGCGGCGAATGCAGCGGCAATCATAACCGCTCAGAGATCGCGGTCCAGCGGCAACTCCTTGACCTTCAACATGACGTTGACGTTTATCATAACCGCTCAGAGATCGCGGTCCAGCGGCAACAATTTCCTTCGCCATGTTTGACATGAAGACATCATAACCGCTCAGAGATCGCGGTCCAGCGGCAACCCTTCCTTGGCCTTGACGGGGCCGACCGTATCATAACCGCTCAGAGATCGCGGTCCAGCGGCAACCTTGTGAAAAGCGGGCCAACGCCCGCATGCATCATAACCGCTCAGAGATCGCGGTCCAGCGGCAACATTGCGCGTGACCACCGAAAACCCCGTTAGATCATAACCGCTCAGAGATCGCGGTCCAGCGGCAACATTCCATTCTGTCCGCCGGTCGCACGGTCTATCATAACCGCTCAGAGATCGCGGTCCAGCGGCAACCCACGTCTATCGCACCGGAGCGTACTTGTTATCATAACCGCTCAGAGATCGCGGTCCAGCGGCAACTGACGTGCTGCCGACGCTGCCGGCCGTGGAATCATAACCGCTCAGAGATCGCGGTCCAGCGGCAACACTGGCAAGACGGACCCGAACGATCCGGACATCATAACCGCTCAGAGATCGCGGTCCAGCGGCAACGCGATCTGCGCGCGCTTGTCGCGGGGCGAGATCATAACCGCTCAGAGATCGCGGTCCAGCGGCAACCAGCTTCGCTGTCGAACGCCCTACTTGCTGATCATAACCGCTCAGAGATCGCGGTCCAGCGGCAACGCCCTGACGGGCCGGGCTGGCGGGCTTCGCATCATAACCGCTCAGAGATCGCGGTCCAGCGGCAACCTGCTGTAGGACGCCGCAGCGATGCGCGAGATCATAACCGCTCAGAGATCGCGGTCCAGCGGCAACATCTCGGGCGGTTTCAGCCGCACAATGACGATCATAACCGCTCAGAGATCGCGGTCCAGCGGCAACGTAACGGTCGTCGTACTGCCGAACAGCGAATCATAACCGCTCAGAGATCGCGGTCCAGCGGCAACGACGATCGGCTTTGCGTCCTCGCTCACGACATCATAACCGCTCAGAGATCGCGGTCCAGCGGCAACCAGTCGGGCGGGCGCGTCCTTATCGGTCGCATCATAACCGCTCAGAGATCGCGGTCCAGCGGCAACGGTAGACTGCCCGAGAAAGTTATTGAGCGCATCATAACCGCTCAGAGATCGCGGTCCAGCGGCAACCAGGTGTGCGCGGGTGAGCGGCGTGCCCGCATCATAACCGCTCAGAGATCGCGATCTAGCGGCAACTGTGGTCCAGGCGGTGCTACGGAGGCGCAGATCATAACCGCTCAGAGATGGTAATTCATCTCATGGGCATCGCGGCCTTCGTCAATGCAGGCGATAATCGCCGGAACGGGCGATCGCGCTCCGCCCGGGCCAATATGCGGACGCCTTGCGCGGGATGTCGTTTGCTTTACGCAGTTCGCCGCCGCCCATCGACGGCGGGTCACGCTCGTGATCCCGCGCCAGCCGCACCGCCCGTTCGCAGACCTCCGAGCAAAACATATTCGCTGCTTTGCTCATACGGCGCCTTTTCAGGAATTGGAGCCTCCGGCAAACTAGGCGCGGCTCACTGCTATGCTTGCTTTCGGGCTCGACCCGAAATTAACGGCCCTGTCGTCCGCATCGATCGAATTACTCGTTCCTTCGAGCAAAATCAGTATCGACCCCATATGAATTTCGATGACAATGCATAATTCCAGACAGCGCCGACCAAAATCCCTATCATCGCAGAACCTGCAGCGCCTCCGTTCTTAAAATCGTGAAGAAAGGCAGCAATGCCGATATTGGCGATCAATCCGACAGAGCAAACAATGCAAAAAGTGACCCAGCCGTCAAGTAATCGCCGAAATCCTTTAAGTCTTCGTTCGCGGTAGGTTAGGGTGTTGTTGAGGAAGAAGTTGAAAGTCATAGCGCTGAACGCACCCAGAATCTGGGCAAACAGGAAGCTTGCGCCCAGTTCGAGCGCGGTGCCGAGCACGCCCATGTGCACGCCGACGCCGAGCACGCCGATGCCGGAGAACATCGCGAAGCGCACCGGCACGACGTGCCCGAACAAGCGGTCGTAAAGCGCGATCAGATATTCCATGGCGACGACGTGATCGAGCTTGCTCTCCCCGGCGGTCCGCACGCGGAAGGTGTAGGGCAGCTCGGCAAAGCGCAGCGGTTCGGGCGCCGCGGTCATCAGGTCGAGCAGGATCTTGAAGCCGATCGCCGACAGATCGGGCGCGAGGCGACGGACGTGGTCCGTGCGGATCGCGAAGAAGCCGCTCATCGGATCGGACAGATCGCCCTTCAGCACCCGGCGTGACAGCTTCGTCGCGAAGGCCGACTTGGCGACGCGGTCGCGATCCCAGTCGCCGGTGCCGCCGCCCGCGACGAAGCGCGATCCGACGACGACGTCGAGTTCGGCATCGCGCTGCAGCAGGTCGAGCATCGCGGGCAGCAACGTCTCGTCATGCTGAAGGTCGCCATCGATCACCGCGACGACGGGCGCGGCGGTGGCGCACATCCCTTCGATACAGGCGGACGACAGGCCGCGCCGACCGATCCGCTGGATGACGCGCACGCGCCGGTCGAGCCGCGCCAGCTCGCGCGCCACATCGGCGGTGCCGTCGGGGCTGTCGTCGTCGACGAAGATCGCTTCCCACGCGCGTCCCGCCAGCGCCTGGTCGAGCTTCGCCACCAGCGTCGGCACGTTCGCGCGCTCGTTGAAGGTCGGGATGACGACCGCGATCTCGAGAAGGTCGCTCATAGCGCGGCGAGGATCGCATCCGCCATCGCGCGCGTCGACAGCGTGCCGCCGAGGTCCGCCGTCCGCGCACCGCCGTCGAGCGCACGTGCCACCGCCGCCTCGACGCGCTGCGCCGATGCTTCGTCGTCCAGCGAATGGCGCAGCAGCATCGCGGCGGAGAGGATCGCGGCACACGGATTGGCGCGCCCCTGACCGGCGATGTCGGGGGCGGAGCCGTGGATCGGTTCGTACATGCCGTTGGCACCGCTCCATGCGCTGAGCGAGGCACTGGGCAGCATGCCGATCGATCCGGCGCACATGCTCGCCTGGTCGGACAGGATATCGCCGAACAGATTGCCGGTGACGATGACGTCGAACTGCGTCGGCGCGCGCACCAGCTGCATCGCGGCATTGTCGACGTACATGTGCGTCAGCGCGACCTCGGGATAGTCCGCCGACAGCGCGATGACGACGTCCCTCCACACCTGCGACGTTTCGAGCACGTTCGCCTTGTCAACCGAGCAGAGCTTGCGCTTCCGCCGCATCGCGATCTCGAAGCCGACGGTGGCGATGCGGCGCACTTCGTTTTCGTCGTAGCGCATCAGGTCGTAGCCCTCGCGCAGCCCTGCGTCGGTGGTGCGCTGGCCCTTGTCGCCGAAATAGACGTCGCCGGTGAGTTCGCGCACGATGACGATGTCGAGGCCCTCGACCACGTCGGGCTTGAGGCTGGAGGCGTGGGTGAGCGCGGGGAAGATCGTCGCGGGGCGGATGTTCGCGAACAGGCCGAGCGCGCTGCGCAGGCCGAGCAGCGCTGCCTCTGGGCGCAGATGCCGGTCGAGCTTCTCGTAGCGTGGATCGCCGATCGCCCCGAACAGGATCGCATCCGCGCGGCGCGCGAGCGCCAGCGTCTCGGGCGGCAGGGGATGGCCCGCGGCCTCATAGCCCGCGCCGCCGACCGGCGCTTCCTCGAACGTCAGGTCTAGCTCCAGCGCCTCGAGCACGCGCCGCGCCTCGGCCGTCACCTCGGGGCCGATGCCGTCGCCGGCGAGGATTGCTACGAGGGGCATGGACGCTTTCCTGTCACGCGATTGCTGTCGTCGCGGCTTCATGGCGAGGGCGCAGCGTTCAGGCAACCGCCCTTTGCATCAGGTCGACGAGCCGCGCGCGCGCCGCCATTGCGTCGACGCGGCGGTCGACGAGCAGGTCGCGCGCCAGGAAATGGCCGGTGATCCGCAGGCCATCGAACACCTCGGGCCAGTCCGCGCTGCCGCCGTCGCGCAGGAAGGCGGGCAGCGGAAACAGGCGGCGTTCGTAGCCCGATGCCGCCCCGGCGCACACCGCGCCGCCGCTTTTCGGGCTGACGAAGGCCAGATCGTCGGATGCGCCGGTAACGATGCACGCCGAAAGGTCTAGGCCGAAACCGAGTTCGGCGAGCAGCAGCAGTTCGTAACGCGCCAGCGCCGCCGCCCAGCCACGTGCGCTGGGCGCCGCCTCGATCGCGTCGAGCAGGCCGGAGAGCGCATCATGGACGCGTGGATACGGCTGCGCCTCGGGCAGTGCGGCGGCAGTGAACGCGGCGACCCAGGCGAGCGCGGCGGCGGGCAGCGGCTGGGAATGCAACGCGGCGCGGCTGTGCAGCGGCTCGACGGTGAGCGCGGCGAGCTGTTCCCCGGTCCGTGCGCGCCATTCGCCGCGGATGGTGTTGGCGGGTTGCAGAATCGGTCTCAGTGCGCGCGATCGCCCGCCGCGGACGTAGCCGGGCTGGACGCCGTCGTCGCGGGTCAGCGCGCGGACGACCGCGCCATGCTCGCCGTGAACACGGACGGCAAGGACCAGGGCTTCGGCGACGCGGTGCATCAGGACAATATAAGCGGTGGTCGGCGGTGCGCCATCGCGTGCCGGCTAGGGGCGAGGTGCCGGGGTGAGCCGCGCGATGCGTCCGTCGGCGAAGGTGCTCGTCAGCTGCGTCGCGGAGGCGCGCCACGACGCGGGCCGACGCATCCTCTGCCAGAACGACGCGCCGTCCCGCTCGGCCGGAGACGGCCGACATTGCACCAACGTCCACGGCATCCCGACCGTGGGGTTAAAGCGGAAGCGTCCGCGCGTTCCGGTCCGGTCGCTGGACCAGCGGATCGCATCGCCGGCGAAGCTATTGCAGCCGGTGCCGCCGCCGACCCGGTGATCGGCGCCGAAGATGACATGCGTCGCCTCGTCAGGGCGGGTCCCGACCGCCCGGCCGTCGATTTCGCTGAGAATCCACGCGCGCTTGGCAAGACTGCCGGACGGTACGGCGGCCAGTGCGGGATCGCCAGCCAAAAGAGCGGCAAAGGCGAGAAGATGGCGGGAGGAAGGCATAGGGGAATCCTGCTGGTTTGAGGCCGATCCGTCACGCGCGGGAAGTCGGGTGGTGGCGCTCGTTGGACGCTGCCGTCACGCCCCCCGGAACGTCATCGCGAATACCGCACCGCGTCCATCCGGCCCGGCGGCGATCATCAGCGTGCCGTGATGCGCCTCCACCACGCGCTGGACGATCGACAGACCGATGCCATGACCCTCCGTACGGGGGGCGTCGCCGCGGAAGAAGCGCTCGGTGAGGCGGTCCGCCTGGTCGGGGGCGATGCCCTCGCCGTCGTCGCGCACCGACAGGCGCGCGCCGGGGCCGATCGTGACGGTGATCTGCGTGCCGGGCGGCGTGTGGCGTGCGGCATTGTCGACGAGGTTTTCGAGTGCCAGCGTCAGCGGGCCGGCAAAGCCGTGCAGCGGGATCGCGCCGTGATCCTCCAGCCCGATCGTCCGACCGCCGGCGAGGACGGCGGGCGCGCGCGCCGAGACGACGTCTTCGGCGATCGCGGCAAGGTCGATGCGCGTGCCGGCATCCTCGACGCGCCGTTCGAGGTCGGCGAGGCCGAGCAACTGGCCGACGACGCGCGAGGCGCGGTCGAGGCTGTCGAGCAGCGCGCGGCGCTGGTCGTCGTCCGCAACCTTTTCCGCGCGCAATCGCACGATCGCGAGCGGGGTGCGCAGTTCGTGGGCGATGTCGGCGGCGAAGGCGGCCTGCGCGCGAAAGCCCTTTTCGAGGCGGTCGAGCGCGGCATTGGTGGCGATCGCCAGGGGTTCGACCTCCAGGGGCAGGGTACCGCGCGGCAGCCGCTGGTCGATCGCACGCGGCCCGATCCCCGCCGCGATCGCGGACACGGTCCGCATCCGCCGCGTCAGCCGCCGGGTGAGCAGCGCGCCGATCAGCGGCAGCAGCGCGGCGAATGGCAGGAGCAGGAGTGCGAAACGGGTGAGGAAGGCGCGGACGATATCGTCGGTGACGACCTGCGGCGCATCCGAATCCTGCGACACGACGATCCAGCCACGGCGGAACGGGCGGCTGAGCGCGCGCACGCTGCCGCGGTGGAAGAACACCGTCCCGCGGGTCAGCGGCGCGGCGGCGGCGATGCCGGGGCGCGGCGGGCCGTGAACGACGCGCGCGACGTGGCGTGCGTCGAGCACCGCGATCGACAGGCCGCTGACCGGGAGGTCGGTCGCCGCGACGATCGTCGCGTCGGGCCGACGCGCCAGCACGCGCTCCGCCGCCGCCGCCTGCTGCAGCAACAGGTCGTGCTGATAATGGTTGGCAGTGCGGTGCAGCAGCACCGAAACGCCCAGCGACAGGACGGCCGCGGCGACCACGCCCAGCAGGACGTGGAGCGCGATGAACTGTCCGAACAGGGACCGCGGCCAGAAGCGTCGCAGTCGCGCGGCGATCGGCGGGCGCGTCATGCCGCCTCGCCGGGGCGATCCGCCACGATCATGTAGCCGACGCCGCGCACGGTTTCGATCCGGACCCCGCCGCCGGCATCGCCCAGCCGCTTGCGCAGGCGGTGGACGTAGACTTCGATCGCATTGGAGCCGAGATCGCCGCCGACGCCGAACAGCTGATCCTCCGCCAGCCGCTTGGGAACGACGCTGCCCTGCCGGCGCAGCAGCAGTTCGAGCAGCTCCGTCTCGCGTGTCGACAGCGTCAGCACCGCGTCGCCGATCCGCGCGCGCCGCGCGGCGATGTCGAACGACAGCGCGCCGCAGCCGAGCGTTTCTCCGACATACCCGCCCTGGCGACGCAGCACCGCGAGGATGCGCGCATGCAGCTCATCGGTGTCGAACGGTTTGACGAGATAATCGTCCGCGCCGGCGTTGAGCCCGGCGATCCGCGCCTCCACCGTCCCGCGCGCGGTGAGCAGCAGCACGGGGCGCGTCATGCCGCGCGCGCGCAGCGACCGGAGCAGCGCGAGCCCGTCGCCATCGGGCAGGCCGAGGTCGAGCAGCAAGGCATCGTGCGCGCCGGCATGCAGGAACGCCGCGCCCTCCTCCGTATCGCGTGCGAGGTCGACCGTCATCCCGCGCCGCTCCAGCGCGTCGGTCAGCTCGCGGGCGAGATCGGGATCGTCCTCGACCAGCAAAATCCGCAAAACCCGGTTGTCCCTTCCCGCAGCGCAGCATCCGTAAGCTACTTGTAAGGAAGCGTCCGTATCGGGGCCAGTCGGATATCGTCAGGACCGCCGAATGCACGCTTCTTCCCCCGCCGAACCGTTGCCCCCCACCCGGACGCTGTCGCGCGCGCAGCAGGTGCGCTGGCTGGGCATCGTCGTCGGCGTGCTCGTCGGGATCGCGATCCTCGTCATGTTGATCGGCAAGCTGACGCATCACGAGCCCGCCCCGCCACCGTCGACCCCGCCGGGGACGCTGCGCCTGACGCCGCAGCAGATGGCGTCGCTGACGACGATGCGCGTCGGCGTCGCGGCGACGGGCGATCGGACGCTGGCGACGGGCGCGATCACCGTCGACGGAAACCATTCGACGCCGGTCCTCATGCCCTATTCCGGGCAGGTCGTCCGCGTGCTCGCCGATGCGGGGCAGCGCGTGCGGCAGGGGCAGCCGCTGCTGCTCATCAAGACCAGCGACTTCGTCGATGCGCGCAGCGGGCTGTTTTCGGCGCGCGCGGCGTTCCAGAACGCACAGGCGCAGCTCGTCGCGGCGCAGCGGACCGCGGATCGCCAGCAGCAGATGTACCAGACCGCGGGCGGCGCGCTGAAGGATTATCAGCAGGCGCGCGCCGATCTGGTCGCGGCGCAGGCGAGCGCGCGGACCGCGGCGGCCGCGCTCGGCGCGGCGCGCGACAAGCTCGCCATTCTCGGCAAGACGCCGGGCGAGATCGCGCGGCTGGAGTCGGTGGGCGAAGTATCCGGCATCCACGACGTGACGACGCTGCACGCGCCGATCGGCGGGCTGATCGCGTCGCGCGACGTGGCGGCGGGGCAATATGTCGCGCAGGGTGGCGACAAGCCGGTGATGACGATCACCGATCCGTCGCGCGTCTGGCTGGTCGCGCAGGTCGCCGAGAGCGACGCGAGCGACGTCCATGTCGGCGATGCGGTGACGGTGACGACGCCGGCGCTGCCGGGCCGCACCTTCTACGCGACGATCGACCTCGTCGGCGCGGCGCTCGACCCGCAGACGCACCGCCTGCCGGTGCGCGCGAGCATCGCCAATCCCGATGGCGCGCTGAAGCCGCAGATGTTCGCGAGCTTTGCGATCCGCAGCCGCCGGCAGGGCGAGGCGATCCGCGTACCCGCCGCCGCGGTGATCCACGAAGGCGACGCCGCGCGCGTCTGGGTGGTGCGGCCCGACGGCCTGCTCGCCGCGCGCAACGTGCAGACGAGCGACTCGACCGACGGCCAGGTGACCGTGACCAGCGGCCTTGCGCCCGGCGAGAAGATCGTCACCGCCGGCGCCTTGTTCGTCAACGAGGCGGGTCTGGGCGAATGAACCGCATCGTCTCCTTCGCGCTGCGCCAGCGGCTGCTGATCGTCGGCGTCTTCGTCGCGATGCTGGTCGCGGGCGTGATCGGCTTCGCGAACCTCAATATCGAAGCCTATCCCGATCCCGTGCCGCCGATGGTCGAGGTCATCACCCAGACCAAGGGCCTGTCCGCGGAGGAGATGGAGCGCAACGTCACCATCCCGATCGAGGTGGGCATGGCGGGCATCCCGCACATGACCGCGATCCGCGCGATCAGCCTGTTCGGCCTGTCCGACATCAAGATCCAGTTCACCTACGATTACACCAACGAACAGGCGAAGCAGCAGGTCATCAATCGCCTGTCGCAGCTGCCCCCGCTCGCCGGGGGCGCGCAGCCGTCAATCTCGCCGACAAGCCCGGTGGGTGAGATTTTCCGCTACAAGCTGACGGCGCCGCCGGGCTATTCGGTGATGGATCTGAAGACGATCCAGGACTGGATCCTCGACCGCCGGTTCAAGCGGATCCCGGGCGTTATCGACGTTACCGGCTGGGGCGGCAAGCTCAGGACGTATGACGTCGTCATCGACAACGACCGGCTCGTCGCGCACAACGTGTCGATCCCGCAGGTGCTGACCGCGCTGTCGAAGAGCGACGGCAACGTCGGCGGCCAGACGATCAATTTCGGCAGCCAGGCCGCGATCGTGCGCGGCGTCGGCCTGATCCAGTCGCCGAGCGGGATCGAGAACGTGCTGGTGGGCACCGCGGGCGGCCAGCCGATCTTCCTGAAGGACGTCGCGCATGTGAAGATCGGCAATGCGCCGCGGCTCGGCATCGCCGGCTACAACGACCAGGACGACATCGTGCAGGGCATCGTGCTGATGCAGCGCGGCGCGCAGTCGATGCCGACGATCAAGGCGGTGCAGAAGGAAGTCGCCGACATCAACGCGTCGGGCATCCTGCCGCCGGGCGTACAGCTGCAGCGCATCTACGACCGCTCCGACCTCATCAACCTGACCATCCACACCGTGCTGGAGAACATGGTGGTCGGCATCCTGCTGATCTTCGCGCTCCAGTGGGTGTTCCTGGGCAATCTGAGGAGCGCGGTGATCGTGGCGGCGACGATCCCGTTCGCGCTCGCTTTCGCGATCCTGCTCCTGGTGTTGCAGGGGGAAAGCGCCAACCTGCTCTCCGTCGGCGCGCTCGATTTCGGCCTGGTCGTCGACGCGAGCGTCATCATGGTGGAGAACATCTTCCGCCACATGGTCGAACGCTCCGCGCACGTCGAAAGCGGCCGCGGGCATTATACGGTGGCCAACCGTTTCTCCGCGGTGCTGGGCGCGTCGGGCGAGGTCAGCCGCGGCATCTTCTTCGCCGCGGCGATCATCATCGCCAGCTTCCTGCCGCTGTTCACTTTGACGGGCGTCGAGGGCCACATCTTCGGGCCCATGGCGAAGACCTATGCCTATGCGATAACCGGCGGCCTGCTCGCGACCTTCACCGTCGCGCCGGTGCTGGCGACATTGCTGCTGCCCGACAAGTTATCGGAAGTGGAGACGTGGATCGTCGGCAAGCTGCGCCGCGCCTACGAACCGGCGGCCGCCTTCGCGCTCGCCAACCGCGTGCTGGCGATCGGCGGCGGCGTGGTGATGCTGGCGCTCGCGGTGGTCGGCGTGCGCTCGCTGGGCATCGAGTTCCTGCCGCACCTCGAAGAAGGCAATATGTACATCCGCGCGACGATGCCCGCGTCGATCAGCCTCGAATCGGGGCAGCCGATGGTCAACCAGGTGCGCCGGATCATCATGCAATATCCGGAGGTGCAGTCCGTCCTGTCGGCGCAGGGGCGCCCGGACGACGGCACCGATTCGACCGGGTTCTTCAACGCCGAATTCTTCGTGCCCCTGAAGCCGTTCGACACCTGGCCAAGCGGCGTCACCAAGGAGACGATGACCGAGGAACTGTCGAAGAAGCTGCAACAGCGTTTCCCCGGAGTCGACTTCTCGTTCTCGCAATACATCGAGGACAATGTCGAAGAGGCGGCATCGGGCGTGAAGGGCGCCAATTCGATCAAGCTGTTCGGCCCCGACCTGCCGACGCTGGAAAAATACGCCGACCAGATCAAGGACCAGATGGCCAAGGTGCAGGGCATCACCGACCTTGGCGTCTTCCAGTCGCTCGGCCAGCCGACGGTCCGCATCGATGTCGACCGGGTCAAGGCGGCGCGGTATGGCCTGACGCCCGACGACGTCAACGCGACCGTCGCCGCGGCGATCGGCGGCAATTCGGTGTCGGACCTGTACGAAGCGGGGACCGACCGGCACTTCCCGATCGTCGTCCGGCTGAAGCCGGCGCAGCGCGATTCGATTGAATCGGTCAGCCAGATCGCGATCGCCGCGCCCGCGCCCGACGGATCGGGGACGATCCAGGTGCCGTTGTCGCAGGTCGCCGACATCAAGCTGACGACGGGCGCCTCGTTCATCTATCGCGAGCATCAGGAACGCTACATCCCGATCAAATTCTCGGTGCGCGGCCGCGACCTCGGCGGTGCGGTGGACGAGGCGCGCACGCACATCCAGCGCAACGTCCACCTGCCCGCTGGCTATCACCTGGAATGGGCGGGCGAGCTTGACAACCTCAAGAACGCGATCGCGCGGCTGGAGATCGTCGTGCCGATCAGCCTCGTCGTCATCCTGCTGCTGCTCTACGCCAATTTCGGCTCGATCCGCGACAGCCTGCTCGCGTTCAGCGCGATCCCGATGGCGATCGTCGGCGGCGTGATCGCGCTGGCGCTGACCGGCACGGCGTTCAGCATATCCGCCGCGATCGGCTTCGTCGCGCTGTTCGGCATCGCGGTGATGGACGGCATTCTGGTGGTGACGACCTACAACAATGCGATCGACGAAGGCGCGGACCGCGACGTCGCGCTGGCGACGACGGTGAAGAACAGCCTGCGTCCTGTCGTCATGACCTGCCTGGTCGCGGCGATCGGCCTGCTGCCAGCCGCTTTGTCCCACGGTATCGGCAGCCAGGTGCAAAAGCCGCTCGCGCTCGTCGTCGTCGGCGGCATGACGCTGGCGCCGGTGCTGATCCTGCTGCTGCTTCCCGTGCTGATCGCGCGATTCTCGCATCGCGTGTCGCCGGCGGACCGGGGCGCGCATGGCCGGGATGTGGGTGAGCATCGACCCGATGCGATCGAGGGGGAGGTGCCGGCATGACGCGGTCGATCATTCTCGCGCTGGCAAGCGCGACGACGGCCGCGCTGCTGGCCGGCTGCACCGTCGGGCCCCGCGATCTCGATGCGCACGCCGCGTTGCCCCCGACGCCCGCCGCGGTGACGATCACGCCCGCTGGCGGCCCCGTGCAGGCGACCGCCACGGCGGCGGTCGCCGCCGACTGGTGGCGCGCGTTTCGCAGTCCCGCGCTCGACGCGCTCGTCGATGAGGCGCTGGCGCACAGCACCGACGTCGCGGTGGCGGAGGCGACGTTGCGCCAGGCGCAGGAACAGGCGCGCGTCACCGGCGCGGCGCTGTTGCCGCAGGTCGATGCCAGTTACCAGGCGCAGCGCACGCGCGTGTCCAACGCGCTGTCGCCCGCCGTCGCCGATCAGAATCAGCAGCTCTACACGCTGCATACGGTGCAGGGGACGGTCAGCTACGACCTCGATCTGTTCGGTGGCAACCGCGCGAAGCTGCGTTCCGCGCGTGCCGCCGCCGCGGTGCAGGCGCACCGGCTGGACGCCGCGCGGATGACGGTGGTCGCGAACCTCGTCACCGCGGCGATCGCGCGCGCCAGCCTTGCCGACCAGATCGCTGCGGCGCAGACGAGCATCGCGGTCAATCGCGACATCCTGGGCAAGATGCAGCAGCGCCAGCGGCTGGGTGACATCGGCCTCGCCGACGTCGCAACGCAGCAGACGGCGCTCGCCACCGCGGAAGGCGCGTTGCCGCCACTGGTGCGGGCGGAGGCGCAGCAGCGCGTGCTGATCGGGACGCTGATCGGCCGTGCGGCGGGGATCGCGCTGCCGCCGCTGCCCGACATGGCGTCGCTGACGCTTCCGCAGGCGTTGCCCGCGGTGGTGCCGTCAGACCTGGTCGCGCGGCGGCCAGACGTGCGGGCGGCGCAGGCGCAGCTGGAAGGCGCTGGCGCCGATGTCGGCGCGGCGATCGCGGCGCGGCTGCCGAGCATCCAGCTCGGCGCCAATGCGGGCGGCGCGGCGCAGCGCTTTGGCGACATGTTCGCCACCGGCAATCCGTTCTGGAGCCTGATCGGCGGCATCACGCAGCCGATCTTCCACGGCGGCGCGCTGCGTCATCAGCAAAAGGCCGCCGAGGCCGCGCTGGAGGGGGCGAAGGCGCAATATCGCGCAGCGGTGCTGCAGGCGTTCGGCGACGTCGCCAATGCGCTGACCGCGCTGCGCACCGACGGCGATGCGCTGACCGCGGCGACGCGGGCGAGCGATGCGGCGGACCAGGCGCTGACCTTTGCCCGGCGACAGCTTGCGCTGGGCAGCGTCGGCACGCTGCAACTGCTCAACGCCACCGCTGCCGATGCCCAGGCGCGCCAGCAACTGGTCCAGGCGCGCGCCGCGCGCCTGACCGACACGGTGGCGATGTTCCAGGCGGCGGGCGGGCCGATCGCGGCGTCGGGCCCTGCCGCCGGTTATGGGGCGGCGGGGGCGCGCTGACCATCGGGGTCGGGGCGGCGCGCAGGTCGCCGCGTACCGAGGCCGGGGGATCGCAGCGCCCCTTGCGGCGTTCGGCGGGCAGCGACTAGCTGCGCACGATGCGTGCCGGGCATGATGCTGCGGCACCATTGCGGCGTGGTCGTGGTGGCTGGAGGTTGAGACAAACGATGACGATGCGCGGACGCTGGCTGCCGATCCTCGTGCCCGCGGCGATGCTGGCCGGGTGCGCCACCCAGCCGGTGATGCCGCCCCCCGTCGTCGCGACGCTGCCGCCGCCCCCGCCACCCCCGCCGACGATGCCGCGCGGCGGCTATGCCGGGATGGATATCCCGGCGAAGCGCGAGGACGGCACCTTCGTCACGCCCAATTTCCGCATGACCGATGCCGCCGCGGTCTGGCATCTGCGCGGTGCGCTCAACGTCGCGGCGCTGGCGTGCGAGGCCGCGGGTGGCGGCGTGGTCGAACCCTATAACGCATGGCTGATCGGCCATCGCGTCGGGCTGGATACGTATATCCGCAAATATCGCGACGAGTGGCAGGAGACGGGCTGGAGCGACTGGGAGGCGGCGTTCGACGACAACCAGACGCGGCTATACAATTTCTACAGCGCGCCGGCGATCCGCGTCGCCTTCTGCGCGGTTGCGCGGCAGGAGATTGCGGCGGTGCTCAACGTCACCGATCCGAACCTGCCGACCTTTGCGCGCGCGTCGCTGGCGCGGATCGACCATCCGTTCATCGCCTTTTTCTCCGCCTTCGAGAAGTGGCGCGATTATTACGAGCCGCGCGTGACGCCGCCGGTGGTGGTCGCGACGCTGCCCCCGCCGGCGGTCGCCGAAGTCGCCGTCCCCGCCCCGACCGCGGCACCCACGCCGACCGCGACGCCCGCCGACACCGTTGCGCAGACGCCGGCCGCAATACCCGTCGCTGGGGCGCCCAATACGCCGGCGGCGAGCGACGCCGCCGCGCCGGTGGCGGCGAGCGTGCCGGCATCCTGATCAGATCCAGCTGTGCAACCACATCCAGCGCCGAAACGTGTCGGGACCAGCGAGCGCGGTGGCGGCGAGGATCGGGTAGAAGTGGACGAACAGCACGGCGCTGAGCAGCAGAAACGCCTCGTCCGCATAGCGTAGGCGGTCGCGCCACCAGTCGAAGGCGACGGCGAGTGCGATCGCCAGCCAGATGCTCGACAGATAGTAATAATAATAAAAGCCGAGCGATTTCGGGATAACGGCCCACATCGCGAGGCTGGCGATCCACAGCAAAGCGGCGAGCAGCGGCGGTGTCGCGCGATGCCGGAGTCCCGCCCACAGGCAGGCCGCGACCGCGACGAGGCCGCCCCACATCACCGCCGGATTGCCGAGCATCAGGATGCCGCGCTGCGCGCCATCGGCGGGTGCGTAGAAATACCAGATCGGGCGATAGGCGAACGGCCAGCTGTACCAGGGCGACTGATAGGCGTGCGCAGGCAACACCTCGGTCTGCTGGCGGTACATGTCGAGCTGGAAGGGGATCAGCCGCCCCAACGTCATCGGCGCGCTGGCGTAGAAGAAGGCGGGCAGGAAAGTCGCAAGATAGGCGCCCCCGCTCGCCAGGCCAAGCACCCCGAGCCCCGCCGCCCAGGGCAGGCCCGGCCAGCGATCCGGCCGGCCGCGGCGCAGCCAGACGAACCCCGCGCCCGCGAGCGCGACGTACGGCAGAGCGGTCCATTTGCATCCCATCGCGAGGCCGAGCAGCACACCGCCAAGCAGCCAGCGCCGCCACACCGCGCCGCCCGTGCCGCGCATCGCCCAGAGCAAGGCGGCGAGGCCGAGCACGACGAAGGCGGCCATGAACCCGTCGAGCATCGCGATCCGCGCCTCCACGAAGACGGTGAAATTGAGCATCGCGAGGAGCGCGCCGACCACCGCGGGGCGCAGGCGGCCGAGCCCCAGCCACAGGATCGCGAACACGCCGAGGACGACGCCCGTGCCCGCCAGCGTCGACAACGCCCGCCAGCCGAGCGGGTCGTTACCGAACAGCCGCATGCCGAGCGCGATCAGCGTCTTGCCGAGCAGGGGATGTTCGGTGTTGGTCGGCCCCCACAAGCGGCCGAGCACCTCCGCGGCGGGGACGTAATGCACCTCGTCGAAGACATAGGTATGCGGGGTTGCCAGCCGCCAGGCGAACAGGGCCTGCGCGACGAGGCCGATGAGGACGGCGGCGGCCAGGGGACGGGGCAGGGAGCGGGACACGGGGCGCACGAGAGCTGCGTTCTCCCCGCTGCCGCGCCGCTTGGCAAGACGCACGCACCCCTGCGCGCCCTTGCCCCCCGCGCCGCTTCCCGGCAAAGCGCATCGTCATGAAGCGCAAGGCAGGCCAGGACCGCTCGATCACCCAGAACTGGCGTCCCGCGACGCTCGCGGTGCGCGGCGGCACCGCGCGCAGCGAATATGGCGAGACGAGCGAGGCGCTGTTCCTAACGTCCGGCTACACCTACGACCGCGCGGCGGACGCGGCGGCCCGGTTCGCGGGCGAGCAGCAGGGGATGACCTATTCCCGGCTGCAGAATCCGACCGTCGAGATGCTGGAGCACCGGATCGCGCTGCTCGAGGGCGCAGAGGCGTGCCGGACGATGGCGAGCGGCATGGCGGCGATGACCGCGGTGCTGCTGTGCCAGTTGCAGGCGGGCGACCATCTGGTCGGCGGACGCGCGGCGTTCGGATCGTGCCGCTGGCTGACCGACACGTTGCTGCCCAAATTCGGCATCGCGACCTCGATCGTCGATGCGCGCGACCCGCAGCAGTTCCTCGATGCGGTACGGCCCGAGACGAAGGTCTTCTTCTTTGAAACGCCCGCCAATCCCACGATGGACGTCGCGGACCTGTCGGCGATCTGCGCCATCGCGCGCGAACGCGGTATCACGACGGTGGTCGACAACGCCTTTGCGACGCCCGCCTTGCAGCGGCCGATGGATTTCGGCGCCGACGTCACCGCCTATTCGGCGACGAAGATGATGGACGGGCAGGGGCGCGTGCTGGCGGGCGCGGTGTGCGGGACCGAGGATTTCATCACCAACACGCTCTTGCCCTTCACCCGCAACACCGGGCCGACATTGTCGCCCTTCAACGCATGGGTGGTGATGAAGGGGCTGGAGACGTTGGACCTCAGGATCATGCGCCAGTCGGACAATGCGCTCGCGGTCGGCCGCTTCCTGGAGCCGCGCGTGCCGCGCATCCTGCACCCCGGCCTGCCCGGCCATCCGCAGCACGACCTCGCGATGCGCCAGATGCGCGCGACCGGTCCGATCTTCGCGTTCGAGGTGGAGGGGCGTGAGCAGGCGCATGCGTTGCTCGACGCGCTGACGCTGATCGACATTTCGAACAACATCGGCGATTCGCGCTCGCTGATGACGCATCCCGCCTCGACGACGCATGCCGGCGTGTCGGCGGAGGTTCGCGCGGAGATGGGCGTGACCGAGGGGCTGCTGCGCCTCAACGTCGGGCTTGAGGATGCGCAGGACCTGATCGACGACCTCGACCAGGCGTTGCGGGTCGCGGGGTTGTGAGGATGGCGGCGTGAAGCAGTTCTTCCCGCATGCCGAAACCACCGACGGGGTCACCGTGCGCGTGGCGGTCAGCTATCTGTCCGATCAGTCGGAGCCGACGCGCGGCCGCTGGTGCTGGGCCTATCACATCCGCATCGAGAATGCGACGCGCACGCCCGTCCAGCTGCTCACCCGCCACTGGATCATCACCGATGGCCGCGGCGCGCGGCACAGCGTCGAGGGCGAGGGCGTCGTCGGCGACCAGCCGGTGATCGCGCCGGGCGGCAGCTACGATTATGTCTCCGGCTGCCCGCTGGCGACGCCGTCGGGCGCGATGCAGGGCAGTTACCGCATGGTCGGTGCCGACGGCGGCGCGTTCGACGTCGCGATTCCCCGTTTCGCGCTGATCGCGCCGGCGGTGGAGACATGAAGCGCACGCATCTGCCGCTGAACGGGCTCCGCGTGCTCGACGCCGCGGCGCGGCACCTGTCGTTCACGCGCGCGGCGGACGAGCTGGCGGTGACGCCGGCTGCGGTCGGCCAGCAGATACGCGCGCTGGAGGATACGTTGGGCGTCGTGCTGTTCCGCCGCACGACGCGCGGGCTGGAACTGACGCCGGAGGCGGAAGCCGGGCTCGCCCCGTTGCGCGATGGCTTCCTCCAGTTCGAGGAAGCGGTGCGCGCGATGCAGGCGGGCCAGTCGTCCAAGTCGCTGACCATCGCCGCGCCGCGCGACGTCACGGAGAAATGGCTGATGCCGCGGCTCGCGGCGATCGCCGCGCGCGATCCCGATCTGCGCTTCGTCCTGGTCGCCGCGGACAGCCACGGCGCGGGCAGCGCGATCGATTTTACCGAGGCGAACCTCGACCTGGCGGTCCGTTGGGGCGAGGGGCCGGGCGAGCATGAGGGCGAGGCGATCGAGTCGGAGGGCATGGTGACCGTCGCCGCCCCCGGTGCGGGCGGCACCGCGCGGATCGGCTGGCCCGGCGATGGCGACGGCGCGGCGCTCGTCCGTGTCGCCGACGCGGGACTGGCGATCGATGCCGCCGCGGCCGGGCTGGGCCAGGCGACCGTGCCCGAACTGCTTGCCGCGCGCGACATCGCGGCGGGCCGGCTGGTCGTGGTGGGCGAGCCGCAGCCCTCGCGCATGGGTTATTGGCTGGTGGCACCGTTGCCGCAATGGCGACAGGCAAAGGTACGCTCGCTGGTCGACGCGCTGACCGCGTGACGCCCACGCCGACGCCGACGCCGACGCTGACCACGGCGCGGCTGACGCTGCGGCCGCGTGGGGCGCAGGACGCCGCGGCGCTGTTCGCGACGATGGCCGATCCCGATGCGATGCGCTGGTGGTCGCATCCGCCCTTCGCCAGCGTCGACGACCTCGCCGCGCATTTCGCGGAGCGCGGCGATGGACCATGGCGTGCCTGGGCGATCCTGCGCACGGGCGAGGCGCGCGCGGTCGGCTTCGTCGCCGCGGGGCCGAAGCGGCAGGGCGGCGTCGCCGAGATCGGCTATCTGATCGCGCGCGACGCGACCGGGCAGGGGATCGCGCGCGAGGCGGTGGCCGCAGTGATCGATCGCCTCTTCGCCGAAGGCTATCGCCGTGTCTTCGCCGATACCGATCCCGACAACAAGGCCTCGATCCGTCTGCTCGAGCGACTCGGCTTCACGCTGGAGGGGCGGCTGCGCGGCGAATGGCAGACGCATATCGGCATACGCGATTCGCTGATCTACGGCTTGCTGGCGGAGGAGCGGGATCGGGGCACCGCCGAGCTTTAGGCCCGATGTGTCGCACCTGAGTGCGACAGTGGCCCCTTCCCGCCGCGCAACGCCGGTTATCGGCCGACAAGCGTCAGCGCGCGCATCGCCAGCGCGGCTAGGCGCGCCTCGTCGACCGCAGCGTCGGGACGGTGCCAGCCGGCGACGAGCGCGTACCAGCGGCCGTCCTTCGCCTGCACCAGATAGGCGAGCGCGGCGACGCCGGGTTCGGAGCCGCCCTTGAACCCGACATAGGCGAGCCGGGCGCGGTTGCCCGGGTCGACGCCGGGATTGACCGCGAGGATGGCGCGCACCACCGGTCCCGCATCGCGCAGGTCCCCGAGCAGTCGGGCAATGTCGCGGGGCGCGGCGAACCATTCGACATTGTCGGTGGCGAGCGGTGCGCCGGAGAACATCATCGCGTCGAGCGCGCGCGTGGCGAGCGCCAGCGCGGGATCGCGCAACATCGCGCGCCGCGCGGCGGCATCGGCGGCGGCCCAGCGCGCGGTCAGCGCGGCATCGGCCTTGATGGCGAACGCCTCGTGCGTCGTCAGCACCGGGCCGGTCGCGCCGTATCGGGCGGCGGTCGCATCGACCGCGTCGCGGCCGAGCAGTGCGATCAGCGTGTCGGTCGCGGTATTGTCGCTGGCCGCGATCATCAGCGTCGCGAGCCCCTGCACCGTCATCGGCGTGCCGCGCGGCCAGCCTTGCAGGATGCCCGACGGCAGGGATGGGACACCGGTCGCCACCACCTCATCCCAGCGATGCGTGCCGGCGGCGACCTGGCGCGCGAGTTCGGCGAGCACCCACAGTTTGAAGGCCGAGCCGAGCGGCATCGGCCGAGCGCCGGCGACGTCGATCGGCGGCGGCGTGCCATCAAGCGGGTAGAGCGCGAGCGCGGCATGCCCCGGCAGCGCGGCGACCTCCGCGGCGATGCGCGTCGCCGAATCGTCTGCCACCTGCGTACCGGTGACGAGCAGGCCCGATACCGCATGCGGCGGCATCAGGTCGACCGCGAGTCGCATCGTGGCAGTCCCGCGGTGGTAGGCGATCGTCAGCTGTGCGGCCCAGCGGCCCTCCGGCACGATGTCGGCGATCCCGACCGGCGCGCCGAGACTCGCGCGCAGTTGCGCGGCGAGCGCGTCGAACTTGGCGCGCGGCACCGCGGTGCGGAAAGCGGGGGCGAAATAGGTGTCGTAGTCCGCGGTGCCGGCGAGGACCGCGATCAGCTGGTGCGCGCGCTGGTCCAGCGTCGGGTCGATCGCCGGCGCCGCCTGCGCCGCCGCGGTAACCGGAACGGCCGCGATCAGGGCCAGCGGGGCGGCAGCGCGGATCAGCTCTTCAGCTTCCAGCCGCGGCGCAGCAGCATGTAGCAGGCGATGCCGAGCGCGACGTCGGCGGCGAGGATCGCGATGCTGCCGACCAGGATCGGCGAATCGGCGGTGCCGAGGAAACCGTAACGGAACCCTGAGATGATGTAGAAGAACGGATTGGCGTGGCTGAACGCACGAAACGCGGGCGCGAGCCGGTCGACCGAATAGAAGGTGCCCGACAACAGCGACAGCGGCGCGATGACGAAATTGGTCACCGCGGCGGCATGGTCGAACTTCTCCGCCCAGATCGAAGTGAGGACGCCCAGGAATGCGAGGAAGCCTGCGCCGAGGAACCCGAACCACAGGACGGCGAGCGGATGGCTGACCGCGACGTGGACGCCGGGATAGAGCGCCATCGCGCACCAGCAGATGAAGCCGACGAGGAACGCGCGTGTCATCGCGCCCCCGACCAGCGCGGCGAGCAGCTCCGCGGTCGACAGCGGCGGTTGCAGGTAATCGACGATCGTCCCCTGGATCTTGCCGACGAGTAGCGAGAAGCTGGCGTTGGCGAAGGCGGGGCCCATCATCCCCTGGCTGATGATGAGGCCGGGCGCGATGAAATCGGCGAAGGGGATGACGACGCCGCCGACATGGACCGGGCTTTTCGCGCCGGTCGCGATGGTGAAGACGATGAGGAACAGCAGGGTGGTGATCGCGGGCGCCCACACCGTTTGGAGCTGGACCTTGAAGAACCGGCGCACCTCCTTCACATAGAGGGTCTTCAGGCCGCCCCAGTTCACGTTCCGGATCACCGGGACGCCGGGTGCGGACCGGATCGCCGAAGGAATTTGGCCGATTGGGGGCTGGCTGCTCATGCGCCAAGCGGGTAACCGCAGCGGCTGCCGCCTGCAACCCGGCTGACGCACGAGTAAGGAAAGATCATGTCCTGGACCGACGAGCGGATCGACACGCTCAAGACGATGTGGGAGGCGGGGCAGACCGCCAGCCAGATCGCCGATGCGCTCGGCGGCGTCAGCCGCAACGCCGTGATCGGCAAGGCGCACCGCCTGGGCCTGCAATCGCGTCCGTCGCCGGTGAAGGCGAACGAGCCGGATGCGAAGGCGCAGCCCGCGCCGGTCGAGCCGGTGGCCGCCGCCGCGTCGCCGCCAACCCCGCCGCCGCCGCCCGCCCCGGCGCCCGAGCCAGAGCCCGAGCCGGAGGCCGAAACCGTCCCGGCCGCGCCCACCGCCCCGGCGGCCGAGCCGCCCGTGCGCGATCCGCAGCCGGTGCTCCGCTCGGTCGGCCCCGGCGGCTTCGTGCGGCAATCGCCCGGCGAACAGCAGGCGCCCTCGACGCCTGCGCCGCCGCGCCGCCTCGTGCCGGCCAAGCCGTCGCCGGAGATCGCGGGCAAGACGACCTTGCTCGATCTCAGCGACCGGATCTGCAAATGGCCGATCGGCCATCCGGGCGAGCCGGACTTCCATTTCTGCGGCGACAAGGTGAACCCGGGCTTCCCCTATTGCGTGCAGCATTGCGGCCACGCCTATCAGGCGCAGCTCCCCCGCCGCGACCGCCGTCCCCCCCCGCCGCTGCCGTTCGGCGGCCCGCGCGTGCGCTAAGCCGGGCAAGCGCTCGCGGTGCCGCCCGGCCGGCGCGGCCACCAGCCGCGTCCGACGTCATGGGATTCACTCCCGTCACGTCCGCGGTCACCAATGAACGTCACCAATGAACAGGGCGGCTGGAACCGGTCGCCCTTTTCTGATGACGGTTATGGCGGCATCGCCCCCAGGCTTCCCCGCGATAGCCGTTGGACATCGCCATAGGGGGCAGACCGCAATCCAGAGCGTCCCGCGCCGCGCGCGGAACGCTCTTCGCCTCAGAACCGGAACGCGGCCGTCGCGCGCAGCGAATGCCAGCGAAACTTGGTGTCCGAACGGCGCAGGTCTGTGCCCGTCGTGTTGGGCGCGAGCACGAACGGGTTGGTCGCCGGCGCTGTCCCCTGCGTGACGCGGACGCGATAGGCGTCGTCGTCATACTGATGGTACATATATTCCATGCCGATCGAGAAATTGCGGCCGAGCTTCTGCTCGATGCCGCCGCCGCCTAGGATACCCCATTGGTTGCGGTCGCCACGACCGGTGAAGGTGTTGGCGGTGTTGGTCGTGCTGAAGCTGCGGTCGATCCGCGCGTAGCCGACGCCGAACGTGCCGTAGAACAACGTCGTGTTCGCCGCATAGCCCGCGCGGCCGCGAATGCTCGCTTCCCAGTCGACGGTGCGCGTCATCACGTAATTCGCGGGCGTCGTCGAATAGGCGCTGACGCTGTCGGTGATCTCCGACTTGCCGAATTCGCCGACTGCACCCACGACGATGTTGCCGCGCTGCGTGTCCGCGCCGACGCGCCCGTAATAGGCCCAACCGTCGCGATCGTTCCGGCAACCGCCCGGCGTCGGCGTCGCACCGACCGCGCGACCGTTGCAGAAGCCGGGCGAGAAGGCGTTGGCCCCTGCCGCCGTCGTCACCGTGTCGCCGAACCGCCCGTCAAGGTTGCGATCGAACAGAATGCTCGAGCCGACGTCGTTGGGCTGGACGTCATAGCCGCCCGCCGCGCCGATGTAGACGCCGGCGAAGGGCCGGTCCGCCGTGGTTTCTCCGAGCGCATCTTGCGCCTGCGCGAGGGCGGGCACGGCGGCGAGCACGGCGGCGAACGTTGTGACGATAAGATGACGCATAATTTTACTCCCGGAACCAAGACTGCCCGCATAACGCGCCATGCAGTCCTGGTTTCGGGCCACGGGCGACGTGGCGGGGCGAGTGTGGCTTTTATGCATCGGTCGGCAACATGCGGGCAACAAATGGGCGGGGTCGAGACTGGCGCGACGGGCGATGTTCCCTTATGGTTCCGCGCGATGAGCGATGACCTGTTCGCGTCGACGGGCGCACCCGCGGCAAGCTACGACGCCTCTTCGATTGAGGTGCTGGAGGGGCTGGAGCCGGTCCGCCGGCGCCCGGGTATGTACGTCGGCGGCACCGATGAGCGCGCGCTCCATCACCTTGCCGCCGAGGTGCTCGACAATGCGATGGACGAGGCGGTCGCGGGCCATGCGACGCGGATCGAGGTGACGCTGGAGCCGGGCAACCGCCTGACCATCGTGGACAACGGCCGCGGCATCCCGGTCGATCCGCACCCCAAGTTTCCCGATAAGTCGGCGCTGGAGGTGATCCTGTCGACGCTCCATTCCGGCGGCAAGTTCGCCGGCAAGGCCTATGCGACCAGCGGCGGCCTGCACGGCGTCGGCGTGTCCGTCGTCAATGCATTGTCGAGCGACACATTGGTCGAGGTCGCGCGCGACCGACAACTGTATCGCCAGCGCTTCAGCCGCGGCCAGACGCTGGGGCCTCTGGAGCATGTCGGCGCGGCGCCCAACCGGCGCGGCACCTCGGTCGCCTTCACCCCCGACGTCGAGATTTTCGGGCCTGAGCTCGGCTTCAAGCCCAAGCGGCTGTATCAGCTCGCGCGGTCGAAGGCGTATCTGTTCGCCGGGGTCGAAATCCGCTGGAAGTGCGCCGCCTCGCTGGTCGAGAGCACGGATACGCCGGCAGAGGCGGTGTTCCAGTTCCCCGGCGGCCTTGCCGACCACCTCAAGGAACAGATCGGTGGCCGCGAATGCGCCACCGCGGATTTCTTCGCCGGGCGACAGGATTTCCCGAACGAACAGGGCCGCGTCGAATGGGCGGTCGCCTGGCCGCTGTGGAGCGACGGCAGCTACAGCTGGTATTGCAACACGATCCCGACCCCCGACGGCGGCACCCACGAACAGGGACTGCGCCAGGCTTTGGTGCGCGGCCTGCGCGCGTTCGGCGAGCTGGTAAACCAGAAAAAGGCGAAGGACATCACCGCGGACGACGTGATGGTCGGCAGCGAGCTGATGCTCAGCGTCTTCATCCGCGATCCGCAATTTCAGAGTCAGACCAAGGACCGTCTGACCAGCCCGGAGGCGGCGGGCCTCGTCGAAAAGGCGGTGCGCGACCATTTCGATCATTGGCTCGGCCACAATATGGAGCGCGGCAAGGCCCTGCTCGGCTATGTGCTTGACCGGATGGACGAGCGGCTGCGGCGCAAGGCGGAGCGCGAGGTCAAGCGCAAGACCGCGACGAGTGCGCGCAAGCTGCGCCTGCCCGGCAAGCTGACCGACTGTGCCGCCGACTCGCCGGAGGGCACGGAGCTGTTCATCGTCGAAGGCGATTCGGCCGGCGGTTCGGCGAAACAGGCGCGCGACAGGAAGACGCAGGCGATCCTGCCGATCCGCGGCAAGATCCTGAACGTCGCATCCGCGACGAGCGCAAAGATCCTGGCTAATCAAGAGATCGCCGACCTGATCCAGGCGCTCGGCTGCGGCACGCGCAAGGACTGCGTGCCCGACAATCTGCGCTACGAGCGGATCGTCATCATGACCGACGCCGACGTCGACGGCGCGCATATCGCGACGCTGCTGATGACGTTCTTCTTCCAGGAGATGCCCGATCTGGTGCGGCGCGGGCACCTCTATCTCGCGCAGCCGCCGCTCTATCGGCTGACGGTGGGCGCGAAATCGCTCTACGCGCGCGACGACGCGCACCGCGCCGAGCTGGAACGCACCGCGTTCAAGGGCAAGAAGGTCGAGGTCGCGCGCTTCAAGGGGCTGGGCGAAATGAATCCGATCCAGCTGCGCGAGACGACGATGGACCCGAAGACGCGCGGCATGATCCGCATCACGCTGCCGCAGGAATATGAGGAGCGCGCCGGCGTAAAGGACCTGGTCGACCGCCTGATGGGCAACAACCCCGCCCACCGCTTCGCCTTCATCCAGGAAAATGCGGCGCGGCTGGACGAAGAGGCGATCGACGCGTGAAGCCGTCATCCCCGTGCCATCGCACTCGGGGATGACGGGTGGCCCTCACTTCACCACGAAGGTGACGCCCTGCGCTTCCCAGTCGGTGCGGGTCTGGCAGAGGGTATCGGGCATCTCCTTGGTCGCCTTGTTGCCCAGCGTCGTCTTGGGCATGCACAGGCGGCCTTCCTTGTTGTCCATCATCTTGGCGCTCATCGTGATCGTCGCGGGTCCTTTCGTGCGGGCGAGTGCGGGGGCGGCGATCGTGGTGGCGAGCAGCGCGGTCGTGACGAGCGCGGTCGAAAAACGGATCATGGTGCAAAGCTCCCTTGGCGGTTCGGTTCGTGTCGCGAGGCGGCGTCGCGCGCCTCTACCTGGTGCCTTTGCATCAGGTGTGCCAATTGCATAACACACGCGAATCCGCGGTTTTGGCGGTGCGCGTCCGGCGATACGGCGCTAACCCTGCGCGGATTTTGCCATAAGGTGGTGCACCATCCGGCATGATGCGGCGCGATCGGTCGCTGCGTGGCGGGTGTTGATTCGCCAGGGCCATTGCCGGTAATGAGGCTGTCGGGCGGTCCACGACGGGCCGCCCTTTCTCGTTTGGAGAGAAGGAGACCTTTCGTGACCATTACGCCGCTCATGCCCGTCTACCCACGGTGCGGGGTGCGTCCGGTCCGAGGCGAGGGCTGCTACCTGATCTCCGAGGACGGCGGCCGCTATCTCGACATGGCGGCGGGCATCGCGGTCAACGCGCTCGGCCACGGCCACCCGCATCTGGTCAAGGCGATCGCGGAGCAAGCGGCGACGCTGATGCACGTCAGCAACCTGTACGGCAGCCCCCAGGGCGAGGCGCTGGCCGAACGGATCGTCGCCAACAGCTTCGCCGATACGGTGTTCTTCACCAATTCGGGGGCGGAGGCGGTCGAGTGCGCGATCAAGACCGCGCGCCGCTTCCATTTCGCGGAGGGCAATCCGCAGCGGCACACGATCATCACCTTCAACAACGCCTTCCACGGGCGCACGATGGGGGCGATCTCCGCGACCAATCAGCCCAAGATGCGCGACGGGTTCGAGCCGCTGCTGCCCGGCTTCGCCTATGCGCCGTTCAACGATCTAGACGCGGCGCTGGCGCTGGTCGACGACCATACCGCCGGCTTCATGGTCGAGACGATCCAGGGCGAGGGCGGCGTGTCGGTGGCGACGCCGGAATTCCTGCAGGGCTTGCGCAAGGCGTGCGACGAGCACGGCCTGCTGCTGATCCTCGACGAGGTGCAGTGCGGCTACGGGCGCACCGGCAAGATGTGGGCGTACGAGCATTACGGCATCGAGCCCGACATCATGTCGTCGGCGAAGGGCATCGGCGGCGGCTTCCCGCTCGGCGCGTGTCTCGCCACCGAACGCGCGGCGAAGGGCATGGTGATCGGCACGCACGGATCGACCTACGGCGGCAATCCGCTGGCGATGGCGGCGGGGCAGGCGGTGCTCGACGTGATGCTCGAAGACGGCTTCCTCGATCATGTCGCGACGATGGGCGAACGGCTGCGCGGCGCGCTGGAGCAGATGATCCCCAATCACGACCACGTCTTCGAGGGCGTGCGCGGCAAGGGACTGATGCTCGGGCTGAAGCTCAAGGCCGGGGTCGAGCCGCGCGAATTCGTCGCGCATGCCCGCGACAATCACAATCTGCTGCTGGTCGCGGCGGGCGAGAATGTCGTGCGCATGCTGCCGCCGCTGGTGATCGAGGATGCCCATGTCGCCGAGTGCATCGACAGACTGAGCGCGGCCGCCCGGGTGTTCGCGCCGGCGAGCGACGATTGACCGAAACTCCCTCTCCCATCGGGAGAGGGAAGGGGCCCGCGCCGCAGGCGTGGGAAGGGTGAGGGCGGCGTTTTCTACATACGGCAGCACCCTCACCCTTCCGCCGCTTCGCGGCTCCCTCCCTCTCCCGGAGGGAGAGGGAAAGAAGGATTTTTCATGCGCCATTTCCTGAATCTCACCGATGCCGGCGCCGATGGCATTGCCGCGATGCTCGATGACGCGATGGAGCGCAAGTCGGCGCGCGCGGGTTGGCCCAAGGGGCGCGTCGATGCGGATGCGCCGCTCGCCGGCCATGTGCTGGCGATGATCTTCGAGAAGAATTCGACGCGCACCCGCGTCAGCTTCGACATGGCGATCCGCCAGCTCGGCGGCACGTCGATCGTGATGGATGCGGGCTCGATGCAGCTCGGTCGCGGCGAGAGCATCGCCGACACCGCGCGCGTGCTGTCGGGCTATGTCGACGCGATCATGATCCGCACCGACGATCATGCCAAGGTCGAGGAGATGGCGGCCCATGCGACCGTGCCCGTCATCAACGGCCTGACCGATGCGTCGCATCCGTGCCAGATCATGGCGGACCTGCAGACGATCCTCGAAAGCGGCAAGGCGCTGCCCGGCCTAAAGGTCGCGTGGCTGGGCGATGGCAACAACGTGCTCGCCTCGATCATGGAGGCCGCCGGGTTGATGCGGTTCGACGTCGTCGCCGCCTGCCCGCAGGGATATCAGCCGAGCGAGGCGGACGTCGCACTGGGGCAGGGGCGCGCGCGCGTCGTCGGCACCGCGGCGGAGGCGGTCGAGGGCGCGGACATCATCGTTACCGACACCTGGATTTCGATGGGTCAGGCGCATGCCGAGACGAAGCTTGCCGCGATGATGCCGTTTCAGGTCGACGCGGCGCTGATGGCGCACGCCAAGCCCGATGCGCGCTTCCTTCATTGCCTGCCCGCGCACCGCGGCGAGGAAGTGGTCGATGCGGTGATCGATGGCCCGCAGTCGCTGATCTGGGCGGAGGCGGAGAACCGCCTGCATGCGCAGAAGGCGGTGCTGCGCTGGTGCTTCGGACACTTGGGGTGAGGTGAGCGGAGCGCGACAGGCGCGATCCCGCGACGCCCTTGTTCCCGACAGTATCATCGTCCCGCACCTCGGCTTCGCGCCCTTTTCGTCATTCCCGCGAAAGGCGGGATTCCAGAAACGCCGAGGGTGCGGTTCCAGCGAAGACCTGCGCGTCTGGATTCCCGCCTTCGCGGGAATGACGGATGGGGTGTGGCTCGGCGGACTGTGTATTTTGCCGAGACGCGTGCTGTCCGACGAAGCGCAATCCAATGCCATCGTCACCCCCAGACGCGGGGACCCACGATTAAAGGCACGCTCTTGGGACCTTCGCCGACCGCCCCGCGTCCATGGGTCCCGCCGTTCGCCGGGACGACGGGAGGGGGGCTGAAGGGCCCGCGGATCGTGAACGGGCGTCCGGCGCCTCACGGCGCGTTCGGCACCCTATCTCCGCCGCGACGCGGCATCCCGTTCGCGCCGGCCGCCTCGCGCTCTCTGGTTGACCGCCGCCCCGAAACCCCCATCTTGTCGCGATGCAACAGACCGTGACTTTCGACCTCGATCGCGCCCTCGCGTTCGCGATCCCGACCCGTTCGGCGCGTGGCCGTGTCGTGCGGCTTGGCCCGGCGCTCGACCAGGTGCTCGCCGCGCACGCCTATCCGCCCGCGATCGAGGCGTTGCTGGCGGAGGCGATCGCGCTCGCCGCGCTGATGGGATCGATGCTCAAGGACCCGCAGGCGCAATTGACGTTGCAGACCCGCACCGATCGCGGCGCGGTGACGTTGCTGGTGTGCGATTATCGCGGCGGCGAGGTGCGCGGCTATATCCAATATGATGCCGACCGGCTTGCCGCGCTGCCCGCCCAGCCGACGTTGTTCGCCCTGTTCGGTGAAGGCTATCTGGCGATCACCTTCGACCTGGCGGCGACGGGGGAGCGCTATCAGGGGATCGTGCCGCTCGATGGCGCGACGCTGGCCGAGGCTGCGCAGAGCTATTTCGTCCAGTCGGAGCAGATTCCCAGCCTGGTGCGCGTCGGCGTTGCGAAGCACGACGGGCGCACGATCGCGGGCGGCCTGTTCCTGCAGCATCTGCCCGAGGGAGAACTCGGCCGCGAGCGGCTGCACACTCGGCTCGATCATCCCGAATGGGAACATGTCGCCGCGCTGGGTGAGACGATGGGCGTCGACGAGCTTGCCGATCCCACGGTGCCGCTGGAGACATTGGTGTGGCGCCTGTTCAACGAAGAGCAGGACGTGCGCATCCTCGCCGAGACGCCGTTGTCACGTGGCTGCCGCTGCACCGCCGATTATATCGCGGGCGTGCTCGCCAAATTTTCGGTCGAGGAGCGACGCGAGATAGCGGACGAGGCCGGGCTGATCCAGGTCGACTGCGCCTTTTGCGCGACCAAGTTTCCCGTGCCGGCCGAATCGGCTGCCGAACCGCCGGCGGATGCCGTCACCCACTGACGGTACGATCCGCCGCATATCCGCATCGGTTCGTCCGTTTTCGCGCCGAAAGCGTGGAAACGCAGGACGTTAACCGCACTTTTACCGCAGGCGTCTAGATCGATCCGGTGCACAGCTTGGTTGGGCACGCTTTCTCCCTAAAGGGCGGCGACGCTCTCTCCTTTCGGGCCGCGCCGGTTGGTGCGGCCCTTTTCTTTTGGCATGATATGGCCTAGCGGCCCGCGATCATGACAAGCCAACCCATTGCCGTCGTGCTCGTCTCCGGCGGGCTCGACTCGATGATTTCCGCGGCCAGCGCGCGCGAGGCGGGGTATCGCCTGCTCGCGCTGTCGATCGACTATAACCAGCGCCACCGCGTCGAACTGGCCGCCGCGCGCCGCGTCGCGCATGCGCTGGGTGCGGAACGCCACATCGTGCTGCCCATGGACCTGTCCGCGTTCGGCGGCTCGGCGCTGACCGACGATATCGCGGTGCCCAAGGATGGTGTCGGGACCGAGAACGGCGGCGGCATTCCCGTCACCTACGTGCCGGCGCGCAACACCATCTTCCTCAGCCTCGCGCTCGGCTGGGCGGAGGCGGCGGGCGCGCGCGACCTGTTCATCGGCGTCAACGCGCTCGATTATTCGGGCTATCCCGATTGCCGTCCCGAATTCATCGCCGCCTTCGAAAGTCTGGCGGAACTCGCCACCAAGGCCGGGGTGGAGGGCGAGCCGTTCCGCATCCACGCGCCGCTGCAGCATATGACGAAGGCTGACATCGTGCGCGAGGGCGCGCGGCTCGGGCTCAACATGGGGCTCAGCTGGTCGTGCTACGATCCGGCGCCGGGCGGCGTGCATTGCGGATTGTGCGATAGCTGCCGCCTGCGCGCGCGCGGGTTCGAGGAGGCGGGCATCGCCGACCCCACCGTCTATGCGACGCGGGCCTGACGCACGGCGATGAGCTACGCGGTCAAGGAGATGTTCCTCACGTTGCAGGGCGAGGGCGCCAACGCCGGCGCGCGCGCGGTGTTCGTGCGCTTTGCCGGATGCAACCTGTGGTCGGGGCGCGAACAGGACCGCAGCACTGCCGTCTGTCGCTTCTGCGACACCGATTTCGTCGGCACGAACGGCCTCGGCGGCGGCAGGTTCGGCGATGCCGCCGCGCTGGTCACGGCAGTCCAGGGCTTCTGGGGCGAGGGGCGCGAGCATCGCTTCGTCGTGCTCACCGGCGGCGAACCGATGCTGCAGGTCGACGACGCGCTGGTCGACGCGCTGCACGCCGCGGGGTTTCGCATCGCGATCGAGACGAACGGCACGCTGCCGGTCCACCCGGGCATCGACTGGGTGTGTGTCAGCCCCAAGGCGGGGAGCCTTGTGGTGCAGCGATCGGGCGACGAGTTGAAGCTCGTCTGGCCGCAGCCGGGCACCGACCTCGATGATGTCGAGCGCTGGGACTTTCGCCACCGCCTGCTCCAGCCGTTGGACGATGCCGATGCGCCGGCACATGTCGCGGCGGCGATCGCCGTCGTGATGGCACGCCCGCAATGGCGCCTGACGTTGCAGACGCACAAGATGCTCGGGCTGCGCTGACGCCCCTCCCGCCGATCGGGGGAGGGGCCTTGAGGATCAGCGCAGCGCGGTCTGTGCGGCGGACGGCGCCGCGCTGGTCGCGATCACCGCGGTCGGGGTGGCGGCGGGCGGCCAGTTGAACGTGCCGCACTTCTTCTCGACCCAATCACCCTTCTTGTCCCAGCAGATCGGGTCGAAGCGCGGCTTCGAGGCATAGTCGCGGCCGAGGTAGCGCGAGAAATGCTGTTCGCCGAACGGCGCGATCAGGCTGGCGCGCAGTTCGCGCAGCCGCTCCGCGGCGAAGCTGCCGAACGTGCCGCGCGGTGCGAAGGTCGCGTCGCGGCCGATCACGCTCGCGGTCTGGCAGAAGCCGATCTGTGCGGCGACGGGGGTGAAACCGGCGTAGAGGCGCGTGCCGAACTGATCGAGCGCGGCGGTGCCCGCCTTGGGCGTCTTGTTGACCCGCTGAAAATATTTGGCGAGCGTGTCGAACGCGGTCTTCAGTTCCGCCGAATGATCGGTGAGCAGCGCGTTGTAGTTCTGCACCGACAGCAGCGTCGGTTCGAACTGGCACTGCAACGCGGCGACGTTGAGCGCGGCGCGCATGTTCCACGTCACCGCGGCGCGACGTTCCGCCTCATTGGCGCCGGGCAGCAGTTCGGCGACGCCGCTGGCGTCACCCTTCAGCGTGTCGTTGCGGAAATCATGCGAGCGCAGAAAAAATTGGGCAGAGGCCGGTGCGGCCAGCGTCAAGGCCATCGCCGCGCCGCCCAGCGCGAGCGCGGTGCGCAACAGGGTCATGGATTCCGTTCCTCCCGAACCGGGTGTGTTATGGTACGAAGAATACAGGAATCTGTGGGGTTTCCCAATCCCCCATTTACCATCTGCCGCTTCGATTCGTCGCGGGGGGCGACGAAGCGAGTCAAGAAAACGCCAAGTTGAGGCGCGTTCACGGAACATACAGAAAAGGCCGCCCGGTTACCCGGACGGCCGTTTCGTCAACGTAATGAACCCGTAGAGGGTCGATTACATCGCGTTCGTGGTCGTGGTGGTGTTCGACATCATCGTGTCGTTCGCCATCATCGTGTCGTTGGCCATCGTGCCGCCGTTGGTGGCGCCGTCGACCGCAGTCATGTTGTCCGACATGGTGCCCATGTCGTCGCTGCTGTTCATGTCGGTGACCATCGTATTTTCGGTGGTGGTCTCCGTCTTCGGGCCGCAAGCCGACACGGCGAGCGCGGCGCCGGCGATCAGCGAGCCGGTCAGGACCTTGGAGATGATTGCACGCATTGGAAGCTCCCTAGAAAACGGATTTGGACGGCTTGCTGGCCCTTTAATCCCAAATCACGGTGGACATTAGCACATAAAGCCTGCCCCTCAAGCCTCGTTTTCCGTAGGACAAGAAAGAGTATCGAGGAACGCCGGGGCGCTCAACGCAAGGGCGGCGTCAAAGGTTTCCAGCGGCGCAGGCCGGCTGAGCGCCGCGAGGCTGGTGACGGGGAATTCGGACAGGCCGCACGGCACGATCCCGCCGAAATGGGACAGGTCGGGCGCGACGTTCACCGCAAAGCCGTGCAGCGTCACCCAGCGCTTCACGCGCACGCCGATCGCGCCGATCTTCGCCTCCGGCCCGCCGTCGCGCGTCCAGATGCCGACGCGCCCCTCCGCCCGGAACGCATCGACGCCCAGCTGCGCGAGCGCGGCGATCACCCAGCCTTCGACGCCATGGACGAAACGGCGCACGTCGCGGCCGCGACGATTGAGGTCGAGCACGAGATAGCCGATCCGCTGCCCCGGGCCGTGATAGGTATATTTGCCGCCGCGCCCGGTGGTGTGGACGGGGAAGCGCGGGTCGATCAGATCGGCCGGATCGGCGCTGGTCCCGGCAGTATAGAGCGGCGGGTGTTCGAGCAGCCAGATCAGCTCGCGCGCCTCGCCCGCGGCGACCGCCGCGGCGCGCGCCTCCATCGCCGCCAGCGCCGCGTCATACGGCGTCTGCCCGGGCGTCACGCGCCATTCGATCCCCCGGAGCGCATCGGGCAAAGCGTCGGAAAGCGGTGCGTCGGCCATGGCGCGTCACATGGCGAACGCGGCCCTTGCGCGCAAGCGAGCGCCCCGCTGCGCACCGCGCGACCGCCGTGCGCGCGGGTGATGGCCAAGCGTTCCGGCTTGGGCTAGGCCGCCCGTACCTCGGGTGGGCGAAAGGCGGGATTGGCGATGGTCAGGATGGCGAGCGTGTGGGATCGTACCAGTGCGGTGCTGAGCGGCCGGGGCGCGATGCTCGCGGGGATCGCGGTGCCGACGCTGTTCCTGCCCGGCGTGATCCGCGCCGGCTATCTGTGGGCGGTGACGCCGGCGGTCGGCACGCCCACGCCCGTCTCCGCCGGGGTCGGCGGTCTGCTCGCGATCGTTGTCGCGCTCGTCACCTTGTGGGGCCAGCTCGCGCTGATCGCGGCGTCGAGCGCGCCGGAAACGCAGGCGGCGGACGCGCGCCGGATCGCGACTGCGCGCTTCCTGCCGACGCTCGCCGTCGCCGCCGTCCTCGTCGTCGCGCTCTTCGTGCTCGCGCTGCCGCCGCTGGTGACGATGGCGCGCGCGGGGTTCGATTTCACCGCGGCGGCGGGCGGCGCGCAGCAGCTCGACATCGCGCCCGGAGCGGCGGCATTCGCCGGGCTCTACATCTTCGTCCTCGGTATCGCGCTGCTGTTCGTCGGCGCGCGGCTCGCGCCGGTCTATGCGGTGGTCGTCAACGAACGGCTGGCACTCGGCGCGATCGGCCGCGCGTGGCGGCTGACGCGGCGGCACACATGGCGGATCGTCGGCGTGATGCTGCTCTGGGTCGTCGTGCTGCTCGTCGCGACCTGGGCGGCGCAGGCGGTGCTGGGCACATTGCTCGGCCTGCTGCTCGGCCGCGACGGCGTGGCGACGGTGCTGTTCGTCACGACGGTCGCGACCGCGGCGGTATCGGCGGTGTTCAGCACGATCGCGATCGTCTTCACGACGCAGCTCTACGTCGCACTGGCGGCGCGGCGCGGCACCGCGGCCTGACATGGCGCGTCGCAACAACGTCCCCGGCATCCCCACGTTCGCGGGTCTCGTCGCGGAGGGGTGGGCGCTGTTCCGCCGCGATTCGGACCTGCTGATCCGGGTCGCCGGACCGTTCATCTTTCTGCCGGCGTTCGCGCTCACCCTGCTCGTCGCGCCCTTCCCGATGCCGGACGACGCGATCGCCGACGCGCCGGCCCGGGCGCAGGCATGGATGACCGCGGTCGACGGCTGGATGGGCGATTACGGCCTCGGCTGCGTGCTCGCCTATTTCGTCACCTATTACGGTATCGCGCTTGTCTATTGCCTGATGCTCGATCCGGCGCGGCCGACGGTCGGGCAGGCGATGCGCCGCGCGATCCGGCTGTATCCGCGGTTCCTGCTCGCGACCATGGTCGCATCGGTTCCGGCGGGGGCGGGCATGTACCTGCTCCTGCTGCCCGGGCTGTGGCTGATGAGCCGGTTCATGCTGACCGGGCCGGCGCTGGTGGCAGAGGCGCCGGTCGGCGCGCTGGCCGCGGTCGGCCGGTCGTGGCGGCGCACGCGGCGCGCGCAGCTCTCGCTGCTCGGCGCGACCGCGTTCGTCTATCTCGCCGCGATGCTGGCGGGGCAGCCGTTCCTGCTGCTCGCGACCTGGCTGGGGCAGGGGGGCGCCAACCCGCTGGGCGTCGCGATCGCCGACGCGGTCGCCGCGGCGGTGGCGAGTGCGGCGCAGGTCGCCGGCGCGCTGATCGCGGTCGTCGCCTATCGCCGGCTCGGGCCTGGCAGGTCGGGCGCGAAATAAGGGACGTGCGTGCCCGCGTCGGCGGGCAGCAGGCCGAGCGCGCGCGGATCGGGAAACGTCTCGATCGTCCGGCGGACCGCGACGAACCCCTGCGCGCGGTAGAAATTGAGCGCGGAGGGGTGGTCGAGCGTGCAGGTATGCACCCACACCCGAGCGATCCCCGGCCGCCACGCGCGCGCCATCGCCTCCGCCATCATCCAGCGGCCATGCCCCTTGCCGGCGAGTTCGGGTACGAGGCCGAAATAGGACAGTTCGCACGACCCCGTCGTGCGGAAGTCGAGTTCGACCATCCCCACCTCGATCCCCTGCGGGTCGATCACGGCATGGACGGCGACGGCGGGATCGTGGACGATCGCGGTCAGCGCGGCATCGTCCATGGCCAGCCGCGAATACCATAGCCACGGGCCGCCGACGCGTTCGAACAGCAGGCGGTATCGCGCCGGATCGGGCGCGCGCCAGTCGACCAGCCGCAAGTGCGAGGCCGGCAGCGGTCGCAGCGGCGGGCGCGCCGCCATTTCCAGCGTCGTCACGATCGTCGCCAGATCGACCGGATCGACCGGGATCAGCGCCATCGCCCTCAGGCCCAGTTCGCGCGCGGCGGGAGGCTCATCAGGATCGCATCGATGTTGCCGCCTGTCTTCAGCCCGAACAAGGTGCCCCGGTCGTAGACCAGGTTGAATTCGGCGTAACGCCCCCGCCATTCGAGCATACGCGCTTCGTCCGCCGTATCGAACGGGTCATGCATCCGCCGCCGCACGATCCTGGGGTAGACGTCCAGGAATGCCTCGCCCACGCTCTGCGTGAAGGCGAGGTTCGCGTCGAAATCGCCCTCCAGGTGATCGTAGAAGATGCCGCCGACGCCGCGATGCACCTTACGGTGCGGGATGTAGAAGTACTCGTCCGCCCACGCCTTGAAGCGCTGGTAATAGTCCGCCCCATGCGCGTCGCACGCCGCCTGCAGTGTCGCATGGAAGTCCGCCGTGTCGCCCTCGACCGGGATCGGCGGATTGAGATCGGCGCCGCCGCCGAACCATTGCTTGGTCGTACGCAGGAAGCGCGTGTTCATGTGCACCGCGGGGACGTGCGGATTGGCCATGTGCGCGACCAGGCTGATGCCCGTCGCGAAGAAACGCGGATCCTCGCCCGCGCCATGGATCGTCTTGCCGAACTCGCCCTCGAACGTCCCACCGACGGTCGAGACGTTGACGCCGACCTTCTCGAACACCTTACCCTTCATCACGCCCCGGACGCCGCCACCGCCCGGCTCGCCCGACGGGTCGACGCGGTCCCAAGGCGTGTAGTCGAACATCGCATCCGACCCCGCCTCCCGCTCGATCGCCTCGAACGCGGCACAGATGCGCGTCCGCAAGGCTTCGAACCAGGATCGGGCGGCGGTCTGTTGGTCGTCGAGGTCGAGCATGGGTCGCGGCTTAGCGAGAGTGGGGCGGGGGTGTCGATGGGCTGGATTGTCGCAGGGGGGGCGTCGCGCCGTCCTGCGATGCGCCACATACTCACACCAGCGTTCGCCCCAAACGCATTATTGCGAGCATAGCGAAGCAATGACGGGCTGAGGGACCGGCATCCGCTCCCAATGCGGATCATCGCAATCACCCCGGCCAACCGCCCGTCTGACGCAGCGCCTCGGCGGCGACGATGCCCGCCGACACCGACAGGTTCATCGATCGCACGCCCGGCGCCATCGGGATGACGACGCGCGCGTCGGCGCGGGCGTGCACCTCTTCCGGAACGCCGGCGCTCTCGCGGCCGAACAGCAGCACGTCGTCGGGCGCAAAGGCGAAGTCATGCAGCGGCGTCGCGCCGCGCGTGGTGAGCAGCACCAGTCGCCCGCACGCCTGGCGCTGGAACGCGTCCCAGTCGGCGTGCCGCGTCACCGAGACATGGTCGATATAGTCCATCGCCGCGCGCGCGACGCGCTTGTCATCCCAATGGAAGCCCATGGGTTCGATGAGGTCGAGGTCGATCCCCAGGCAGGCCGCGGTGCGCATCACCGCGCCGACGTTGCCGGCGATATCGGGTTGGTAGAGGGCAAGACGCATGGCGGCCTGACTAGCGCCGTCGCGGACGCGGCGCAAAAACCCTGTTGGCAAAGCGCGCGAGGCCCGTCTATCACCGCGGGCGGGCTGCCAAGGGGATGGCGGTGTTCGGTCGGGGTGTCTGTCGCGTTTCCTTCCTGGAAACGATGGGGGCGATCCCACCGCAATAAAGACGATTAGGGTGAGAGACGCATGGCGACTGACAGCATGGTGCCTCCCGGTGAATCGCCGGAGCCGTTCCACGAGGAGGTGCCCGATCCCCGTCGCCGCGACTTCATCAATATCGCCGCCGTGTCCTTCGCGGGCGTCGGCGCGGTCGCGATCGTGCTGCCGCTGATCAACCAGATGAACCCGTCCGCCGACGTGCTCGCGCAGTCGACGACCGAGGTCGATCTGTCGAAGATCGAGCCGGGGCAGGCGATCGTCACCACCTTCCGCAAGCAGCCTTTGTTCGTCCGCAACCTGATGCCCAAGGAGATTGCGGAGGCGGATGCGGTGTCGCTCGCGACGCTTCGCGACCCGCAGACGCTGGAGCAGCGCACCAAGCCGGGCAAGAAGAACTGGCTGATCACGCTCGGCGTCTGCACGCACCTTGGCTGCGTGCCGCTCGGCGCGCGCGAGGGCGAGAACCGCGGGCCGTTCGGCGGCTATTTCTGCCCCTGCCACGGCTCGGCCTACGACACCGCGGCGCGCATCCGCCAGGGACCGGCGCCGAAGAACCTGCTCGTTCCCGATTATAAATTCGATTCCGACACGGCCGTCACGGTCGGCGTGGCCAGCTAAGGGAGACCCGAGACATGAGCTTTCCCTGGGCCAAGCATTACGAACCCAAACAGCCGCTGATGCGCTGGCTGGACGAGAAGCTGCCGCTGCCGCGCCTCGTCTACAACGCGGTCGGCGCCGGCTATCCGGTGCCGCGCAACCTCAACTATTTCTGGAACTTCGGCGTGCTCGCCGGCGCCGCGCTGGCGATGCAGATCATCACCGGCATCGTGCTGGCGATGCATTATGCCGCCAATGCGGGCGTCGCCTTCGGCTCGGTCGAAAGCATCATGCGCGACGTCAACGCGGGCTGGTTCCTGCGCTACGCGCACGCCAACGGCGCGTCGATGTTCCTCGCGGTCGTCTATATCCACATCGGCCGCGGGCTTTATTACGGCTCGTACAAGGCGCCGCGCGAGATGGTGTGGCTGCTCGGCGTGGTCATCTTCCTCCTCATGATGGCAACCGCCTTCATGGGCTATGTGCTTCCCTGGGGGCAGATGAGCTTCTGGGGCGCGCAGGTCATCACCGGCTTCTTCTCGGCGATCCCGCTCGTCGGCGAGACGATCCGCGTCTGGCTGCTCGGCGGTTTCGCGCCGGACAATGCCGCGCTCAACCGCTTCTTCTCGCTCCATTACCTGCTGCCGTTCGTGATCGCGGGCGTCATCATGCTGCACATCTGGGCGCTGCACATCCCGGGGTCGAACAACCCGACCGGCGTCGAGGTGAAGAGCGAACAGGATACGGTGCCCTTCCACCCCTATTACACCGCGAAGGACGGGTTCGGCCTCGGCGTCTTCCTGCTCATCTTCGCGCTGTTCATCTTCTTCTCGCCCAACATGCTGGGCCATCCGGACAATTATATCGAGGCGAACCCGCTCTCGACGCCGGCGCATATCGTGCCCGAGTGGTATTTCCTGCCCTTCTACGCGATCCTGAAAAGCTTCACCGCGGACTTCATCCTGCCGGCGAAGCTGTGGGGCGTGCTGGCGATGTTCGGCTCGATCCTACTGCTGTTCTTCCTGCCGTGGCTCGACTCGTCGCCGGTGCGCTCGGCCAACTATCGCCCGAAATACCGCATCTTCCTCGGAATCCTGCTGCTCGACGTGCTGGTGCTCGGCTATGTCGGCGGCGCCGAGCCGCTGCCGCGCAACGTCATCATGGGGCAGATCGCGGCGGCTTATTATTTCGCGCACTTCCTCATCATTCTGCCGTGGGTCGCCCGCTCTGAGCGTCCGCGCCCGCTGCCCAATTCGATCACCGAGGCGGTGCTGGCGAAGCACGGCGGCACCAGCATCGCGCACAGCGCGGCGCAGGCCTGATCCGGCCCAGGGGGAACAAGAACAATGGTCCGTATCATCTCATCCCTGGTCGGCGCAGCCTTCGTCTTCGTGCTCGGCATCGCGCTGTTCGGCACGGTCAAGACCGCCTGGACTGATCCCGCAAAGGAGGGCCCCGAAAAGGTCTTCCACCTCCATCCCGAGGACATCCACCTGTCGTCGGCCGGCTGGTTCGGCAAGTTCGACAACCGCCAGCTGCAGCGCGGCTTCCAGGTGTACAAGGAGGTCTGCTCAGCCTGCCACAGCCTGAAGTACGTCGCGTTCCGCGACCTCGCCAAGATCGGCTATTCGGAGGCCGAGGTGAAGGCGATCGCCAATCAATGGGTGATCGAGCAGCCGACGGTGAATCCGGAAACGGGCGAGCCTTCGACGCGCAAGAACGTGCCGTCGGATCATTTCCCGTCGCCGTTCGCGAACGAAGTCGCCGCGCGCGCTGCGAACAACAACGCATTGCCGCCCGATCTGTCGCTGATGACCAAGGCGCGCGAGGACGGCCCGAATTACGTCCACGCCCTAATCACCGGCTATCGCAATCCGCCGGCGGAGTTGAAGCGGGAATTCCCCGACTTCACGACGCCCAAGGGGCTGCATTACAACCCCTATTTCGCCAACCTCAACATCGCGATGCCGCCGCCGCTGACACAGGACGGGCAGGTGACCTACACCGACGGCACGAAGGCGACGAAGGACCAGATGGCCCGCGACGTCGCCGCCTTCCTGACCTGGACCGCGGAGCCCAACCTCGACACGCGCCACGGTGCGGGGTTCGCGGCGGTGATCTTCATCGCGATCTTCATCTTTCTCGCCTGGGGCGCCTATCAGAACGTCTGGCGCGACGTGAAGCATTGATGCCGGTCGCCTGATCGGCGACTGACAGCGAAGGGCGGGCGGTGCGAACGGGCACCGCCCGCCCTTTTCGTACTCCCCCCACACCCGTCATCCCCGCAAAGGCGGGGATCCAGACACGCTGACATCACGAAAGAGCCACCGACGTCACGTCTCTGGATTCCCGCCGTCGCGGGAATGATGGGTGTGGACTCGGTCGACCTCCCAATTTTGTCATCCCGGCGCACGCCGGGACCTATGGTTGCGGGCGGCCTGTGGCGGTGCGCCATCGCCCCGCCACCGTGTCCAGGGTCCCGGCGTGCGCCGGGATGACGAAGGAACGGGCGGGCGCGCCATCCACCATTGACCTTGCCCCGGCCCCACGCGACACCCGCGGTCATGAACGACGACCTCAAGGCGCTGATCCGCACCATCCCGGACTTTCCCAAGCCCGGTATCCAGTTTCGCGACATCACGACGTTGCTGCTCGATCCGCACGGGCTCGCGGAGACGGTCGCGCGCATGGCCGCCGTGACGATCGGGCCGGTCGATCTGGTCGCAGGGATCGAGGCGCGCGGCTTCCTGTTCGCCGCCGCGCTTGCGGTGCCGCTGGGTGCGGGCGTGCTGCTGATCCGCAAGGACGGCAAGCTGCCCGGCGCGACGATCGCGGAGGATTACGCGCTCGAATACGGGCACGACCGTATCGCGATGCACGAGGATGCGCTCGTCCCGGGCCAGCGCGTGCTGCTCGTCGACGACCTGATCGCCACCGGCGGTACCGCGCGCGCCGCGATCCGGCTGCTGCGCAAGGCGGGGGCCGTTGTCGAGCAGGCGCAATTCGTAATCGATCTGCCCGATCTCGGTGGGGCCGACGCATTGGCGGCGGACGGCATCCGCGTCGACGCGCTGTTCGCCTTTCCCGGCCACTGACCGCGCCGGGAAAACGAGCGTTACCGGTCAGTAAAGGTTCATCCGGAACCTGCGACGATCCGCCCTCGTTTTACGATGATCGGCGCGTTCCTGCCAGTTGCTCGCGCCCCTTTCGTTTCGGGAGAGAGCGTGATGATGCTGAAGCGCCTTGGCCTCACCGGCCTGATCCTCGCCGCAGGGCTCGGTACCGCCGCCTGCACCGATGGCTATGGGTATAGCGGCGTGGCCGTAGGATACGGCACGGGATATGGCTACGGCTACACCGACCCCTATGGCTATGGCGGATACGGCGATCCCGGCTATTTCGGCTGGTACGGCGATTATTATTATCCGGGCACGGGCGTCTACGTCTACGACCAGTGGCGCCGGCCCTATCGCTGGAACGACGGGCAGCGCCGTTACTGGCTCGACCGGCGCAATGGCTGGCGCGGCGACCGCAACTTCCGAAATAATTGGGGCGGGTTCGATCGCAATCCGGGCAACGGCTGGAACGGCCAGCGCCCCGGCTGGAACGGCCAGCGCCCGGATTGGAATGGACAACGTCCCGGTGGCTGGAACGGCAACCGCCCCGGCTTCTCTGGCAACGCCGGGCAGACGCCGCCGGCGGTGACTCAGGGCAATCCGGCGCCGGGCGGACGCACTTGGGGCGGTGGCGGCCGCGGCTGGGGCGGCGGCCGTTCGGGTGGCGGCGGCCACGGCGGATGGCACGGCCGCCGCTGAGCGGCCGGGTCAGCCGGCGGTGGGCCGCGTCGCGAGCAGATAGTTGGAGATGAACGTCATCACGACGACGTCGTCCTGATTGAACACCGCCATCCGGCTGCGCACGATGCCCATCTCCGGCCGGCTGGCGGATCGCCGCGTTTCCAGAACCTCTGTCTCGCAGCGCAGCCGGTCGCCCGGATAGACGGGCTTCAGCCAGCGCAGTTCGTCGATACCCGGCGACCCGAGGCTGGCAGCGCGGTCTTCGTTCATATGCGCGACGAGCATCGCCATCGTCATCGCGCAGCTGTGCCAGCCGCTCGCGGCGAGCCGGCCGAAATGCGTCTTCGCCGCTGCCTCATCGGAAAGGTGGAAGGGTTGCGGGTCGTATTTCTCGGCGAAGGCGATCACCTCTTCGCGCGTCACCGCATAATCGCCGAACCGGGCGGTGTCGCCGACCGCGACGTCCTCGAAATAGCGCATGTTCCGTCCTCCTATCGCCGTAACACCGTTCGGAACGGCGCGGCGTCGCCATCGAGGCCGGCGCCGGCGGGCAGCCCGATCAGGTCGCGCAGCAACGGCGCGACATCGGTGTTGTCGAAGCTCGCCAGCGTCTTGCCCGACGCGAAGGCCGGGCCGTTGGCGATGAACAGCGCCGCCATGTCGGGTGCACGATTGTCGTAGCCGTGCGCGCCGCCGTCGACGGCCTTGGTCGGCGCGCTCTTCAGGATCAGCCAGCCGGTTTCCGCCAGACACAGATAGGGCGGAATGCGCGGGTTGGTGCCGTATCGGAAACGCGCCGGAATCGCGCTCTTGCGCCAGCATTGCAGATGATCGTGCGGTTTGAGCAGCACCGCCTCCAGCGCGGCCTCATGCCCCGGTACGGGAAAGAGCGTCGCGAACGGCCCGGTGTCGAACAGACGATAGTCGGCGGGGTTCGCGACGCGGTCCATCGCGATCGTGCGCACGCTATCCGTCGCCGCCATGCCGTGGTCGGCGACGATCACCAGATTGGCGCGCAGACCCAGCGTCGCGAGCCCGGCGACGAGCCGCCCGATCTGCGTATCGATCGTCGCCACCGCCTGCGTCGTCTCGGGTGCCGCCGGGCCATAACGATGGCCCGCGGTGTCGACCGTGTCGAAATAGAGCGTGACGAAGCGCGGCCGCGTCGCGGCGGGCCGGCGCAGCCAGTCGATTACCGCGTCGACGCGCTGTGCCGGCGTCACCGCCTGATTGAACTGCTGCCAATCCTCCGGCCGGGTCGCGCCGTCCACCTCGCCATGCCCATGCGGCGAGGGGGTGCCGCCCCAGCCGACGTTGGCGCCCGGCCAGAACATCGTCGCGGTGCGGATGCCCGCCCGTTCGGCGGTCACCCAGATCGGCTCCGCCTCGTCCCACCAGAAGGGATCGTCGCTCGCCATGGTGAAGGTTTCGCCGGGCCTGCGCGGATCCTCCATCTTGTTGCTGACGATCCCGTTACGGTCGGGCACCTTGCCCGTCACCAAGGTCCAGTGATTGGGAAAGGTGATCGAGGGGAAGGACGGTCGCATCGCCGCCCGTACGCCGCCGCTGGCGAGCGCGCCCAGATTGGGCGTAACGCCGCGGTCGAGGTAATCGGGGCGGAAGCCGTCGATCGAGACGAGGATCGTGACCGGCGCATCGGCGCGCACCGGCACGGCGCTGCGCGGTGTCGCCGTGGGCAGCGCGACGGTCGACCCGGCGGGGGCGGGTTGCGTCGCGGGCGACAGCGCCGGCGGCGTCGCCGGCAGACCGCATCCGGCCAGCAGGAGGAGCGGGGCGGCAAGGGCGAGCGGCTTCATGGCGCGGACGTTTCCCGAAAGGACGAGCGGACTGCGCGATCCCTAGCCGTACGCCGCGACGGGCGGAAGGGCAGATGCGCTGCCTTCTCCCGGCCCCGTCCCGCCCTGCCCGGCAACCCGCCGCTACGGCAGGCCGCTACGCCGCCGGGAGAAGGCAACCGCGCTTACAGCCCCACCGCAAACTTCGCGAACACCGTGCCGCTCACCGGCTTGCCGTAAACGTTGGCGATCGCGCGCGGCCGGCCGTACGCCGCGACGGTGCCGCCCAGCGCGACGCCCAGCGGCCCGGTGATCGGCAGGCGATAGGCGTAGCCGGCCTCCACCTTGGTGATGCGATAGGCGATGTCGTGGCGCGGGTCGGCATCGTCGGGAAACAGTTCGTCGTTCGCGACATTTTCGATGCGGCCGAACACGGCATGATGCCGGTCGATCTCCAACGTCGCCTCGCCCAGCCATGCGGTGAGCGCGGCGCCCGGCAGCCTTTTCTTGCGCGACCAGGCGCCGGTGAGCGCCAGCCCGCCTCGCGCATAAGCGACGCTGGCGGTGGTGCGCGCCTCGTCCTCGTCGGCATGCTGCACCTCCGGACTGTGCAGCCGGCCGTGGCTGACCTGCACGGCCCAGAAGGGTGAGGGCGTCCACGTTCCGCGCACGCTCCACGAATCGAGCCTTGGCGTTTCGATGTCCCAGCGATGCTCGTCGGGTTCGCGCCCGCGAAAGGCCGACGCCTCGATCTGCAGGCGCGGCCCCGCATAACCCGCAGTGACGACGCCGTACGTGATATGCGTCGAATCGAACCAATGATGGGTGATCGGCGCCATCGGCAGATAGCGTGCGGAGGCGCGGTGCATGAACGCGCTCGGCCCCAGCGCCGGCTCGCCGACGGGGGCGGCATAGACGAAGGCGGTGGCATCGCCGCCGATCCGCGCGTCGAGCCGTGCGGAAAGCTCCATGAACGCATCGTGCGGATGCTGGCGGTCGACGAGAGGGCGGCCGTTGGCGAGTTCGCCGGTCGCAAACAGGTTCGCATAGCCACGCGGCCCCATCAGCGGCTCGAGGCTCCCCATGCCGCGCAGCTGCAGGTGGAGCGCGTCGCCCAGATCGCGATCCGCCATCAGCATCGCCATCGATCCGATGAAGGCATCGTCGCCGCCGCGCGGGCCGCCCTGCCGCGTCGCGACGCCCCAGGCGTAACCGTGCACCATCAGCATCCAGTTGCCGGCATGGATCATCGCGCCGCGCATCGGCCCCTCGCCGGCGGGCAGACGGCTGGTGCCGCTACCCATCTGGTACCAGCCGCCCCCCGCGCCCATCGTCATCGTCGCGGGCGGCGCACCGCGTGGTGCCTTGGCGAGCGCATCGGCGGCGGCATCGCGATCGGCGGCGGGCGCGGTGAAGGGGCTCATCGCCATGCCGGGCATGCCGTGGTCCATAGGCATATCGGCCATGCCGCCATGATCCATGCCGCGTGTGCCAGCCTCCCTTTTCGCAGGTGGGAGGGGGCGGGGGTGGGCCTGACCGGTATGACCGTGCGGTGCATTCATTCCAGGCCCTCCCCTAACCCCTCCCGCAGGCGGGAGGGGGACTTGGTCGCTCTTCGGGGTGGCCGGCGGCGCAGGCATCGCCATGCCCGGCATAGGCGGATGGTCCTGCGCCGCGACGGGCGCGCTCGTGCCCGCGGCGAGCGCCGCGAGCAAATATTGGGCTGTCATTTCTGTCTCTCTTCGCGATGATCGGGATCGAGGGCGTGGGGGCGTCGCGACCCCGCACGGCTCATCCGCGTCGCGGAGGGGGCAGGGCGGGCGGCGATCCCCGCCCGATATCCAGCGTCGTCACGCGCGCGACACGTACCGGCGGCGCGACGCGGATCGCCGCGACGACGGGCGCGCGCAGCCAGTCGCTCGGCGGGATGCAACCGATGCAGCCGTGGACCGCCTCCGCGTCGCCGTGCGGGGCGGGGTGACCGGGCATCGTCGCATGATGCGCCGACGGCGCGGGTTGCGCCGCGTCATGACAGGCCGCGGGCGCGACGGCGGGCAGCGCGAGGGCCGCCGCGAGCAGCGCGAGCAACAGCCGGATCGTCATGCCGGTCCGCAAGGCACGCCGGCCGATCAGCGCCAAAACACTCGATAAACGTCGGCGATCGCATCGCCGCCTAGAACCCGCACGCCACGGTCCCGGATCCGCGACTGCGGCATGTCGCGGTTCAGTGCCGGGACGGCGCGCAGGAGGAGCAACGGGGCCATGGGCCGATCCTACCGTCGCGCCGCGGCGCTGTCACCCGGATCACACGTTGAAGCGGAACAGCATCACGTCGCCGTCGTGGACGACGTATTCCTTGCCTTCCTGGCGCAGCTTGCCGGCATCGCGTGCACCGCTCTCGCCGCCGAACTTGACGTAATCGTCATAGGCGATCGTTTCGGCGCGGATGAAGCCGCGTTCGAAATCGGTGTGGATCTCGCCCGCCGCGTTCGGCGCCTTGGCGCCGGCGTGGACGGTCCAGGCGCGCGCCTCCTTCGGCCCGACGGTGAAGAAGGTGAGGAGGTGGAGGAGCTTGTAGCCGGCGCGGATGACGCGGGCGAGGCCGGTTTCGGTCAGGCCCAGTTCGCTGAGGAACTCGCCGCGGTCCTCCGGTGCCATCGTTGCGATCTCGGCCTCGATCGCGGCGGAGACGACGACCGCCTCCGCGCCCTCGGCCGCGGCCTTTTCGAACACGCGCGCCGAATGCGCATTGCCGGTCGCGGCGTTCGCTTCCTCGACGTTGCAGACGTAGAGGACGGGCTTGGCGGTAATCAGCTGCGCCTGCGCGAAGACGCGCGCCTCCTCGGCATCCTTGGGCTGGGTCAGGCGCGCCGGCTTGCCCTCGCGCAGCAGGTCGAGCGCCTGGCCGAGCACCGCGGCGCCGATTTTGGCTTCCTTGTCGCCCTGCTGCCCCTTCTTGACGAGCGCGGGGACGCGCTTTTCCAGGCTCTCGAGGTCGGATAGCATCAGCTCGGTCTCGACCGTCTCGGCATCGGCGATCGGATCGACCTTGCCCTCGACGTGGGTCACGTCGCCGTCCTCGAAACAGCGCAGCACATGGACGATCGCGTCGACCTCGCGGATGTTGCCGAGGAATTGGTTGCCCAGGCCCTCGCCCTTCGACGCGCCGCGGACGAGGCCGGCGATGTCGACGAAGGCGAGCTGCGTCTCGATGATCTTCGCCGAGCCGGCGATCTTCGCCAGCTCGTACAGGCGCGGATCGGGCACCGCGACGTTGCCGACATTCGGCTCGATCGTGCAGAACGGATAGTTCGCCGCCTGCGCCGCAGCGGTCTCGGTCAGCGCGTTGAAGAGGGTGGACTTGCCGACGTTGGGCAGGCCCACGATGCCGCAGCGGAAACCCATGAAGATATGCTCTGTTCGATAAGGGACGGGAAAGGCTGCGCCCTTACCGGTCCTGGTTCTGGTTGACCAGACATTACGCTGTTCCATCGTCTTGTCGGCGATTTGCAACGGTTCGTCGCATGACAGCGATGCCACAATTGCGCTTTGATCGGTCGCGCGACGTCTGGAGTATACAGCGAGCGCACGGCGACGGGAAAACGCCGCGCGGCACGATATCGCTGTGGCGGGAGAACACATGCGTCGGTTGGGGTGGATCGCGGCGGTGGCAGGTCTGGGGGTCGCAGGAGCGACGGTCGCGCAACCCGCACCCGCGCGCGCCGCCGATACCGCGGCGCCTTCGTCCGTCGCCGTCGCGGGCGCGGCCATCCCCATCCTGCCCTTCCTGCCGCCGTCCGCCGCGCCATCGCCGCGCGGCCCACTGCACCTGTCGCTCGCGCCGATCGCGGTCGGTGGATCGGTGGAACGCTCGGCGCGGCTGACCAACAAGCTCAGCCTGCGCGTGACCGTGCAATCCGGGCCTGTGGAATCGCGCGACATGTTCCACGCTCGCCTCGCCGGGCAGATGGTCGATTTCTACCCCGCGGGTGACCACGGGTTCCACCTGTCCGCGGGCACCAAGATGTTCAACCCGCGGGCGATGGGGCCGTCGGAAACCGCGATGCGCGGCATCCTGCCCAGCCAGCGCCGCCTCAACATCCCCGGCATGAAGACCAGCATGCGTCGCGCGCCGGCGCTGACGATGGGCTATACCGACCGGATCGATGCCGACACCAGCATCGGGTTCGAAGTCGGGGCGATGAAGGGGCGCGCGTACAACGACGTCGCCAACGCCGCCCGCCAGACCCGCGCGGACCGCAACGCGATCGACAGCCCGATCAACCCGATGGCCAATCTGGTGATCGGCCACCGCTTCTGACCGCGGCCCCGGCGCAGGGCCGAAACCCGTGACGGCGGTACAATTCGCCGCGCGCATGGGCTAGGCGGGGCGGCGATGCTGACGCCCACGGCCTTGCTGCTTCCCGCCTTCGCACCCTGGTTCGACGTCGCCGGGCTCGCCGTATTTGCCGCCTCGGGCGCACTCGCGGCGGCAAAGCGCGCGCAGACCGCGGTGACGCTCGCCTTCTTCGCGCTCATCACCGGCGTCGGCGGCGGGACGGTGCGCGACCTGCTGATCGGCGCGCCGGTATTCTGGGTGCACGATGCGCGCGCCGCGAGCGTCTGCCTGACGGTCGCGGCGGTGATCTGGCTGACGCCGGAACGCTGGTGGCGCGACAGCGCGCTCGCCTGGTTCGACGCGGTCGGGCTCGCGGCCTATGCGGTCTATGGCGCGGCAAAGGCGATCGGTTACGGCATCCCGCCGATCCCCGCCGCGGTGATGGGCGTCGTCACCGCCTGCGTCGGCGGCATCATTCGCGACGTGCTGGCGGGCGAGCCGTCGATCCTGATGCGCCCCGAACTGTACGTCACTGCCGCCGCGCTGGCGTCGGCAAGCTATGTCGCGCTCGATCTCGCCGGCATGCCCAGCGCGCCCGCCGCCACGATCGCCGCGCTCGCCGGCTTCGGCCTGCGCGCGGCGGCGATTCACTGGCACCTCGGCCTGCCGGCCTATCGCGGCCGGCGCTAGGCGCGCGCGGCGACGACGCGCACGCCGACGATCTGCGCGATGCGATTGCGCAAGCGATCCGGCGAGGCCGCGCTGTCGGCGACGACGACGCTAAACCGGAACGATGCGGCGGCGCGGCGGACGGCGATCTGGGTCGGCACGCCGCCGGTGACGAGGACCGCGTCGAGCACACGCATCAGCCCGGACGGGCAGGACGTGGTGACGCCGACCAATGTCGTCGTGGCGCGGTGCAGGCCGGGCGCAGGGGCAGGGTGATGCGCGGCGCGCATCGGCAGGCAAACGGTCATGATCCAAACTTTCGGCGCGAGGAGCGAACCCTCGCGTGCCGGGCCCGACGATCCGGGCGACGATGACGCGCGAGGGGCTGCTAGGGCAGGCGGCGACGCGCGGACACGGCGACACCGCCGGCGCCAAGTCGCCGCCCGGTAATTCGCAGGGTCATCATGCCGGTCATCGCGCACCTTGTGCCGCGCGAGCGCGCCGCGCGCAAGGCGTCGTTTACCCCCTAACGACGCCGACGTCGGCGAAGGTGCGCGGCTCGGCGGGGGGCACGCCGGGTTCGGAGAGTTCGCGCTGCCAATAGCCGACGTCGATCCACTGACCATGCTTGTAGCCGACCTCGCGGAACACGCCCGCGCGGCGGAAGCCGACCGCCTCGTGCAGCGCGATCGACCGGTCGTTGGGCAGGGCGATGCGGCCGATCGCCTGCGTGAACCCCTGCGCGCGCAATGTCGCGATCAGGCCGGCATAGAGCAGACGTCCGATCCCCTGCCGCTGCGCGACGTCGGCGACATATATCGTCGTCTCCACCGCCCAGCGATAGGCGCGGCGCCCGGAAAATTCGCCGGCATAGGCATAGCCCATCACCCCCGCCTCAGCGTCCTCGCCAGGATCCGCCATCGTCGCGACGATCCACGGATAGAGGCCGTGCCCCGCCGCCATGCGACCGCGCATCGCGCGCGCGTCGGGCGCTTCCTCCTCGAACGACACCGTGCCGGCGAGGACGTGCGGCGCGTAGACCGCCGCGATCGCAGCTGCGTCCTCGCCCGTCGCCGCGCGTAGCGCGATCACCAGCCGCCGAGCCCCAGTTTCGCCAGCACCATGTCGACCAGTCGCGCGTCGGCGGGCGTCGCCGCCGCCGGGGCGAGGCCGCCGCATTCGAGGCAGCGCGCCTGCACTGACCCCGACGTGGCCAGCCGCCGCGCATCGCCCAGCGCGCGCGCGAAGGTCGCGCGCCGCTCCGCCGCGATCCGCGCGAACACGTCGCCGCCCGCGGCGTCGGCATCATCGTCATTGTCGCGCTTCAGCGACGCGGCGAGCGTCGCGGCGAAACCCGGCGCCTTTTCCAGATATTCGGCATGGACCTTCGTCGGATCCAGCTTGGCGCGCTTCGCCGCCTCGGCGACCGCGTCGTTCAGCGTGCCGAACCGGTCGACCAGGTTGATCTGGCGCGCGGTGCCGCCTTCCCACACGCGCCCCTGCGCGATCTGGTCGACGCGTGCGGGCGTCATGTGCCGCGACTGCGCGACGCGCATCAGGAAGTTGCGATAGCCGTTCTCGATCCCCGCCTGCAGGATCGTGTCGAGCATCGGGGTGAAGCCGCCGGTGACGTCGGGCTGGCCCGACAGCGGCGTCGTCTTCACGCCGTCGCTGGTCACGCCGATCTTGGCGAGGCTCGCCTCGAAACTCGGGATGATGCCGAAGATGCCGATCGATCCGGTGATCGTCGCGGGTTCGGCGAAGATGACGTCGCCCGGCGTCGACACCCAATAGCCGCCCGACGCGGCGAGGCCGCCCATCGACACGACGACGGGCAGCCCCTTCTTCTTCGCTGCGAGGATGGCGAGGCGGATGCGTTCGGACGCCAGCACCGATCCGCCGGGCGAATCGACGCGCACGACCAGCGCCTTCAGGTCCTTCTTGGCGAGGCCGTTCAGGATCGCCTTGGCGATCGTGTCGCCGTGCGCGCTGCCCGGGCCGCCCTCGCCATCGACGATGTCGCCGGCGATCGTCACGATGCCGATCGCATCGCCGGTACGCGGCAGCGGATGCGCATCGACCCAATTGTCGAAGGGGATGGCGGTGTAGCTGCCCAGCGGCCGCTTGGCGTCGACGCCAGCGATCTGCGCGACGCGCTGGCCGAAGGCGACGCGGTCGCCCAGCTTGTCGACGATCCCGGCGGCGAGATTCGCCTTCGCGATGTCGCCGCCGGTCGCGGTGATCAGCTGGTCGGGCTGCGCCAGGAAGGCGCGGATGTTCGCCTTGGGCCGCGCCTTGGCGATCGCCTCCTGCCACTGGCCGAACAAGGCGCCGTACAGCGCCTGACTCGCCGCCTTGGCGTCGGGACTCTGGTCGGCGCGGGTATAGGGTTCGACGAAGCTCTTGAACTTGCCGACGCGATAGACGTGGACGTTGACGCCCAGCTTGTCGATCAAGCCCTTGTAATAGAGCGCATTGCCGCCCGGCCCGGTGAAGATCGTGCCGCCGAGCGGATTGACCCACACCTCGCTGGCGTTGGCGGCGAGGCGATAGCCGGCGTCGGTATAGGCGGTCGCATAAGCGAGCACCGGCTTGCCGCCGTCGCGGAAGCGGCGGATCGCGTCGGCGACCTCGTTGAGCGTCGCGGGATAGCCGCCGCCGAACTTGTCGAGATCGAGCACCAGCGCCTTGACGCGGTCGTCGGTGCGCGCGGCATCGATGCTGCGCACGACGTCGCGCAGGCGATATTGATGCGGCACGCTCTCCCCGCCGCCCGACAGCATCGCGAACGCGCTCGGCGTTTCGGGTTGCTCGACGATCGGGCCGTCGAGGTCGAGCACCAAGGCGCCCGCGCGGATCGGCTTCGACCCCGGCCGGGCGTTGAGCGCGGCGAACAACAGGCCGAAGAACAGCAGCATCGCGACGAGGACGAGCCCGTCCTTGATCGCCACCAGCAGCTTCCAGGCACCCCGAACCAGCTTCACGTCATGCTCCTCGCTCTCGTGATCCGCAGAGCTAGAGCAGCGCAACGCAAGAGGCAATCGTCCGTATTATCGAGACAATACAGAAGCCGTGCTGTCCTCCCTTGCAAAGTGAGGGGGACCGCGCCGAAGGCGTGGTGGAGGGGGCTCTCCCCACAAGGCAGCGCTATTGGAGGTCCCCTCCACCAGCTTCGCTGGTCCGCCTCTCAGCAGGCGGGGAGGATATTGAAGGGTCACCCGCGCGACGGCTTCTCCGCGGCATAGGACATCGCCGCCGCCGTGCCCGTCGCCGGCTTGATCTGCCACCAGCCGGGCCGGTCGATCGCGACGAGGAAGGCGAGCGCCAGCAGCCCGAAGGCGAGCACGAGCGCCGACGTCCAGTTGGGCTGGCGATCGGACGGCGTGCTGCGACGGTCGCGCGTCTCGTTGTCGTTGCGGTTCATCGGTTCACCCTTGTCGTTGCGGTTACGGATCGTGCAGGGGGTGAAATAGGCGAAGCGTCGCAACGCTCCATGATTTTGGCGTTACGTTTTCTTGCTGCGCTGCGGCGTGCGACGGACCGAGGCGATCGCTGCGACGGGTCGACCCGCAGACGAAAAATTGGGCCGCCGACTCTCTTGACCTCTCCCATGGGCGGGCACATATCCGCCTCCGTTGGCACTCGCCTCATGGGAGTGCCAGAAAAGTGTCACACAACCTAAAGAGGGTATCCGCAATGAACTTCCGTCCGTTGCACGACCGCGTCCTCGTTCGCCGCGTCGAGGCCGAGGAGAAGACCGCAGGCGGGATCATCATTCCCGACACCGCCAAGGAAAAGCCGCAGGAAGGCGAAGTGGTCGCCGCCGGCGCCGGTGCCAAGAACGAGAAGGGCGAAGTGTCGCCGCTCGACGTCAAGGCCGGCGACCGCATCCTGTTCGGCAAGTGGTCGGGCACCGAGGTCAAGGTCGACGGTGAGGATCTCCTCATCATGAAGGAATCCGACATCCTCGGGATCGTCGGCTGATCCAGCCTTCGCCAACCACCCGGCGCATGCATGCAAAGGGTGCGACTTTTGAGACTTTCCACATTCTAGAAAGGGCAGTCACATGGCAGCCAAGGAAGTAAAGTTTTCGCGCGACGCCCGTGAGCGCATCCTGCGCGGCGTCGACATCCTCGCCGACGCGGTGAAGGTCACGCTGGGGCCGAAGGGCCGCAACGTCGTGATCGACAAGAGCTTCGGCGCGCCCCGCATCACCAAGGACGGTGTGTCGGTCGCCAAGGAAATCGAGCTGAAGGACAAGTTCGAGAACATGGGCGCGCAGATGGTGCGCGAAGTGGCCTCGAAAACCAACGACATCGCCGGTGACGGCACCACCACCGCGACCGTTCTCGCCCAGGCGATCGTGCGCGAAGGCATGAAGTCGGTCGCCGCCGGCATGAACCCGATGGACCTGAAGCGCGGCATCGATCTTGCCGTCACCAAGGTCGTCGAGGACGTCAAGGCGCGTTCCAAGCCCGTCTCGGGTTCGTCGGAAGTCGCGCAGGTCGGCATCATCTCCGCCAACGGTGACCGTGAAGTCGGCGAGAAGATCGCGGAAGCGATGGAGAAGGTCGGCAAGGAAGGCGTCATCACCGTCGAGGAGGCCAAGGGCCTCGAATTCGAGCTCGACGTCGTCGAGGGCATGCAGTTCGACCGCGGCTATCTGTCGCCCTACTTCATCACCAATCCGGAGAAGATGACGGTCGAACTGAACGACCCGTACATCCTGATCCACGAGAAGAAGCTGTCGAACCTGCAGGCGATGCTCCCGATCCTGGAAGCCGTCGTCCAGTCGGGTCGCCCGCTGCTCATCATCGCCGAGGACATCGAGGGCGAGGCGCTCGCCACGCTCGTGGTCAACAAGCTGCGCGGCGGCCTGAAGGTCGCAGCGGTCAAGGCGCCTGGCTTCGGCGACCGCCGCAAGGCGATGCTGGAAGACATCGCGATCCTCACCGCCGGTGAGCTGATCAGCGAAGACCTCGGCATCAAGCTCGAAAACGTCACCGTCGGCATGCTCGGCACCGCCAAGCGCGTCACGATCGACAAGGACAACACGACCATCGTCGATGGCGCCGGCAACGCCGACGCGATCAAGGGCCGTACCGAGGCGATCCGTGCGCAGATCGAGAACACCACCAGCGACTACGACCGCGAGAAGCTGCAGGAGCGTCTCGCCAAGCTCGCCGGCGGCGTTGCGGTCATCAAGGTCGGTGGTGCGACCGAGGTCGAGGTGAAGGAGCGCAAGGACCGCGTCGACGACGCGCTGCATGCGACCCGCGCTGCGGTCGAGGAAGGCATTGTTCCGGGCGGTGGCACCGCGCTGCTGTACGGCACGAAGGCGCTCGACGGCCTGAAGGGCGAGAACGACGACCAAACCCGCGGCGTCGATATCGTCCGCAAGTCGCTGACCTCGCTCGTCCGCCAGATCGCGCAGAATGCCGGCCACGATGGCGCCGTCGTGTCGGGTAAGCTGCTCGACCAGTCGGACACGTCGTTCGGCTTCAACGCGGCGACCGACCAGTATGAGAATCTGGTTTCGGCCGGCGTGATCGACCCGACCAAGGTCGTGCGCACCGCGCTGCAGAATGCGGCGTCGGTCGCCGGCCTGCTCATCACCACGGAAGCCACCGTGGCCGAGCTGCCGGACGACAAGCCCGCGATGCCGGCGATGCCCGGCGGCGGCATGGGCGGCATGGACTTCTGATTTCGGACCGGGGCAGCGAGAGCTGCCCCGGACACGAAATCAGATCGGCCGGCGTGCTGGCGGCGACGCCGCCAGACACGTCCGACGTCCAGGCAGTGGCTTTGCCACTGCCCGCCGAGCCAGAGAAAAGGGGCCGACGGAGCGATCCGCCGGCCCTTTTTTCGTAATCCCTTTTTCGTGATCTGAGCCCGGGCGCGTGATCCGGCCATGATGTCGCGGCGTAGGTTCGATCATCGCCCGAAACGGGATGACCGCAAATCCGACCAAGCGCGTCATTGCGCGCGCAGCGAAGCATTCCAGGGCGTCCTGGTCCGGCTCTGGAATGCTTCGCTGTGCTCGCAATGACGAATCGAATCGCCGTTATCCTGCTCCAGCTTCGCGGACGTGGCGACCGGGCGGGCGGCATGCCCCGTTTTGCCGCGAAGGGCAGCGGCAACCCGCTCCTCATCCCCGACGTTACCGCACGCGATGAGCCACGACGCCACCCGCCAAGCTCCACCCGCCGACAGCCTCGTGCTCGGCTATGGACCAATGCTGCCGACGCTTGCCGCCGCGATCGGCGTGTGGGTGCTGCCGCCGCCATGGCCGCTCTGGTCGCTACAGCTGGGGATATTGTGGGCGGCGATGATCCTGATCTTCATCGCCGGGGTGCGGCGGGGGTTCGGTTTCGGCTTTCCCGCGGCATCGAAGGCGGCATCGATCGCCAGCAGCCTGGGCTATTTCGTCCTCGCCGGCCTGTCGCTCGTCATCGCGCCGCCGGTGCTCGCGCTGATCCCGCTGCTGGTGGGCTATGCGCTCGTCGCGCTGCTCGACCGGCGGGCGGCGCTGCATGGCGATGCGCCCGCCTATTTCGCGGCGCTGCGCCCGCGCCAGATGCTGATCGCGTTGCTCGGCCTTGCCGGGCTCTGGACGTGGGTACTGACGCGCTGATCAGGCGTTAACCATTCCGGAAGCGGAAGGCGGCTAGCGTCCTGGGCGTGCGCCGTGCCCTTGCCATCCTGCCGTTCGCGCTGATCCCGGCGGCGCTGTTCACGCTGTTCTTCCATCTCGCGATCCTTGATCCGCGGCACATCGGCTGGCTGATCCGCGGCAGCGACAATGGCGAGAATGCGCTCGGCCTGCACGCCTATCTGCACGATGCCGCGGCGGGATGGAGCCTGCGCACGACATTGCTCAACGCGCCGGAGGGCGTGCCGCTGCTGTTCACCGACAGCAACCCGCTGATCGGCCTGCTGACGCATCCGCTTGCGAGGCTGCTGCCCGCGGATGCGCAGTTCGTCGGATGGTGGTTCCTGCTCTGCCTCGCGCTGCAGGCCTGGTTCGCGCACGCGCTGTTGCGCCGCCATGCGCCGGGCGGGCTGGCGTTATGGGCGGGGACGGCGCTGCTCTGCCTGCTGCCGACTTTGTTCAACCGGATCGTCCACGCCAATCTGTTCGCGCACTGGCTGATCCTGGCGGCGCTGTGGCTGCATCTCGAACCGCGGCGCGGGCACGCGCGCTGGTGGCTGCCGCTGCTGGCGGTGACCGCGCTGGTGCACAGCTATCTGCTCGTCATGGTCGGCGCGTTGTGGGCATGTGCGACGCTGGCGCGCGGTGTTGCGGCGCAAGGCAGGGCACGGGGGCGGATCGCGGCGGGCGTCGTCGCCGCACTGGCGATGGTCGCGGGGCTCGCCTGGTGGATGGGTGCGGGTGGGCATTACGCGCTGGCGGGCAATTACGGTGCCTTCGCGATGCCGCTGGATGCATTGGTCAATCCCGGCAACGCGTCCTTCTCGATGCTGCTCCCCGCCGTCGCCCAGCGCGAGGGGCGTGGGTTCGAGGGGTTCCAGTATCTCGGCGCCGGGCTGCTCGCGATGCTCGCCGTCGCCGTGGTGGTCGCTGTCCGGGACCCGCGTGGCGCGGCCGAGCGCGATCTGCACCGGCGGCTGCTACGGCTCGCGCCGGCCTTCGCCGCGCTGACCCTGCTCGCGATCAGCAATTATCCCGATGTTGCCGGTCACCGCCTGCCGCGGTTCGCGCTGCCGCCGATCGTCGCGCCGTTGCTCGACATGGTCCGGGCGTCCGGGCGGCTGTTCTGGCCCGTCGCCTATGCGCTGGTGCTGGCCGGCATCATTGCGACCTGCCGGTTGGGGCGACGCGCCGGGCCGGTGCTCGTCGCCTCGCTTGTGCTCCAGCTCGCGGACTTGTCGGGCATGGTCACCGCGCTGCGAACGCTGAGCGACGGCGGGACCGAAAGCTTCATCCGCACCCGCGACCCGCGATGGGGGGTGGCAATCGACGGCGCGCGCGACATCGCGGTGCTGCCCGCCGACCCGACGCGCGACCTTCAGCTGTTCCAGGAGGTCGCCTGGCGCGCAGTCTCCGCGGGCAAGCCGGTGCGTGCCGTCTATGCGGCCCGTACCTCGATCGCGACGCAGGTGCGCGCGGCGCGCGATCTGGCCGCGTTCCGCGCCGGACGTCTGCCGTGTGGCCGGTTCTACGTCCTGCTCGCCGCGGAGTCTGCGCCGCCGGGCGTCGGGGTGACGACGCTCGACGGCGTGCGGGTCATCCTGCCGCGGGCGTGTCCCGCTGCTTCATCGCCTCGATCAACTTCTTGACCTCCTGGCTGCGGCCGCGCGGCAGGACGAGGACGTCGTTGCCGCTCGCGACGACGATCAAATCCTCGACGCCGACTGCCGCGATGCGCAGGCCGTCGGAGCGCAGCAGGCAGTTCTTCGTGTCGATCGCCAGCACCTCGCCGCGATGGACGTTGCCGTTCGCGTCCGCCTCGCTGATCGCGTGCAGCGCGTCCCAGCTGCCGACATCGCTCCACCCCATCGCGACGGGGACGACCGCGACGCGCTTCGCCTTTTCCATCACCGCATAGTCGATCGAATCGGACGGCGAGGCGGCGAAGGCGTCCGCATCGGGCCACACGCACATCCGCTCGCGCTTCGCTTTGTCCATCGCATCCCTGGCGGCGTCGAGCATCGCGGGAGCATGCTGGCTGAGTTCGCCCAGGAAGATGTCGGCGCGGAACAGGAAGATGCCGCCGTTCCACGCATGGTCGCCGCTCGCCAGCATCGCCTCGGCACGGTCGCGCGGCGGCTTCTCGACGAAGCGCGCGACGCGGTGCACGCCGTGGCCGACCTCGTCGCCGACCTGGATCCAGCCATAGCCCGTCTCGGGCGCATCGGGCGTGATGCCGAACGTCACCAGCCACCCTTCCGCGACCAGCGGCATCGCCGCCTCGATCGCGGCGTGAAAGGCGGCGACGTCGTGAATGACATGGTCTGACGGCATCACCAGCAGCGCATCCTCGCCCTCAGCCGCCAGCGCACCGAGCGCAATGGCGGGCGCGGTGTTGCGCGCGGCGGGCTCCAGGATCACCGCCTGCGGCTTGACGCCGGCGGCTTCGAGCTGCGCTTCGATGTCGCGGGCGTGCGCGGCATTGGCGACGACGATCGGCGCGGCGAATCCCTCGCCATGCGCCCGTTTCGCGGTCAGCTGCAGCATCGTCTCTTCCGCCGTCAGGGCGAGCAGCTGCTTGGGCATTTCCGGGCGCGACATCGGCCACAGGCGAGTGCCCGATCCTCCGGAGAGGATCACGGGTACGATAGTCATAAAGGTTATGGTCTCCCTGGGAGGCGCATCTCTAGCGAAACAGATGCGAAACCGAAACAACCATCGATGCGATCCTGTTCCCGGCACCGGTGCCGCGGCGCGATGTTCAGCAAATCTTTGTCTTTCGCTGTCAATCGGGTTGCGTGTCGGAAAATCTTACATCAAGGCCCGCGGGGCTGCCGATGAAGGGGATCGGTCGATGATCCGACTGTTCAAACATTATATTCCCCAAGCCGTGCTGCTGCTCGGCTTGGTCGACGCGGTGCTGCTGTTCGTCGCGGCGGAGGCGGGGTGGGTCATCCGCGCGCACCAGATCGCGATGGCGCCCGGATCGATCGCGACGCGCATTCCACAATTGCTCAGCTTCGTCGCGGCGCTGCAGATCGCGCTCGTCTCGGTCGGCGCCTATGGCGTCGCCTCCTTCCTGTCGCTGCGCTTCGCCGCGGCGCGGCTGGCGGTGGCGATCGCGCTCGGCGTGCTGTTCCTGTCGCTGATCTTCTTCCTCGTCCCCGCGCTCACCTTGTGGCGGTCGAACCTGTTCTACGCGATGATCATCGCGATCGTCCTGCTGCTCGCGGTTCGCGCCCTGCTCGGGCGGACACTGGGCAGCGACACGTTCAAGCGGCGGATCATCGTCCTTGGGGCGGGCCAGCGTGCGGCGCGGATCGGCGCGCTCGCCGCGCGCCCCGGCTCCAATGTCGTCGTCGCGGGCTATGTCGCGATGGGCGAGCCGGGCGTGGCGGTCGACGATGCGATCCCGCGCGGCGACATCCCCAACCTTGCCGCGCACGTCATCGACCGCAATGCGACCGAGGTCGTGCTGGCGCTCGAGGAACGGCGCAACGCGCTCCCGCTCAAGGATCTGCTGCGCGTGCGCACCACGGGCGTCGCGGTCAGCGAGATTTCGACCTTCCTCGAGCGCGAGACGGGGCGCATCGATCTCAATTCGGTCAATCCATCGTGGCTGATCTTTTCCGACGGCTTCTCGTCGGGACGGATGGTGTCGGGCGTCGTCAAGCGCGCGTTCGACGTCGCCGCCAGCCTGTTGCTGCTCGTGCTGACACTGCCGGTGATCGTCGCCGCCGCGGTCGCGATCAAGCTCGAATCGCGCGGCCCCGCCTTTTACCGCCAGCGGCGCGTCGGGCTGTACAACCAGCCGTTCGAGATCCTGAAGTTGCGCTCGATGCGCCAGGATGCCGAAGTCGCCGGCCAAGCGGTATGGGCGGAAAAGGACGATCCGCGCATCACGCGCATCGGCCGCTTCATCCGCAAGGTGCGCATCGACGAATTGCCGCAGACCTGGACGGTGCTGAAAGGCGAGATGAGCTTCGTCGGCCCGCGTCCCGAACGCCCGCAGTTCGTCGCGCAGCTCGAGGAACAGCTGCCCTTTTATGCCGAACGGCATATGGTGAAACCGGGGATCACCGGCTGGGCGCAGATCAATTACCCCTATGGCGCGTCGATCGAGGATGCGCGGCACAAGCTCGAATACGACCTGTATTATGCCAAGAACTACTCGCCCTTCCTCGACCTGCTGATCCTGCTCCAGACGTTGCGCGTCGTGTTGTGGCCGACGGGCGCGCGCTGAGGCGATGACGTTCGCGCTGATCCTGTGGGGCCATGCGATCGCGGCGCTCGCCTTCGGGCTGCTCGCGGTGGCGGTGGCGCGTGGGCCGGCCGCGCTCGCCGTGCGGATCGGGCTCGCCGTCGCGCTCGGCCTGACCGCCTGCTGGGCGCTCGCGGTCGCGGGGATCGCGGCGCACGCGCCAGTGACGACACTCGCCGAAAGCCTGCGCAATGTCGCCTGGCTCGCTCTGCTGTGGCAATTGGTGCGCCGCGCGCGCGCCGGCAACGTCGCGCTCACCGCGCTCTACCTGGTTGCGGCCGGAGTCAATGTCGGCGTCGTCGTCCTCGCCCTGCTCACCACCTTGCCGCTCGATGCCGATGTCGCGGCGGCGGTGCAGGGCGTGTGGCTCGCCGCGCGCACGCTGGGTGCCCTGCTCGGCCTGATGCTCGTCCACCAATATGCGACGAAGGTCGCGGCGCGGACGCGCGCGACGCCGATGCTGCTCGTCGTCGGGCTCGTGGGCATGTGGACGTTGGACCTGTCGCTCGGCGTCGTTGCCACCGGCGCGGAAAGCTGGCTGGACGGCATGGTCGCGCTTCGCGGTTTCGCGATGGTCGCGGTGGCGGCGCTGATGCTGCCCGTCGCGCTCGCCAGCGAACGGACGCTGGCGGTGTCGCACGGCGGCGCGCTGCGGCTGTTGTCGGGTTTCGCGGTCGTTCTCTACGTCGCTCTCACCGCAGCGCTCATCCACGTCGCGGATGGCTTTGCGGGGCGACACGCCCGGATCGTGGAAACCGCGATCATCTGCGGCGCCACCGCCGCGCTCGGTACGATCCTGTCGGCGCCCTGGCTGCGCGGCTGGGCGAAGGTGAAGCTCGCCAAGCACTTTTTCCGCCACCGTTACGATTATCGCGTCGCGTGGCAGCGCTTCGCCGCGCGGCTCGGCGATCCGGGCGGCGAGCCGCTCGGCCGGCGCGTGGTGCGCGCGCTCGCCGATCTCACCGATTCGCCCGGCGGCCTGCTGCTCGTCGTGACGGGAGAAGCGCTGGCGCAGGAGATGGCGTGGAACTGGACCGTCGCGGGCGACGCAGACGCTGCGCTTGCGGACTATCTGTGCGCGAGTGAACGCATCGTCGCGCTCGATCAGATTCGCAGCGGCGATGCGCCCGCCGAGGAACGCGGCGTCGTTCCCGACTGGATGCGGGCCTGCGCCGACGCCTGGGCGCTCGTGCCGCTGCTCCACGGGCGCGAACTGGTCGGTGCGGTCCTGCTCGCCCGCCCGCCCGTCGACCGAGCGCTAGACTGGGAGGATCTCGACCTGTTGCGCATCGCCGGACGGCAGGCGGCCGGCTATCTGGCGGAAGAACGCGCGCACGCTGCGCTGGCCGAGGCGGCACGGTTCGACGAGTTCAATCGGCGCTTCGCGTTCATCCTGCATGACATCAAAAATCTGGTCAGCGGCGTCAGTCTGGTCGCGCGCAACGCCGAACGGCATGCCGACAATCCCGCCTTCCGCGCCGACATGATCGCGACGCTTCAGGATTCTGCCGCCCGCATGAACGCGCTTCTGTCCCGCCTGTCGCAGCATCACCTGACGCCGCCCGAACCCGCCCAGCCGGTCGATGCCGGCGCGCTGGCGGCGCGCATCGTCCAGCGCCGCCGCGCGCAGCATCCGGTCGAGGCGCGCGGGCGCGGCGTCGCGCGCGCGCATCCGGCCCGGCTCGAGCAACTGCTCGACCATCTCGTCCAAAATGCGGTCGAGGCGAGCGCCGCGGACGCGCCCGTGACGATCACGGTCGCCGAAGACCAGGGCCGCGTGACGATCGCCGTCGCCGACCGGGGATGCGGGATGAGCCCTGCCTTCGTGCGCGACGGCCTGTTCCGCCCCTTCGCCTCGTCCAAGCCGGGTGGGTTCGGCATCGGCGCGTATGAGGCGCGCCAGCTCGCCGCGGCGATGGACGGCACGATCGCGGTCACCAGCCGCGAGGGCGAGGGCAGTTGTTTCACCGTCACCTTGCCCGCGGCGGGCGCATGGGAGGCGGCGGCATGAGCGCGGGCGACGACATGATGACCGCGCCGCTCCCCGTGCTGTTGGTCGTCGAGGACGACCTCGCGCTCCAGCGCCAGCTGCGCTGGGCTTATGACGGCTATACGGTCGTCACCGCGGCGACGCGGAGCGAGGCGATGGAGGCGCTGCGCAGCCATGCGCCGGCGGTCGTGACGCTGGACCTCGGCCTGCCGCCCGATCCCGACGGGACGAGCGAGGGGTTCGCGCTGCTCGCCGACATCCTTGCCGCCAAGCCCGATACCAAGGTCATCGTCGCGTCGGGCCATGGCGCGCGCGACAGCGCACTGGCGGCGATCGATCGCGGCGCCTGGGATTTCTACGCCAAGCCGATCGATATCGACGCGCTCGGCCTGATCGTCGCGCGCGCGTTCCACGTCCAGGCGCTGGAGGCGGAGAACCGCCGGCTCGCACGGCGTGCGGAAGGCGGCGCCGGCAACTTCGGCGGCCTGCTCTACGCCTCCGACGAAATGGCGCGCGTCGTGCGCACCGTCGAACGCGTCGCACCCGCCGACGTCTCCGTCCTGCTGCTCGGCGCGAGCGGCACGGGCAAGGAATTGCTCGCGCGCGGGCTGCACGATGCCTCGCCGCGCGCCGGGGGCGCGTTCGTCGCGATCAATTGCGCCGCCATCCCCGAGACGTTGCTGGAAAGCGAGCTGTTCGGCCACGAAAAGGGCGCGTTCACGGGGGCGGTGAAGACGACGATCGGCAAGATCGAGATGGCGGCGGGGGGCACATTGTTCCTCGACGAGATCGGCGACGTGCCGCTGCCGCTGCAGGTCAAGCTGCTGCGTTTTCTGCAGGAGCGGACGATCGAGCGGATCGGCGGGCGCAAGCCGATCCCCGTCGACACGCGCGTCGTCTGCGCGACGCACCGCGATCTCGATGCGATGATCGCGGCGGCGACGTTCCGCGACGACCTGTATTACAGGCTCGCCGAGATCGTCGTGCGTATTCCGACGCTGGCGGAGCGGCCGGGCGATGCGTTGCTGCTCGCGCGCCAGTTCGTCCGGCGCCATGCCGCGGCGATGAAGCTCGCCGTCACCGGGCTCGCCCCCGATGCGGTCGCGGCGATCGCCGCCTGGCCATGGCCCGGCAACGTCCGCGAGCTGGAAAACCGGGTGAAGCGCGCGGTCATCATGGCCGATGGCAAGCAGGTGACTGCCGCCGACCTCGATCTCGCCGCGCCCGCCGACGAACCGCTGCCGCTCAACTTGCGCTCGGTGCGCGAGGCGGCGGACCGCCGCGCCATCCGCCTCGCGCTTGCGCAGGCGGAGGGCAACATTTCGGGCGCCTCGCGCCTGCTCGGGGTCAGCCGCCCGACGTTGTACGACCTGCTCAAGAGCTACGACCTGAATGGCTGAGGCCGTCTATCCGATGATGCGACCGCGCCGGCGCAAGCGCGGCCATGGCCCGCGGATCGGCCCGCGGGCGCGGCGACTGATCGCGCTCGCGCTGCTCGTCGCGATCCTGGCGGGTGTCGCGCTGTTGCTGCTGCGCCAGCCGGCGCGGATCGACCCGGCGCGATCGATGGCGGATGCGCGCGCCGCCTATGCGCTGGGCAATTACAGTGCCGCGCGCAACCATGCGATCACCGTATTGCGCGCGACGCCGCAATCGGTGCCGGCGCAACTGCTGCTCGCGGACGCCTATCTGCGTCTCGACGACGGGCGCGCGGCGGAGGGTGCGCTCAGCCGTGCGCGCGCCGCCGGCGCGCCGGGCCTTGCCGGGCATCTCGCCGCGGCGCGGCTGCTTCAGGGCGATTACACCAATGTCGCCGCTGCGCCTGCGGTGCCCGGCGACGCCCTTTCGGTGCGCGCCCGCGCCCGTGCGCTGGCGTTACAGGGCGATCCGGGCGAGGGCGTCGCGCTGCTCGATGGCTGGCTGGCGACGCATCCCGACGATGGCGAAGCGTGGGCCGACCTCGGCCAGATCCGCCTCGGCGCGGGCGAGATCGCCGCCGCCACGGCGGCGAGCGCGCGCGCACTGCGTCTGCGTCCCGGCGATCCCGTGGCGCTGACGCTCGTCGCGCAGCTGACGCGGACGCGCTACGGCCTCGTCGCGGCGTTGCCCTGGTTCGAGGCGGCGCTGAAGCGCGACGCCTATTTTTACCCCGCGCTGGTCGATTATGCCGCGGCGCTGGGCGATGCCGGTCGTTATCGCGACATGCTGGCGGCGAGCCGCCGCGCGCTCGCCGCGCGGCCGGGCAGCGCGCCGCCGCTCTACCTGCAGGCGGTGCTGGCGACCCGCGCCGGGCGCGGCGAGCTTGCCCGCGACCTGTTGCAGAAGGCGGGCGGGGCGCAATCGGGCCTGTCCGGTGCGGCGCTCGTCGCGGGCGCGCTCGATTACAGCGGCGGTCGCTACGAACGCGCGATCGACGCGTGGCGGCAGGTCGCCACCGGCCAGCCGCTCAACGTCGCGATGCGTCGCCTGCTCGCCGCTGCGTTGCTCCGGTCGGGCGATGCGCCCGGCGCGATCGCGATGCTGGCGCCCGTCGTCGCGCGGGCGGACGCCGACACCTATTCGTTGACCATCGCCGCGCGCGCGCACGAGCGGACCGGCGACCGCGCGAGCGCGGCGATGTTGCTCGATCGCGCGGCGAACGGCCCGCGCGGCGCGTCCGGGGTCTTCGCCAGCGATCAGGGCGTCGCCGCGCGCGTCGCCGATGCCGCCGCCGCGCCCGACGATCCCAATTACGTGCTCGGCGTCCTCCGCGCGCAGCTGACCGCGGGCGATGTTGCCGGCGCGGTCGCGCGCGCCCGCGCCCTCGTCGCGCAGGCGCCGGGCGCGCCCGCACCGCTGCTCGCGCTCGGCGACGCGCTGGCGATCGGCGGCCGCTATGCGGAAGCCGCGCCCGTCTATGCGCGTGCCGCCGACCTTGCCTTCGACGAGCCGACGATGCTGCGCGTCGTCGATGCCTGGGGCCGCGCCGGGAACCCTCGCGCCGCGGCGGCGGCGCTGTCGCTGTATCTCCAGCAGAATCCGCAGAGCCTCGTCGGCCTGCGCCTGCTCGGCCATTGGCAGGTGGCGAGCGGCGACGCCGATGCCGCGATCGAGACGCTGGAGGCGGTGCGCCGCCTCGCCGGCAACCGTGACGCAGGACTGCTCGCCGACCTCGCCGCCGCCTATGCGGCGTCCGGCGATGGCGACGTCGCGCGGCTTTATGCCCGCGCCGCCTATCGCCTCGCGCCGATGAACGCGGGCGTGTGCGACGCCTATGCGCACGCGCTCGCTGCGGCGGGGGATGCCGATGGCGCGCGCCAGCTTGCGGTCAAGGCCCGGTCGCTCGCCCCCACCGACCCGGTGATCGCGGACCACGCCCGCCGCATTCTGGGCTAAGCGGCCGGCCCGTCGCCATTTCGCGTCGTTCAGAAGAACGGCGCTTCGCCATGGCCCGGCACCAACGGGGAACGTCCGTGCTCCTGCGAACGCAGGAGCCCAGGGCCGAACGCGATAGCCTATGGGGCTCTGGGTTCCTGCGTTCGCAGGAACACCCTTGGTCGAAAAGGGCCTTCGCCCGGTTCAGATTCCCGGCGACTTGCTCTATCGCCCTGCCATGGCCGATCCCCTCGACCGCATCGCTGCCGCGCTCGAGCGGCTGTCCCCGCCGCCCGCGCCCGCGGCGGACCCGCTAGCGCATCCCGCCTATGTCTGGCGCGACGGCGCGCTCGCGGCGGCGCGCGCCTTTGCGCCGCTGCCGCTCGCGATGCTGCATGGCGTCGATGCGCAGAAGGCCGCGCTGGTCGCCAACCTGACCCGCCTCGCCGGCGGGCATGCCGCGCAGGACGTGTTGCTCTGGGGCGCGCGCGGCACGGGCAAGTCGGCGTTGGTCAAGGCCGCGGTCGGCGATCTGCAGGCCGCGTCCGCGGCCATCGCGCTGGTCGAGGTCGCCGCCGATCGCCTCGCCGACCTGCCCGCGCTGTTCGCCGCGCTCGCGGCCCAGCCGCGCGCCTTCGCCGTCTTCCTCGACGACATCGGCTTCGACGTGGCGGCGGACGCGCGCATCCTGCGCTCGCTGCTCGAAGGGGGGGCGGAGGCGCGGCCCGCCAACACGCGGCTGATCGTCACCTCCAACCGCCGCCACCTGATCGTCCGCGACATCGCCGAACAGGCGAGCGCGATCAATCCGCGCGACAGTATCGACGACCAGCTCGCGCTCGCCGACCGCTTCGGGCTCAGCCTCGGCTTCCACGTCGTCGACCAGGACGGTTATCTGGCGATCGTGCGCGGCTATGCCGATGCGTACGATCTGCCTTTCGACGCATCGGACGCGGTGCAATGGGCGACGCGGCGCGGCAGCCGGTCGGGGCGCGTCGCATGGCAATATGTCGTCGAACTCGCCGGGCGCGCGGGCAAGGCACTGCAGCCGCATTGACGCGGGGCTCCGTGCGCCCGTAAAGGCCGAAACCGTGAATGGTCCCCGGAGACGGGGTGAAAAGGGAAGTCCGGTGCGCGTTCGTGCGAACGCAAGCCCGGCGCTGCCCCCGCAACTGTGACCGGATAGCGGTCCCTCCACGATGCCACTGGGCGTAAAGCCCGGGAAGGCGGAGGGACATGCGACGACCCGGGAGCCAGGAGACCTGCCCTTCACCGTCGATCCACTGTGCGGACGGGGTGTGCCGGACAGCCGAAGGGGGGACCTTCGTGAGCGAACGACATCCGCCGCGTGCGAATGGTCGCGCGCGGGACACGAAGGATGTGGATGGAATGACTGCTGCCCGTTTTCTGACCGCCGCCGGCGCGTGCGCGCTCGCCGTGGCCTTTGCCGCGCCTACGACGGCGCAGGTGGCGCCCGCCGCCGACAAGAGCGACGACGTCATCGTCACCGCCGCGCGCGTCGCGCAGCCCGCCACCGAGGTCGGCCAGGCGGTGACCGTCGTCACCCGCGACGAGATCGACCGCCGCCAGACCGTCTCGGTCGCCGACCTGCTTTCGACCACCCCCGGCGTCACCGTAACGCGCAACGGCAGCCTCGGCGGCTTCACCGGCGTGCGGCTGCGCGGCGCGGAGGCGGAACAGACCCTGGTCGTGATCGACGGCGTGCGCGTCAACGATCCGTCCTCGCCCGGCGGCGGCTTCGACTTTGCGAACCTGCTGTCCGCCAGCGTCGCGCGGATCGAGGTGTTGCGCGGCCCCAATTCCGTCCCCTGGGGCAGCCAGGCGATCGGCGGCGTCGTCAACGTCATCACCGAAGAGCCGACCGATCGCCTCGCGGCGCGCGGCAGCGTCGAATACGGCTATGCCGACACGCTCTATGCGCAGGGCGGCCTGTCGGGTCGCAGCGGCGCGGTGTCCGCCGCGCTGACCGGCGGCTATCTGCGCAGCGACGGCATCTCGTCGGCGGCGATCGGCACGGAGCGCGACGGCTATCGCCAATATGGCGCGACGGGCCGCGTCGGCGTCGCCCTCACCGACGGCGTCGGCATCGACCTGCGCGGCTATTGGGCGAACAGCAGGACCGAGACCGACGGCTATCCCGCGCCGCTCTACATCTTCGCCGACGATCCCAGCTATTCGACCGCGAACGAGCTGTACGGCTATGCCGGCGTCCACGCCAATTTCGGCACGTTCCGCAACCGCATCGGCTTCACGATCGCCGACATCAACCGCGACACCTATGCGCGGCCCGGCGCGACGCCCTCGCCCTTCCGCGGCCGGTCGGAACGCTACGAATATCAGGGCGATTATCAGCCGATCGACCAGGTCCGCGTCGTCGGCGGCGTCGAGCATGAAACCAGCCGCTACCGCGACGCCAGCCTTCGCCGCTCGGTCGGCATCACGTCCGTCTATGGCGAACTGATCGTAAAGCCGGTGCAGGTGCTGACGATCACCGGCGGCGTGCGCAACGACGACCACGACACGTTCGGCAACCACACCACGTTCGGTGCGGACGCCGCGCTGGCGCTGGCGACGGGCACCGTGCTGCGCGCCAGCTATGGCGAAGGGTTCAAGGCGCCGACCCTGTATCAATTGTACAGCCCGTACGGGAATACGCGCCTCGACCCCGAAACCGCGACCAACTACGATCTCGGTATCCAGCAGACCCTGCTCGCCGGGCGCGCGACGTTGGGCGCGACGTATTTCCACCGCGACACGCGCAATCAGATCAACTTCCGCGGCTGTTCGCGCGCCGAACAGGCGAATGCCGGCTCGATCTGCGTCAACCGGCCGTTCGGCGTCTACGACAACATCCAGCGCACCCGCGCGCAAGGGGTCGAGTTCGCGATCGGCCTCAGGCCCGTCGATGCGCTGACCGTGTCGGCGAACGTATCGTATATCGACAGCGAGAACCGCACGCCGGGCGCCGCCTTCCGCACCGACCTGCTGCGCCGGCCCAAGCAGACGGCAGCGTTCGTCATCGATTATCGCCTGCCCTTCGGCCTTGGCATCGGCGGCACGGTGCAGATCGTCGGTGACAGCGTCGACGTCGACAGCTACGGCGACCGCGTGGCGCTCGACGGCTACGCGCTCGCCTCGGTCCGCGCCGAATTGCCGCTGGGGGATCGCTTCTCTATCTATGGCCGCATCGATAACGTCACCGACGAACGGTATCAGGCGGTCGCCGAATACGGCACCTACGGCCGCGCGGCCTATGGCGGGGTGCGCGTGAAGCTGTGACGACGCAGGCATCCCCGTCATCGCCCCCGCGGTGCCGGGGGTTGCTTCGTTGGCCGGGCAGCTGCTTGCCCAACATGCTTCGTCACCCCGGACTTGGTCCGGGGTCCACCAAGCCGCAAACGCAGGGGAAGAGGCTCGCGCGTTGCCGCTCGCCGCAGAGGGGACCGCGGACCAAGTCCGGGGTGACGGCGGGTGTGTGGCTCGGCGCGACGCTCCTGCTCGCCGCCTGCGCGCCCGTGCCGCAGCGCACCGGCGGCATCGTCTCCACCAATCCATGTGCCGATGCGATCCTTGCGGTCGTCGCGCCCGACCGACTCGCCGCGGTCAGCCATTATTCGCACGATCCCGCCGCGACCTCGATGCCGCTCGCTCTCGCGCGCCGCTGGCCCGCGACGTCGGGCACGGCGGAGGAAGTGATCGCGCGTCGCCCCGACCTCGTCGTCACCGACAGTTTCGCCCCCGCCGCCAGCCGCGAGGCCTATGCGCGCGCCGGGCTGAAGGTCCTGACGCTCGACATCGCATCGACCATCCCCGCCAGCGAGGCGCAGGTGATGGCGCTCGCCACCGCCGCCGGCCATCCGGCGCGGGGCAGGGCGCTCGTCCGCGCGATCGAGCGCGCGATCCCGCCCGCCACCGGCCCGCGCCCCGCGGCCTTGCTCTATATCGCCGGCGATCTCGCCAATGGCGGCGGCACCTTGCTCGATGCGCTGATGCAGCGTGCAGGGCTGCGCAACGCCGCCGCCGATTACGGCCTTGCCTTCACCGGCACCTTGCCGATCGAGACGATCGCCGCGCATCCGCCGCGCGTCATCCTCAGTGACGACGACGGTCGCTCCGCCGCCCTGCGCCGCCGTGTTCTCGCGCGCGTCAGCGCATCGACGGTCGAGGCGCATTTTCCCCGCCGCCTGATGAACTGCGGCGGCTCGGCCCTGATCCCCGCGCTGCACCGGCTCGCCGCGATCCGGGCAGCGGTGGCGTCGTGAGCCGGGGCCTGCGGCTCGGCGCGCTCGCGCTGCTCGTCGTCGCGGCGTTCGCGCTGTCGCTCGCGGCGGGCAAGCAGTGGCTGTCGCCCACGACGACAACGGGGGCTGCGATCTTCATCGAATTGCGCCTGCCGCGCGCGATCCTCGGCCTGCTGCTCGGCGCGACGCTCGGCCTGTCGGGGGCGGTGCTGCAGGGGTTTTTGCGCAACCCGCTCGCCGATCCCGGCGTGCTCGGCGTGTCGTCCAGCGGTGCGCTCGGCGCGGTGTTCGTCATCCTCTACGTCGGCGCGAGCGGCATCCTGCTGTTCGCGGGCGCGTTGGCGGGCGCGATGGCGGCGTTGCTGCTGCTCGTCCTGCTCACCTGGCGCGGCGCGGATGCGGTCGCCTTCGTCCTCGCCGGCACCGTGCTCGCCAGCCTCACCGCGGCGCTCACCGCCTTCCTGATCGCGATCGCGCCCAATCCCTATGCGGTCGCCGGCGTGCTCGACTGGCTGATGGGCGCGCTCACCGATCGCGGCCTCGTCGACGTCGCGCGCGCTGCACCGTTGCTGTGCGTATCGATGGCGATGCTCGCCTGCACCGGCCGCGCGCTCGACGCGCTCGCGCTTGGGGAGGGGGCGGCCCGATCGCTCGGCATTCATCTCGGCCGGTTGCAGCTGCTGGTGATGCTCGGCACGGGCATCGGTGTCGGCGCGGGCGTCGCGGCGACCGGTGTCGTCGGCTTCGTCGGCCTCGTCGTGCCGCACCTGCTGCGCCCGCTGTTCGGCCATCGCCCGTCCGACCTGCTGCTGCCCAGCGCGCTCGGCGGCGCGGCGCTGGTGCTCGTCGCCGACAGCCTGTGCCGCCTCGCCCCCGGCGCCGCGGAGGTGCGGCTGGGCGTGGCGATGGCGCTGATCGGCGCGCCCTTTTTCCTCACCCTGTTGTTGCGTCGCCGGGGGCAGGCATGGATATGATCGTCCGCAACCTGACGCTGCGCCTTGGCGGGTTAACGGTATTGTCCGAGATCGACACGGCGTTCCGCCCCGGCCGCGTCACCGCGATCCTGGGCCCTAATGGCGCGGGCAAAAGCAGCCTTTTGAAGACGCTCGCCGGTCTGGTGCCGCCGGATGCGGGGACGATCACGCTCGGCGACCGTCCGCTGGCGGACTGGCCGGCGCAGGCGCGCGCGCGGGCGATCGGCTATCTGCCGCAATCGGGCGCCGTGCACTGGAACCTGCGCGCGCGCGATCTCGTCGCGCTAGGACGCCTGCCGTACCGGCGGCGCTTTGCCGGCCCCTCGCCGGCCGACGAGGCGGCGATCACGGCGGCACTCGCCGCGACCGAGACGCTGGTGCTCGCCGATCGGCGCGTCGGCGACCTTTCCGGCGGGGAGCGCGCGCGGGTTCTGCTCGCGCGCGTGCTGGCGGGGGACCCGCGTTGGCTGCTCGCCGACGAACCGCTCGCCAGCCTGGACCCCGCGCACCAGATCGACCTGCTCGAGCGGCTGCGCGGCATGGCGGTGGAGGGCAGGGGCGTCGCGGTCGTGCTGCACGACATCGCGCAAGCGGCGCGCGTGGCGGACGACGTGTTGCTGCTGCGCGACGGCCGCCTTGTCGCGGCCGGGCAGGCGGCGGCGGTGCTCACGCCCGATACGATCGCCGCGGTCTTCGATGTCACCGTCGCCTGCTTGCCCGGTGCGTGCATCATGGTGCCCATCGGCCGCATCCCGTCCCCGGTGCCGCCCACCGTCTGACGCGCTGCGGCATCGACGCGGACGTCGCCGCGGCCTATGCGCGGGGGCGTGACCGCTCCGCTTCGCCTTCGCCTCGACACCGCCGCCCTCACCGACAATTGGCGCGCCCTCGCGCGGATGAGCGGCGGCGCGGCCTGCGGCGCGGCGGTCAAGGCGAACGGCTATGGCCTCGGCGCGACGACGGTCGCGACCCGGCTGGCGGAAGCCGGCTGCCGCGACTTCTTCGTCGCCACCTGGGCGGAGGCGGAGCGCCTCGCGCCGCTGCGCCTGCCCGCGCTGGCGGTGCTGCACGGCGTGCGCGACGAGGACATGGCGCTGGCGGCGAGCGGCATCGCGCGGCCCGTGCTCGGCACCCCGCAACAGGTCGCACGCTGGCGCGCCGCGGGCGGGGGGGCGTGTGATGTGATGGTCGATACCGGCATGAACCGGCTCGGCGTGTCGCCGGACGCGGTCCGGGCCGGGCTGCTCGACGGCCTTGCGATCGACACGCTGCACAGCCACCTCGCCTGCGCGGACGAGGATCATGCGATGAACGCGGCGCAGCGCGACGCCTTCGCCGCCTTGCGCGGTGCGACCACGGCGCGGCGGATGGCGCTCGCCAATTCGGCGGGCATCGCGCTGGGCAGCGGCTATCATTTCGACCTGACCCGCCCGGGCGTCGCGCTCTACGGCGGCATCCCGCGCGCCGAATTCGCCGGCGTCATCCGCCAGGTCGCCTATCCCGAAGCGCAGATCCTCCAGCGCCGCACCGTGCCCGCCGGCGAGACGGTCGGCTATAACGCGACCTGGACCGCGGCGCGCGACACCGAGGTCGCGATCCTCAACCTCGGCTATGCCGACGGCTACCGCCGCGCCTTCTCCGATCGCGGCAGCGCAGGCGGCGGGACGCTTCCCGTGATCGGCCGCGTCTCGATGGACCTCGTCGCGCTCGACGTCACCGCGGACCCGGCGCTGGTGGAGGGCGACTGGGTAACGCTCGACTATGCGCTGCCCGAGGCGGCGGCGCGGAGCGGGGTGTCGCAATATGAGCTGCTGACGGGGTTGGGGCGGCGGTTCGTCAAACCGCAAGACGCCTGAAATTCGAGAATGACAAAAAAAACGGGGCCGCAATAGATGCGACCCCGATGCTCGAGACTTGCCTTAGAAGTTTGCCTTGAAGCCCGCGTAAAACTGTCGTCCGATGGCACTGTACACGGCGCTACCGCCGCCATTGCCAAGCAGGCTGTAGGGCGGCAGGCGATCGAACAGGTTGTCGACACCCATATAGTATTCGAACTTCTTGTTGACCAGGAAGCCAGCGCGCAGGTTCGAATAGGTAACCGTCGGATACCAGATAACGGGATACTGGTCGGCGTTGTACGGCGGATTTCCATTATATGGATTCTGTGCCGCGTAATCGCCAATCGTCATCCGGCCGATATATTGCAACTGGTAGCGAAGGGAGAAGCCGGTGTGGCTCTCGTAGGTAGCGCTGAACTGTCCCTCGTACTGGGGGTCGCCCAGGTTGCTCAACTGGCGCGACGGGATGGTCGGGTTGACCGGATCGAGGAAGTTCGTGCGATCGGCCACGTAGCTGAAGATGCCGCGAAGCGAGACGCGATCGCCGTTGCCGAGCGTCCGGTTATAAGCGAGGTCGAAGTCCACGCCCGAGGTGTTCTGCTTGGCGAAGTTGACGGTGCTGGCGACACCGACGTACGGTGTCGCAAACAGGCCGTTTGCCTGGCGCGGATTGAGAAGCGCGCAATAGGAATTGTTCAACGTCGGCGAGTCGTAGCACTGGTTGACGATCGTCTGGATCGAAACGCCGGCGATCAGATTACGGACCTTGATATCATAATAATCGACCGTGAAGGACAGGCCTGGTACCTGATGCGGTTCGAAAATCGCGCCGACGGTGTAACTGTCCGATGTCTCCGGCTTCAGCAGGCTGTTGCCGCCGCTCAGATAGCTCAACGTCTGGGTCCGCGCCGGGTCGTTGGTAAAACCGACGGGAATGCCTGCGGCGCGGCAATTCGCGATCCGGTTGGCACCGCCGTTCGTACCGTTGTTAATATTCTGGCTGTCGCACGGATCCGCGATCGACGCGAAGTTCTGCGAAAGCGTGGAGTACAAATCGCTTTGCGTCGGGGCACGGACCGAGCGCGCATAGCTCGCGCGGAAGCGTATGTCGCGGATCGGGGCATAATAGACAGCGCCGCTGTAGGTGTAGATCGTGCCCGCCGACGTATTATAGTCGGAGATACGGCCGGCACCAGAAAGCGTCAGTTCCTGAACGAAAGGAATATCCTTCAGTAGCGGGATTTCGATTTCGCCGAACGCTTCTTTGACTCGGAGAACCGGGGGGCGGAACGGTTGGATAGCGTTCAGGAACGTGCCGCCCGATGCAGTAAGTGCGTCCCAAGACGACCTTGCAGACTCGGACCGGTATTCACCGCCGAGCGCGAAGCGCACCGGGCCGCCCGGAAGCGAGAACAGCTGCGACAGGTCGCCGGAGACATTGGCCGTGATGTCGAACTCTTGAGCCTGCTCGACGCGGGTCGACGTCGTGTTGACGAAGGCAAGCGCGGCCGCCGAGGGAGCGCCGTAGCCGAACGTGTTGATCGGCACGCAGTCGGGACGCGCGTTGGATGTGGCATTGACGGCGCAGATAACTTTGTTGCCGGTCGGCCCGAGTACATAGTTGCTGCCAGTGAAATTCGCCGGTGCATTGACGGCGTCGTACGCCAGCGAGAAGCCGTCGAGGTTACCGTTGATATCCGCCAAGACCAAGTTGTTGAAGGACTTGCCATGGCTATCGTAGCGGCCATAGTTGACGGCGACCTCATATTTCCAGTCATCGTTGAACGTGCCATCGATGCCGCCCACGATCCGGTACGTTTCGCGCTTCTGCAATTCGGCGCGTCCGCCGAAGTCCACGTTGAAGCGCGCCGTTGCGAATCGATCGGTCGCAGGATTGACGCATCGACCGATCGACTGGAGCGTCGCCAATGACTGGGCGGTCAGAAACGCGTTGCTGCAGCGCAGTTCCGGCAAGCCAAGGGTGCCGGCGATCGGCGACCAGAAGCTCGGCTGACCCTCCTGGTTCGCGTAGATTCGCACGTACTTCGCCTCGACGAACGGACGGAAGGCGTTCGACACGTCGAAATGCGCAAGGAGGTTGGCGGAATAGCGCTCCAACTGGGGGGCGAGCTGGCCCGTGTTCGTCAGCGTCGAGCCCAGCCCACCAATAGTGTTGCTGCTGCCACTGCTAGGCGTTGCCGATCCAAAGTTGGTGGTGATGTCGCGGAAGTCGAGCGATGGGTTGCTCAGCGTCAGGTTACCGTTGCGATCGAATACGTACCGCTGCGGAATGCCGAACGTGCTCGTCGATGAAGCCCGGCAACGATTGAGATTCGTCAACTGGGTGGCGACGGTCACGTTGCAGACCGCGGTGACGAGGCCGCCATCGGCGATATTGCCGTTGCGCACGCCACGATAGAACTGATTGTCGGGCACGCCGTTGCCCGCCGCCGGTTCACCGACGGTCGATTCCGACAGGTTCCACTGATTACGGCCGCTGAATGCCCCAGTTTGATCGTTACGGTCTACGTAATATAGAGCATTAGCGCGCGAATATTCGACGGCAACGGCGATATTGCCGCGGCCGTCCGCAAAATTCTTGCCGGCGGTCAAGCTACCGAAATACGAGCCACGATCGCCCCGCGAGGTGATGCTGCCCTGACCCGAGAACTTAAGGCCCTCAAAATTTCGCTTGAGCACGAAGTTTACGACACCTGCGACAGCGTCCGAGCCGTAGATCGCCGAGCTGCCGCCCGTCACGATGTCGACGCGCTCGAGCAGGTCGTCGGGGATTGTGTTCGTGTCGACAAGATAGTCGCCCGGCGACGAACTCACGTGGCGGCGACCGTTGACGAGGACGAGGGTACGAGACACGCCGAGGCCCCGAAGGTCGAGCAGGTTGAGACCCGTGGTCCCGATGAATCGGGTGGAGTTTGCCTGGCTATAGGTCGACCGCAAGGCGGGTAGGCTGTTCAAAGCGTCGCCGATGTTGAGTGTGCCGGTCGCCAACAGGTCCTGCGCGGTGATCGTCGTCACCGGGACGGGTGATTCGAGCGTCGGACGCGCGATGCGCGAACCGGTGACGACGATTTCCTCCGACGACTGAACCTGATCCACAGTGCCGGTCGGATTCGCCGCCGGCTCTGCCGTGGTTTGCGATTGATCAGTGGCAGGCGTCGTCGGCGTCGTCTGGTTGCTCTGCGAAGTCTGCGCGAGAGCCGGCACCGCAACCAACGCCATCGTCGCGAGCGCGGTAGCGCCCGCAAGGCGGGAAATCCTCGTCATCAAAATACCCCTGTAAACGACATTTTTGTCTAACAGGGGTCATGCTGTCGGTAACCATCGCTGGACTCAAGGCAGCAACGCTTCCCGATCGCAGTATGATGTCATTTTCCCGTCATGTGTGATGTTCAGGTAACAGTCATGTTACGTACATGTTTCCTTGTGAAACGAAGCCTACCGCTCCACGCACATCGCAATCCCCATGCCGCCGCCGATGCACAGCGTCGCCAGGCCCTTCTTCGCGTCGCGCTTCTGCATCTCGTAGACGAGTGTGGTCAGCACGCGTGCACCGCTGGCGCCGATCGGGTGGCCGATGGCGATCGCACCGCCGTTGACGTTGGTCTTGTCGGGGTCGAGGCCGAGTTCCTTGCACACCGACAGCGCCTGCGCGGCGAAAGCTTCGTTCGCCTCGATCAGGTCGAGGTCGTCGACGGTCCAGCCCGCCTTTTCCAGCGCCTTCTTCGACGCGGGCACGGGGCCGATGCCCATCACCGACGGGTCGACACCCGCGCTCGCCCAGCTCCTGATCGTCGCCAGCACGGGGACGCCGCGCCGGTCGGCTTCCTCGCGGCTCATCAGCACCAGCGCGGCGGCGCCGTCGTTGAGGCCGCTGGCGTTCGCCGCGGTGACGGTGCCGTCCTTCTTGAACGCAGGGCGCACGCCGCCGACGCTGTCGATCGTCGCACCCGCGCGGATATATTCGTCATGCTCGACGATCGTGTCGCCCTTGCGGCCCTTGATCGTGACGGGCGCGATCTCGTCCTTGAACCGGCCGTTGTCGCGCGCCGCCTCGGCCTTGTTCTGGCTGGCGACCGCGAAGGCGTCCTGCTGCCCGCGCGTCACCTGATATTGTTCCGCCAGATTCTCGGCGGTGATGCCCATGTGATAGCCGTTGAAGACGTCGGTCAGGCCGTCGTTGACCATCGTGTCGACGAGGCTGACGTTGCCCATCTTGGTGCCGCCGCGCATCGTCTGCGCGTGCGGGCTCAGCGACATGCTCTCCTGCCCGCCGGCGACGACGATCGTCGCATCGCCGGTCTGGATCGCCTGGCATGCGAGCGCGACCGCGCGCAGACCCGATCCGCACACCTGGTTGACGCCCCAGGCGGGCACTTCCTTGGGGATGCCGGCGGCCATCGCCGCCTGGCGCGCCGGGTTCTGCCCCTGCGCGGCGGTCAGTACCTGGCCGAGGATCACTTCCGACACGTCCTCGCCCTTTATGCCGGCCTGATCGAGCGCGGCCTCGATCGCGATGCGGCCCAGTTCGTGCGCGGGGGTGGCGGCGAACGCGCCCAGGAAGCTGCCGACGGGGGTACGCTTGGCGGCGGTGATGACGATCTCGGTCATGGCGATCTCCTTTACGCGCGCGCCTTAGCGGGTGGCAGGGTGGCGATCCAGTCCGCGAGTGGCTGCCACAAGGCGGTGCGCGCGCGGCCGCCGACGATCATCCCGACATGGCCGAGCGCCAGCTCGCGCCGGTCGGCAAGGCGGGCGGCGGTCGCGGCGGGCACGATGCGGTCGGTGGTGGAGACGAACTCGACCGCGGGGCAGCGCAGCCGGTCGGGCGTCGCGGGCGCACCGGCGACCTGCCACAGGCCGCGCCCCGGCGTATCCTGCGCGACGAAATCCTCGAACAGCCCGGCGGCGAAGGCAAAGGGCAACGGCGCCCCCGCATTGGCCCAATCCTCCAGCCGGACAAACGCGCGCGTCGCGGCGCTGTCCGGGGCGAGCCGGCCGAAGCGCACATATTTGTCGACGGTGCGCGCTGGGTCCAGCCGCCAGAAACCGCTCTGCAACGCCTCCATCGGCAGCATGCCGAGCGCCGCCGCGGTCGGCCGCGCGGTCTCCCACAGGTCGAGCATCGCGCCGCGCGCCTCCTCGCCATAGCCGCGATGGTGCCACGGCGCGGCGATCGTCGCGAGGCCGGCGACGGGGCAGGCGCAAGCGGCGGCGAGCGCGAGCGTCCCGCCGAGGCAATAGCCGACCAGCACCGGCGGCGCGTCCAGCGTCGCGAGCAGCGGCACGAGCAGCCGCTCGACATGCGCGGCAAGCCCGGCTTCGCGGTCTGCGGCGCCGGGTGTCCCCCAGTCGACCGACAGCACGCGATGCCCCTGCGCGACCAGGAACGCGGCGAGCGAGGCGTCGCCGAGGTCGAGGATGTCGGGCGGGTTGATCAGCGAGGGGACGAGGACGACCGGCCGCCCCGACCCGCCGTGATCGCGCAAGGCCGTGCGGCCGATGTGCGCGACCGCGGGGCGGGGCGGCGGCGGCGCGGCGCGGGGCGCGGCCTGATAGGCGGCGAGCCCCGCGAGCGCTGCGCTGCGGCGATCGGGATCGCCCCGGGTCTCCGCCTCCACCATCGCCAGGAACAGCGGCAACGGGCGCGGTCCGTGTTGCGGCGCAGAAAACACAGGTCTATCATCGCCCCAACTCACGGACAGGGGAGCCGTATGAAGAAACAGAACAGGGCCGACGGCACGGTCATCATCAAGAAATACGCCAACCGGCGCCTCTACAATACCGAGACGTCATCCTACATCACGCTCGACCATCTGGCGACGATGACGCGCGAGGGCCGCGACTTCAAGGTCGTCGACGCCAAGACGGACGAGGACATCACGCACAATGTCCTGACCCAGATCATCATGGAAGAGGAAAGCCGGGGGCAGACGATGCTGCCGGTCAGCTTCCTGCGCCAACTGATCGCGATGTACGGCGATTCGATGCAGGCGATGGTGCCGGGTTATCTGGAAGCGTCGATGGACAGTTTCCGCCGCAACCAGGAACAGTTCAAGTCCGCGGTCGAGGGCGCGTTCGCGGGATCGCCCTTCGCCGAGATCGCCAAGCGCAACCTGGCGATGTTCGAGGCAGCGGCCGCCGCGTTCAAGCCTGCGACGCCGGCCGCGACCCCGACGCCAAGCCCGGCCCCCGCGGCCGGCGGCGCCAAGGACGACGAGATCGCCGCGCTGCGCGCCGAATTGTCGCGGCTGAAGGACAAGGTCGAGAAGCTCGGCTGACGATCGGCGCGCAGCGCGATGCCGGCGGCATTCTGGGGCGCGGGCGCCAGCCTGATCGTCGCGGTCGCCGCCGCCTTTGCCGAGCGCGGACGGCGGCGGCGCGCGGATTTGGACCGGATCGGCTGGGTCGACTGGCGCGCGCTGCAACTGGGCGCGCTGGTCGCGGCGATGATTCTCGCGAGCATCGGCCTCAACGCGCGCTGATCCGGTGCGGCGTCTGGCCGGTCCCGATCCGGTCCCCACCGCCCTATCAGCATCGACGACGCCGGCATGGGCGGGTTTATGCGGCGCGGCGGCTGCGGTAAGGGCCCGGCCATGACGGTGCCCGTTTCGCTGCGACTGACGGAGGCGCGAGCTGCCGATCCTGCACGCGGATGGGTGGCCGCATCGCATTATGCGATCATCGTCCGGGGCGTCGCGGTCGGATCGATCACGCTGCGCCACGGCCGCGACGCGACGCTGGTCCGCTATGCGGGACAGGTGGGCTATACGGTCGCGGCGGCGCATCGCGGCTACGGCCATGCGTGCGCCGCATTGCGTGCGCTGGTGCCGATCGCGCGTGCCGCGGGGTTCGCTGAGCTGTGGATCACCTGCGCGCCCGACAATCATGCCTCCCGCCGCACGCTGGAACGGGCGGGTGCGGCGCTGGTGGAGCGCGTCGCGCTGCCGCCGGACAGCGACATGTACGCCCGCGGCGAGCGGGAGAAACTGCGCTTCCGCATCGACGTCGGGACAGGCGGATGATGCTCGACGATCTCGGCACGCGGCTGATCGTGATGGGGCCGTCCAACGCGGGCAAGTCGACGCTGGCGCAGGCGATCGGCCGGGCGCGCGACATGCCGATCGTCCACCTCGACCTGCTCCATCACCTGCCCGGCACCGACTGGGTGCCGCGCCCGCCCGCCGATTTCGCCGCGCTGCACGATGCCGCGACTCTCGGCGAGCGCTGGGTGATGGAGGGCAATTACACGCGCCTGCTGCCGCAACGGCTGGCGCGCGCGACGGGCCTGATCCTGCTCGACCTGCCGACCGCCGTCAGCCTGTGGCGCTACGTCCGGCGTTGCTGGTTCGAGCCGGAGCGCGTCGGCGCGCTGGAGGGCGGCCGGGACAGCGTCAAATGGGACATGCTGCGCCATATCGCGGTCGCGACGCGCGCCAACCGGCGGCGCTATGCCGCGATGCTTGCCGGCCTGGCGGTGCCGCACCTGTACCTGCCGACGCCCGCCGCGCTGGCGGATTTCTATCGCAGCGAAGGGCTGATACGCTGACCGCGCGCGCGATCGGGGCCGATCGCGTGCGGGCAGGAGTTCGGTGGATGCGGGCGAGGATGCTGGTGGTCGCGGCGGCGGCGATGATCGCGCAGGCAGGGATTGCGGCGGACGCGCCGCGCGAGCCGACGGACGTCCATATCCGCCGGCTCGCGGGGTTGCCGGCGGACAGCGCGCGCGGGCAGGTGGAGATACTCGACGTCGGGCACGATCCGATGTCGACGATGCTCAGCATCGTCGGGCGGCGGACGGCGGACGGCTGGCGCGTTTCCTATGCCTGCGCAGGATCGCTCGCCTGTCGGCCCGGGTCGGATCATGCGGCGGTGGACTATGCGCTGCCGGTGGCGGCAGCGACGGAGCTGGACGGCCTGCTCGACCGGCTGCGCAAGGACGGCGAGCCCGACGGTACGCCGCCGCGCGCGGGCGTCATCGGCGGCTGGTTGCACGTCGCGATCGACGACCGCGGGTTCCGGCATGACTATGCGCGCGTCGGCAGCTGGGGGCGCACCTTGGGGCGGATCGAAACCCTGCTCGCCGCGCCGGGTCAGGCGGCGACGACGGCGCCCGCTCAGTAGAAGGCGCGCGTGGTCAGCGTGCGGATCGGGCCGCCGCACAGGCCCAGGCGCACCTGTGTCCCCGGCGGCGCGATCGACCAGTCGGCAAGCGCGCTCGTCGCATAGTCGCCCGGGATCGCCGCGCCGTCGATCGTGCAGATCATGTCGCCCGCGCGCCAGCCGGTCGCGGCGGCGGGGCTGGCGCGCATGACGTGCAGCACCTTGAGCTTGCCCGGCTCCATCCCGACGAGCAGCCCGCTGGTCGAGCGGAGCGGCGGCACGTCCGCGCCGGGACCGGGTTTCAATACCATGCGGCCCGCCGACGGATCGAGCAGCACGCGATACTGCTGGAGCAGGCCCGAGCCGATCCGGCCGGCGACGCCGATCTGTTCGGAAAAGCCGCCCGCCGGCTCGACGCGCACCTCGACGTCGCGCGCGACGCGCTCGCCGATCGTCACCGCGGGCAGGATCGCGAGCGTGCTCGTCACCGCGCCGGCGAGTCCGAACGAGATGGTGGTGGTGGTCGCGACGTCGCGCGGGCGGACGGTGCGCCACGTCGCGTCCGACAGCGTCAGCGCCGCGCCGTCGCCGGTGTCGACGACAAGCGGCGCGACACGGCGGCCGGCGATCGTCGCGCTGCTTTCGTAGACGCGGCGCGCGGGCGAGATGGCGAGCGGGGCGAGCGCGCCGGTGAACGGCAATTGCCCCGACGGCAGCAGGCGAAAGCGGTGGTTGGCGAAATCGATGTCGAGCGCTTGCCCTGCGACGATGTCACGCCCGACCAGCATGTCGACCGGCTTGGCGCTGCCGGTGGCGAGCGCGGGCAGCTCCGCGACGGTGACGCCGCCGCCGGTGCGAGTCAGTCCGCCGAGCGACAGCCGCGCGGTCGGCAGCCAGCCGATCGTCACCGCGCCGCCGATCGCCGTCGCCTTGCCGCCGTCGGTGATGCGTGCGGGGTCGGCGGCGGCGGATTTGCGCGCGAGCACCGAATGGCTGACCCCGGTGTCGAGGATCGCGGTGACGGGCCGCGCATCGAGCGTCAGCGTGAAGCGGATCTGGTTGCCCGGCGTCAGGTCGAACGGCACCCACATGTCCGCGCTGCCGGGGCTGAGCGTCGCGACCCCGTCGCCCTGCGGCATGGCGAGGCCGGGAGGCGGGGCGGCGGCGGCGAGGAGCAGGGCGATCGGGATCATCTGCCCCCCTGCTACCGCGCGTTTGCCACCGGCGCTACGGCCGGGGCGCGATGACGGGCACGCCGTCGAGGATCAGCGGCGTGACGCCCGCGGGCGGCGATGCCGTCCTCAGCAGGACGTAGAGGCGGCCGGGGACGAGCGCGCCGTGGTCGAACGCGCGCCGCTCGCGCGCCAGGCGTTCGGCGGTGCGGCGGCCGGTGCGCGCGGCATAGACGCTGGTGACGGGACGACCGGCGTCGACCGCGCGCCACGCCACTTCCTGATATAGCGACAGGTCGCGCGGCGGCTGGCCGGGCATGAACGCGACGGAGGTCGCGGCGCGCACCAGCGCGTCCCAGCGCGGATCGGTCGTGCGGACATACAGGCGGTGCGTCGCCGCATCGGCGCTGGCGGTGCGGATGCCGCGCGCCATAGGCGCCAGGTCGATCGCCTGCACCGCGACGAGCCCCGCCAGTAAGGCGCCGGCGGCGCGCGCGGGCAGGCGATAGACCGCGAGCAGTGCGAGCAGGATCAGCGCATAGCCGACCGGCCAGAACAATCGCCCCGACGCGCGCACCGGGTCGAGCGCGTGGAGCAGGGCGGTCGGCAAGGGCGCGCTCCATACCGACAGGATGGCGAGCAGGCCGAGCGCGGGGACGAGCAGGCGCAGCCGCCGGGTCGTCCGCTGCGCCGCGTCGCTCGCGGGCCGACGCCGCGCGATCAGCCAGGCCGCGCCGACCAGCAAGAGCCCGCCCGCGCCCAGATACTGGAACCCCTCATACCATTGCGCCGGATCGTAGGGGGCGGGGCCGGTGAGCGTATCGAACAGCCGCGACACGCCATTGGCATGCGGGTGCCACAGGCCGTCGACGGGCACCGCGAACGCGCCGTAGAATTCGGTCGGCATCTGGTCGCCGACGCCCAGCCAGTGCGCCACCACCGCGACGATCGCGAGCATCGCGGCGCCCTGCGCGACGATTCCGGCGCGCGCGCGCCACGACCCTTGCACGAACCGGTCGAGCAATACCGCCCCCCACAGGATGCCGACCATCGCGAGCAGGTAGTTGTGGATCAGCGCGGTGACGACGATCAGCGCCGCCCACCATCGCCAGCGCGCGGCGCGGCCGGGATCGAGCGCCAGCCACAGCGCGGCGAGGATCGTCCAGTGCGCCATCAGGTTGACGTGGATGAACCGGTTGGCGAGCGTCGGCGGGAAGGCGAGCAGCACCACGCCCGCCCACAGCGCGATGGCCCCCGGCGCGTGGCGGCGCAGCAGCAGCCAGGCGAACAGCGCCTGCAGGATCAGATTGGCGAGCAGGATCGGTCCGACCAGCTGCGCATCGGCGGGCAGCCACGCGGCGAACGGCTTGGCGACAAGCGTCGCGAGCGGATTGCTGTCGGTGAACAGCAGCGGCACGCCGTCGGGCGCATTGAGCAAGCCGGTCCATAGCGACGCGCCCGCGCGCGCATCGTGCCAATAGGCATGCGCCCCCAGCGCATTCTCGCCATTGTCGGTGCCGCGGATCAGCCAGCCGGCATTGCCGATGTCGAGCGTCGCGGGATGGAACAGCGCAAGGTAGAAGGCGAGTGGCAGCAGCACGAGCAGCAGGGGGGTGAGAAGGGCTGCCGCGGTGAGCCGCTCGCGCGCGTGCTGCCCCCTTTCCCGTCCAGGCGCGGCCCACGTCCGGCTTTCCCCCCCGGCTGCCGCCGGAGCGGGAGGAAAATAGGCGGGTCGGCTTACAGGCACGCTTCGAGGAAGGCGCTGTCGAAGCCGAACTGCTTCGCCTTGTCGAGCGTGTAGGGGCGAAGGCCCATCGAGCGATATTCGCCGATGATCTTGCCGTCGGCGCTCTCGTCCAGATACTCGAACTTGAACAGTTCCTGCGTGACGATCACCGGGCCTTCCATGCCGATCACCTCGGTGACGTTGGTGACGCGGCGGCTGCCGTCGCGTAGCCGCTTCACCTGGATGATGAGCTCCACCGAATCGGCGATCTGGCGGCTGATCGCCTCCTTGGGCACCTTGATGTCGGACATCATCACCATATTCTCCATGCGGGCGAGCGCCTCGCGCGGGGAATTGGCGTGCAGCGTACACATCGATCCGTCGTGGCCGGTGTTCATCGCGGCGAGCATGTCGAAACATTCCGCGCCGCGGATTTCGCCCAGGATGATGCGATCCGGGCGCATGCGCAGCGCGTTCTTGACGAGGTCGCGGATGCTGATCTCGCCTTGCCCCTCCAGGTTGGCGGGTCGCGTTTCCAGCGGCAGCCAGTGCGGCTGCTGCAGGCGGAGTTCGGCCGCGTCCTCGATCGTCAGCACGCGCTCGCCCGGGTCGATCATCTTCGACAAAGCGTTGAGCATCGTCGTCTTGCCCGAACCGGTGCCGCCGCTGATGACGACGTTGAACCGGCTCGCGCCCGCGATCTTCAGCGCGGTCGCCATCTTGGTCGACATCGATCCGCCCGCGGCCATCATGTCGAGCGTGATCGGTTTCGCGGAGAATTTGCGGATCGAGATGGCGGTGCCGCGCAAGGAGAGCGGCGGCACGATGACGTTGACGCGGCTGCCGTCCTTCAGGCGCGCGTCGGCGAGCGGGGTCGTCTGGTCGACGCGGCGGCCGACCGAGTTGCAGATGCGCTGCGCGATCTGGAACAGATGCTCCTCGTCGCGGAACTGGATCTGCGCCAGCTCCAGCTTGCCCTTTCGCTCGACGTAGGTCTGGTCGGGGCCGTTGACCATGATGTCGCTGACCGCCGGATCGGCGAGCAGTTCCTCGAGCGGCCCGAGCCCGAGCAGTTCGTCGACCAGCACCTTTTCCAGCGCGAATTGCTCGCGCCGGTTGAGCGTCAGCTTCAGTTCGGCGAGCACCTCGCCGATGATCGGGCGGAATTCCTCGGCCAGCTCGTCCTTGCCCAGCGTCGCCGCCGCTTCCGGGTCGACGCGTTCGAGCAGGCGGGGGAGGACCTGTTCCTTGATCTTGTGGACGGACGCCTCGAAGCCTTCGGCGCGGCTGTTGCCGGCATCGCCGCTGGCGTTCTGCCGCTCGGCGAGGCGGGCCATCGCGTCCATCGCCGCGCCGGGCATCGTGCCGGGGCCGAAGCCGTCGGGCGTCAGCGCGTCGGCGCCGCCCAGCGCCGCGATCCCGTCGATCGGCGGAAACTGGCCGCCGCCGGCCAGCGGTTCCGGTTCGCTGCGGGCGAAGCCGCCGCCCTGCATCGGCTTGGCGACGCCGAACGCCGGGCGCACGGGCTGCCCGCTTCCCATTCCATTGCGACGGCCGAACGCGCTCATCCCACGATCCTCATATTCGAGGGCAGAGGGGTAGGGGCCAAGGTTTGACATTTTCCTAACCAAACCGCCGGCGAACCGGCGCGGTCGGAAACGGACATGCTTGACAGCGGCGCGCGCGTCCCGTTCGGGATGCCGCCGTGATGATACGCCGGCTGCTCCTCCTGCTCGCCCTTCTCGCCGCGGCGACGCCCGCGGCGGCGGACGATATCGGCGCGACCGCGCGCGGCGTCGTCCGGATCGTGACGATCGCGGTGGTCGACGGCCAGGTCGTCGGCTTCGGTCACGGCAGCGGCGTCGCGATCGCGCCGAACCGCGTGGTCACCAACGCGCACGTCACCGAACTCGCCCAGCGCTATCCCGACAATGTCGTCGTCGGCGTCGTGCCGAGCGAGGGCGACAAGAGCTTCCAGGGCCATGTCGTCGCCTATGACGCGAAGGCCGATCTCGCGATGATCGAATTTTCGGGCGCGCGCCTGCCGCCCGCGACGCTCTATACCGGGCCGGTGAACGAGGGCGATCCGGTCGTCGCACTCGGCTATCCGGGCAACGTCGACCTCGCCACCGCGCGATCGGCGGCCGACTATATCCGCCCGACCTCGCCCGTCCGGTCCGAGGGCGTGTTCTCGGGGCGGCGCAGCCTGACCGGGGTCGAGGTGCTGCTCCACACCGCCAGCATCGCGCGCGGCAATTCGGGCGGCCCGCTGCTCGACCGCTGCGGCCGCGTCATCGGCATCAATTCGGCGATCACCCGCGGCGAGGAGGGCGACAGCTCGTTCGGCTTCGCGATCGCGGATACCGAGCTCGCCGCCTTCCTGCGCAAGGCGAAACAGCCGTTCCAGCAGGTCGGCACGCCGTGCACCTCGATCGAGGAGCGGATGCGCGACGACAGCGAGGCGGATGCCCGCGCGCGCAGCGACGCGGCGACCAATGCGCGCGAGACGATGGCGCGCGACGCGCTCGCCCGGGAAGAGACGCTGGCGGCGGCGCGTACCGCCGCGCTGACCCGGCGCGAGGATCGGATGGCGCTCGCCGGGCTGATGCTGGTGCTGGGCGCTATGGGGATCGGGGCGGCGGGCTTCCTCGTGCTGCAGGGCGACCGGCGACGCGCGCGCTGGGCGCTGGGCGGCGGCGCGGCGCTGATGGCGGCGGCGGTCGTCGTCTACCTGCTGCGTCCCTCGGCGGAGGTCAGCCTGCCCGCCGTGGCCGCGGCCGCGCGCCCGGCATCCACTGCGAACGCCCCGCTCGGCAAGCTGACGTGCAGCCTCGTCCCCGAACGCAGCCGCGTCACCGTATCGTCGACCGCCGACGTCCCGCTCGACTGGGGGCGCAGCGGCTGCGTCAACGGGCGCACGCAATATCTGCCCGACGGCGACCGCTGGCAGCGCGTGCTGGTGCCCGACGGCGAACAGACGGTGTCGGTGCTCGGCTTCGATCCTGCGACCCGGACCTATACCAACACGCGCTATCTGCTCGGCGCAGGCGCGATGGAGATGGTGCGCAAGCTGCGCGGCGACACTGCGCCCAAGGCGTGCACGATCGCCCCCGGCGCGATCGACCGGCTCGCGCAGGCGGAGGCCGCGATCCGCGCGACCTTGCCACCGCTGCCCAACGAGAAGCTCGTCTACACCTGCCGCAAGGGGGGGTAGGGGAACGGGCCGGCACCGCAACATGCGTCTCGACGTATGTTCAGTCGGCGCGCTCCCGCGCCAGCAGCGCACGCTTGCGGTCCGCGCCCCAGGCATAGCCGCCCGGCGCGCCGTCGCCGCGCGTGACGCGGTGACAGGGGACGATGACCGCGAGCGGATTGGCGCCGCACGCGCTGCCCGCCGCGCGCGTCGCGCCGGGGTGGCCGGCGGCGACGGCGAGCGCGGCATAGCTCAGCGTCTCGCCCGCCGGGATGCGGCGCAGCGCCTGCCACACCGCTTCCTGAAACGCCGTGCCGCGCACGTCGAGCGGCAGGTCGCCGGCCGGGCGCGTGCCCTCCACCTCGGCGACGACCGCGGCGGCGAGATCGGCGAGCCGCGCATCGGCGGGCGCGATCGTCGCGTGCGGGAAACGCGCCGCGAGCGTGGCCTCGTCCTCGTCGAACGCGATACGGCATAGCCCGACCTCTGTCGCCGCGATCAGCAGCGGGCCGAGGCTGGTGTCGACGCGCGTCCAGCGGATCGTCACGCCCGCGCCGCCCCGTGCCCAGGCAGACGGCGTCATGCCGAGACGCGCGCCCGCTTCGGCATAGAAGCGGCTGGGCGCGCCATAGCCTGCGGCGTAGAGCGCGTCCGTGACGCGCGCGCTGGCGTGTAGCGTGTCGGCGGCGCGCGCGGCGCGTCGGGCGCGGGCGTAGGCGGCGGGGCTCATGCCCGTCGCGCGGGTGAACACTCGCTGGAAATGATGCGGGGCATAGCCGACCGCGGCGGCGAGCGTCGCGAGCGGGATCGCCTCCTCCTGCGCCGCGATCAGCGCCGCCGCCTTCGCCACCGCGGCATCGTCGCGCGCTTTCGTATCGGGCGTGCAGCGGCGGCAGGGGCGGAAGCCCGCCGCGCCCGCGGCCGCGCCGTCCGCAAAGAAAGCGACGTTGTCGCGCGCGGGCCGCCGCGCCGGGCAGCTCGGCCGGCAATAGATGCCCGTCGTGCGCACGGCGACGACGAAGGCGCCGTCGGCGCGGCGGTCTCGCGTCTGAAAGGCCGCCCAGGCGGCGTCGGTATCGATCGCATCGGTCATGACGCTCTTATAGCGCGCATGCGGACACCGTGCGTCCCGCCGCTTGCGCTCGAAGTCGAACGCGCCCGCCCTGCAATGCCGCCCCTAAAGCGCCGCCATATGGCGCACGTCCTCCGCCCCCGCCGCGAGCGCGCCGACGCGCGCCAGGCCGCGCGTCACGTCGCCGCCTGCCTTGGGCGCGAACAGCCGCGCGCGCGTGTAGCGGTCCGATGCCTCGGCGTAGAGGCCCGCCGATTCCGCGCAGAGCGCCAGGTTGAACATCGTCGGTCCGTGATCGGGCGCCATCGCGTCGACCGCGGCGAAGGTGCGGCATGCTTCTTGCGGATCGTGCTTGGTCAGGCGCACCGCCTGTTTGAACAGCGCCGCGGCTTGCGGCGTCAGGCCATCGCGGCTTTCATTGACGCGGATCTTGTAGCTTTCGCGATGCGGCGCGAGGTCGAAGCGCACCTCCTGCGCGATCGACTCGATCATCGAATCGATCTGGCCGCTCGCGCTCGTCTCGACGCCCGAATCCTCGCACCAGCTGCTCGTGTCGTCGCGCGTCTTGGGCGCGGCGAACAGCACGCGCTCGTCCTTGTAGCGGACGATGCGCAGGTCCGCGCGCACCGCGATCGTCCGCCGCGTGCAGGCGACGCCGTAACGGACGCGCTTGATGCACTTGTCGTCCTTCTTCTCGGTGCAGCGTTCGCGCGTCTCGCTATAATCGTCGCGGCTGACGGTCGCGCCAGCGTCGCCGACCAGCAGGCCGTCGGGACGCAGCCCGGCGGGGACGATCTGCGCATGGCGCACGCCGTCGCGGCCCAGCGTCGCCAGCCGCCGCTCGATCGCATCGGACAGGTCGCCGCCCTGCGGCCCGCCGATCGGTCCGACGCCCAGCGTCGGCAGCATGCTCGCCTCGCGCGCGGTGGCGGCGAAGATGCCCTCGACGCGCAGCACCTCGGCCGAGGCGGGCGGGGCCCCCAGCGAGATCGCCGCCAGCGTTGCCGAAACCATCCATGCGGCCGTCGAACTGCGCATCGCCCCATCCATCCCGTCTGTGTCGTCGACGCTTGCGCCCGCGATCCTGAACGGGCCGTTGCGGCCTCGTTCAGATTTCATCGTGGTGCCGGCGCCGCATGCGCATCGCTTGCATCATCGCGACCCCCATGCTAGCCGCCCGCAACCCATTGCAGGTGCGCGTCTGCGCGCCCTCTTCCCCATGGGCCAACAGCAGTTACGACCACCAGTTACGAGGGGCCTCGATCGCGTGGAGACATCCGGCGGCATTCAAGCAAGCTTAGGCGGACGCTATGCGCTCGCGCTGTTCGAGCTGGCGCGTGATTCCAAGAGCATCGATGCCGTCGAGGGCAGCCTGGCGCGTGTGCGCGACGCGCTCGACCAGTCGGCCGATTTCAAGGCGCTGACCACCAGCCCGCTCGTCGCGCGCGGCGCGGCGGTGAAGGCGGTGTCGGCCACCGCCGACGCACTGGGCGTCGATGCGACCACGAAGAATTTCCTCGGCGTCCTTGCCGAGAACCGTCGTCTGGGCGCGCTGCCGCAGATCATCCGTGCCTTTCGCCAGCTTGCCGCGCGTCACCGCGGCGAGGCGACCGCGGAAGTGACGAGCGCGCACCCGCTGACCGAGGATCAGGTCGGCGAACTGAAGCAGCAGCTGCGCCAGCGGCTGGGCCGCGACGTCGCGGTCGACCTGTCGGTCGATCCCGCGCTGCTCGGCGGGCTCGTCGTCCGCATCGGTTCCCAGATGATCGATTCGTCGATCCGTACCCGTTTGAATGCGCTCGCCAGCGCGATGAAGGGCTAAGAAGATGGATATTCGCGCCGCAGAAATCTCCAAGGTCATCAAGGACCAGATCGCCAATTTCGGGGACCAGGCCCAGGTCAGCGAGACCGGCCAGGTGCTGAGCGTCGGTGACGGCATCGCGCGCATCTATGGCCTCGACAACGTCCAGGCGGGCGAGATGGTCGAATTCGCCAACGGCGTGCAGGGCATGGCGCTCAACCTCGAAGCCGACAACGTCGGTGTCGTGATCTTCGGTTCGGACGCCGAGATCCGCGAGGGCGACATCGTCAAGCGCACCGGCACGATCGTCGACGTGCCCGTCGGCAAGGGCCTGCTCGGCCGCGTCGTCGATGGTCTTGGCAACCCGATCGATGGCAAGGGTCCGATCGTCAGCGACCAGCGCAGCCGCGTCGAGGTCAAGGCACCGGGCATCATCCCGCGCCAGTCGGTGTCGGAGCCGATGCAGTCGGGCCTGAAGGCGATCGACGCACTGGTCCCGGTCGGCCGCGGCCAGCGCGAGCTGATCATCGGCGACCGCCAAACCGGTAAGTCGGCGGTCGCGATCGACACGTTCATCAACCAGAAGACGGTGAACCAGGGCTCCGACGAATCCAAGAAGCTGTACTGCGTCTATGTCGCGGTCGGCCAGAAGCGCTCCACGGTGGCGCAGCTGGTGCGTACTCTGGAAGAGAATGGCGCGATGGAATATTCCATCGTCGTCGCGGCGACCGCGTCGGACCCGGCGCCGCTGCAGTTCCTCGCGCCCTACACCGGCACCGCGATGGGCGAATATTTCCGCGACAATGCGATGCACGCGCTGATCGTGTTCGACGACCTGTCGAAGCAGGCGGTCGCCTATCGCCAGATGTCGCTGCTGCTGCGCCGTCCGCCGGGCCGTGAGGCTTATCCGGGCGACGTCTTCTACCTGCACAGCCGCCTGCTCGAGCGTGCGGCGAAGATGTCGGACGCGAACGGCGGCGGCTCGCTGACCGCGCTGCCGATCATCGAGACGCAGGCGGGCGACGTGTCGGCCTATATCCCGACCAACGTGATCTCGATCACCGACGGCCAGATCTTCCTCGAAACCGACCTGTTCTTCGCCGGCATCCGCCCCGCGATCAACGTCGGCCTGTCGGTCAGCCGCGTCGGCTCGGCCGCGCAGACCAAGGCGATGAAGAAGGTGTCGGGCTCGATCAAGCTCGAGCTTGCCCAGTATCGCGAGATGGCGGCGTTCGCGCAGTTCGGCTCGGACCTCGATGCCTCGACGCAGCGTCTGCTCAACCGCGGCGCGCGCCTGACCGAGCTGCTGAAGCAGGCGCAGTTCGCGCCGATGCCCTTCGAGGAGCAGACCGCGTCGATCTTCGCGGGCACCAACGGCTATCTCGACAGTGTCGCGGTGACCGACGTGACGCGCTACGAACAGGCGATGCTCGCCGATCTGCGCGCCAACCACGCGGACGTGCTGACCAAGATCCGCGAGACGCGCGATCTGGGCGACGAGGCGAAGGCGGGCCTGAAGGCCGCGCTCGACCAGTTCGCGAAGACGTTCGCTTAAGATTACAGCTGCGTCACCCCGGCCTTGCGCCGGGGTCCCGCTTCCTGCTCAGCGCAGAAGAAGCGGGATGCCGGATCAAGTCCGGCATGACGGGAAGAGGACCGTAGATGGCAAGTTTGAAGGCCCTCAAGCTTCGCATCGGCTCGGTGAAGTCGACGCAGAAGATCACCAAGGCGATGAAGATGGTCGCCGCGGCCAAGCTGCGCCGGGCGCAGGATGCGGCGCAGAACGGCCGTCCTTACGCCGAGCGGCTGGAAGCGGTGATGGCGAGCCTCGCGAGCCGCGTCGGCGGTGTCGGCGCCTCGCCGCTGCTCGCGGGCACGGGCAAGGACCAGGTCCATCTGCTCGTCGTCGCGACCAGCGAGCGCGGCCTCGCGGGTGCGTTCAACAGCAACATCGTCCGCGCCGCACGCCGCAAGGCCGAGGAGCTGACGGCGCAGGGCAAGACCGTGCGCTTCTATCTCGTCGGCAAGAAGGGGCGCGTGCTCAAGCGTTTCTACGCCGACGCGATCGCCGCCGACCATGACATGGCGCACGTCAAGACGGTGTCGTTCGACGATGCGCGTGTCGTCGCCGACGACCTCGTCGCCCGCTTCAAGCGCGGCGAGTTCGACGTCGCGCACCTCTTCTATTCGAAGTTCGTGTCGGCATTGGTGCAGGAGCCGACCGGGCGCCAGTTGATCCCCGTGCCGCTCTCCGCGTCGAAGCGCGACGTGTCTTCCACTTCGTCCACTTCCGGAAACAATCCGGCGAGTGCGGTGGTCGAATACGAGCCGAGCGAAGAGGCGATCCTCGACGACCTGCTGCCGCGCAACATCGCGGTGCAGATCTTCCGCGCGCTGCAGGAAAACGCCGCGTCGGAACAGGGCAGCCGCATGAACGCGATGGATAATGCTACGCGCAACGCCGGCGACATGATCAACCGCCTGTCGATCCAGTACAACCGCACCCGCCAGGCCGCGATCACGACGGAACTGGTCGAAATCATCTCGGGCGCGGAGGCGCTCTAGTTTTCGCATAACCGTCATCCTGCGCGAAGGCGGGGATCCAGACGCGCAGCTTGTGCTATGGATCGAGACGGCAGAGTTTATGGATTCCCGCCTTCGCGGGAATGACGATGAAGGCAAGGAAGCATCCGATGGCAACCGCCGCAGACGACATCCGCCCGACGCAGAATACGGGCAGCACCAACAACACCGGCACGATCTCGCAGGTCATCGGCGCGGTCGTCGACGTGCACTTCCCCGACCAGCTGCCCGCGATCCTCTCGGCGCTGGAAACGGACAACAACGGCAACAAGCTGGTCCTCGAGGTCGCGCAGCATCTGGGCGAGAACACCGTCCGCACGATCGCGATGGATTCGACCGAGGGCCTGACCCGCGGCCAGACCGTGACCGACACCGGCGCGCAGATCAGCGTCCCCGTCGGCCCCGCGACGCTCGGCCGCATCATGAACGTCGTCGGCGAGCCGATCGACGAGCGCGGCCCCGTCGCCACCGACCTGCGCGCGCCGATCCACGCGGAAGCGCCGCTGTTCGTCGACCAGTCGACCGAAAGCGCGATCCTGGTCACCGGCATCAAGGTCATCGACCTGCTCGCGCCTTATGCGAAGGGCGGCAAGATCGGCCTGTTCGGCGGCGCCGGCGTCGGCAAGACCGTGCTGATCCAGGAACTGATCAACAACATCGCCAAGGGCCACGGCGGCACGTCGGTGTTCGCGGGCGTCGGCGAGCGCACCCGCGAGGGCAACGACCTCTACCACGAATTCCTCGACGCGGGCGTCATCGCCAAGGACGCCGACGGCAATGCGATCAGCGAAGGCTCGAAGGTCGCCCTGGTCTATGGCCAGATGAACGAGCCGCCGGGCGCCCGCGCCCGCGTCGCGCTGTCGGGCCTGACCATCGCGGAATATTTCCGCGATCAGGAAGGTCAGGACGTGCTCTTCTTCGTCGACAACATCTTCCGCTTCACGCAGGCGGGCGCGGAAGTGTCGGCGCTGCTCGGCCGCATCCCGTCGGCGGTGGGCTATCAGCCGACGCTGTCGACCGACATGGGCGCCCTCCAGGAGCGCATCACGTCGACCAACAAGGGCTCGATCACCTCGGTGCAGGCCGTCTACGTCCCCGCGGACGATCTGACCGACCCGGCGCCGGCGACCTCGTTCGCCCACCTCGACGCGACGACCGTGCTCAACCGCGCGATCTCGGAACTCGGCATCTATCCGGCGGTCGATCCGCTCGATTCGACCAGCCGCGTGCTCGAGCCGCGCATCGTCGGCCAGGAGCATTACGAGACGGCGCGCGCCGTCCAGTCGCTGCTCCAGCGCTACAAGAGCCTGCAGGACATCATCGCGATCCTGGGCATGGACGAACTGTCCGAAGAGGATAAGCTAACCGTCACCCGCGCGCGAAAAATCCAGCGCTTCCTGTCGCAGCCGTTCCACGTCGCCGAGGTCTTCACCGGCATCCCCGGCAAGTTCGTGCAGATCGAGGACACGATCCGCAGCTTCAAGGCGGTGGTCGACGGCGAATACGACCATCTGCCGGAAAGCGCCTTCTACATGGTCGGCGGCATCGACGAAGCCGTCGCCAAGGCCGAGAAGCTCGCCAAGGAGGCGTAAGCGCTTCTGCCTTCTCCCCTTGTGGGAGAAGGATACCGAAGCTTGGCAGCTATGCTGCCTAGTGGAGGTTGGATGAGGGGAAGCGGCGCGATGCGACGCGCGAGCCATGGGCTCGCACCCCTCACCCTCCCATCGCTGCCGCGATGGGCCCCTCCCTCTCCCACAAGGGGAGAGGGGCGTCAGGACCTGAGACAATGCTCCACTTCGAACTCGTCACGCCCGAAAAGCTGGTCCGCTCCGAGGAGGTCCACATGGTGGTCGTCCCCGGCACCGAGGGCGATTTCGGCGTGCTGGAGGGCCATGCCCCCTTCATGTCGACGATCCGCGACGGCGCGCTGTCGATCTACCGCACCGCGGGCGCGCAGCCCGAGATCGTGCCGATCCAGGGCGGCTTCGCCGAGGTCAACGCCAAGGGCCTGACCGTCCTCGCCGAACACGCAGGGTAAGGCGCAGGCGCAATCCCTGCCGTTGGTCCTGAGCTTGTCGAGGGACGTGCCGCAGGCGGCGCGTTCCGGGCCCGTGCTTCGACAGGCTCAGCACGAACGGGGTGGGGCGATCGCTCTCCTCAGGCCGCGAACAGCGACGGCGCCTTCAGCACCACGGTCGCGCCGCTCGCGTCCGTCACCGCATAGGTAAACCCCGGCAACAGGCAGAAGGCGCCTACCTCGCCCTGCGGGGACAGCGCCAGGAAGCCGACCTGCACGCCCTTGATCGCGTCGCCGCGCAAGCGCGCGATGTGGCGCACCACTTCCTCGCACGCCTGTTGCGGCGACAGCCCGCCGCGCATCGAGGCGACGACGCGCGCGCTGCCCGACACCCGCGTCACCTCCTCGCCGAGCCCGGTCGAGGTCGCGCCGCCGACGCCGCGCTCGACGTAGAGGCCTGCGCCGACCTGCGGCGAATCGCCGACGCGGCCGCGCATCTTGAACGCCATGCCCGACGTCGTGCACGCCCCCGCCATCCGCCCCGACGCGTCGCGCGCGAGCAAGCCGATCGTATCGTGGTCCAGCGCGCCGCCGCGCGGGGTTCGCCTGTTCTCGATGTTCGCCTCGGGCTTGTACTGCGACGTCTTCAGCCAGTCGCGCCACGCCTTCTCCGCGGGCGGGGTGAGCAGGTCGACTTTCGTGAACCCCTGGTCGCGGGCGAACCGCGTCGCGCCCTCGCCGACAAGGAAGGTGTGCGGTGTCTTGTCCATCACGCGCCGCGCGACCGAAATGGCGTGGACCGTATCCTCCAGCGCGGCGACCGCGCCGACGCCGCCGGCATCGTCCATGATGACCGCGTCGAGCGTGACGTGGCCGTCGCGGTCCGGATAGCCGCCGTAGCCGACCGAATGGTTCTCCGGATCCGCCTCCGGCACCATCGCCGCCGCCTCGACCACGTCGAGCAGCGATCCGCCCGCGCGCATCCTGGCAAAGCCCGCGGCATTGGCGGCGGCCCCGAAGTCCCAGGTCGACACGATCGTCGCACGGGGCGCGGCAGACTTGGCGGAAACGCCGCTCGCAATGCCGGTCGCCGCCATGCTGCCGAGGAACGTGCGTCGTGTCGTCATGTCCTGCCCTTTCGTCACCCCGGCCGCAGCGCCGGGGTCCCGCTTTCCGTTCGAACCGTGACGAGAAGCGGGACCCCGGGTCAAGCCCGGGGTGACGATTACGATTCAGGCCCGCCGCTCACAGGAAATTGTACGGATCGACGTCGACCGTCACGCGCACCTTCGCGGGCCAGTCGAGCCCCCCCAGCCAGCCGCGGATCACATCCTGCACGTCGAGCGCGCGGCGCGCGTGGACGAGCAGCCGATAGCGGTGGCGGCCGCGCAGCATCGCGAGCGGGGCGGGGGCAGGGCCATAGACCGCCATGCCCTCGACGCGCGGCGCCCCCGCGGCGACATTGCGCGCGACGTCGTGCGCCGCCGCCTGATCCTCCGAAGAGACGATGATCGCGGCATAGCGGCCGAAGGGCGGCGCGCCCGCGTCCGCCCGCGCCTCCGTCTCCGCGGCGTAAAAGGCGTCTGCATCGCCCGTCACCAGCGCCTGCATCACCTGCGCCGACGGGCTGTGCGTCTGGATGAACACATGGCCCGGCTTTTCCCCACGCCCCGCGCGCCCCGACACCTGCCGGATCTGCTGGAACGTGCGTTCGGCGGCGCGCAGGTCGCCGCCCTCCAGCCCCAGGTCCGCATCGACGACGCCGACGAGCGTCAGATTGGGGAAATGATAGCCCTTGGTGACGAGCTGCGTGCCGACGACGATGTCGATGTCGCCCGCCTCCATCCGGCCGACGAACTCCGCCGCCTTGGCGGGCGACCAGATCGTGTCCGAGGTGACGACCGCGACCTTCGCTTCGGGGAACAGCGCGGTCACCTCGTCCGCGATCCGCTCGACGCCGGGGCCGCACGCGACCAAACTGTCCTCCGCGCTGCATTCGGGGCAGGCGCGCGGCGTCGGCATCACGTGCCCGCAATGGTGGCAGGCGAGCCGGCGGGTCAGCCGGTGCTCGACCATCCAAGCGGTGCAATTGGGGCACTGGAACCGGTGCCCGCAATTGCGGCACAAGGTCAGCGGCGCATAGCCGCGCCGGTTAAGGAACAGCAGCGCCTGCTCGCCCTTCGCCAGCGTCTCGCCCAGCGCCTTGACCAGCTTCGGCGCAAGCCAGCGCCCGCGCTCGGGGGGTTCGGCGATCAGGTCGATCGGCTCGATCGTCGGCATCTCCGCCGCGCCGAAGCGACCGGGCAGCTTCAGTTCCTCGTACCGGCCCAGTGCCACCTGCTGGCGCGTCTCGATCGCGGGCGTCGCGCTGGCGAGGATCACCGGGCAATGTTCGAACTTGCCGCGCATCACCGCGACGTCGCGCGCATGGTAATGCACGCCCTCTTCCTGCTTGAAGCTCGTCTCGTGCGCCTCGTCGACGACGATCAGGCCGAGGTCGCGATAGGGCAGGAACAGCGCCGATCGAGCACCCACCGTCACCAGCGCCTCGCCGCTCGCGATCGCGCGCCACGCGCGCCGCCGCTGCGTCGATCGCAGGCCCGAATGCCAGGCGACGGGCTCGCACCCGAAGCGGTCGTGAAAGCGCTTGAGGAAGGGTTCGGTCAGCGCGATCTCGGGAAGCAGGACGAGGCATTGGCGCCCCTGGCGGATCGCCTCCGCCACCGCCTCGAAATACACCTCCGTCTTGCCCGATCCGGTGACGCCGTCGAGCAGGACGGGGCGGAACGCATGCGCCGCGACGCCGGCAACGAGCGTATCGGCCGCGGCCTGCTGGTCGCTCGACAGCTTCGGCGCGCCGAAACCGGGGTCGGGGCGGGGAAAAGGGGTGTCGATATCGACCGCGACGGCGCGCAGCGCGCCGGCCTTGACCAGGCCGCGGATCACCGCGTCGGAAACGTCGGCGATCCCCGCCAGTTCGCGGATCAGCCCCTGTCGGTCACCGATCCGCTCCAGCGCCTGTTCGCGCTGCGGCGTCAGGCGCGGCGGCACCTCGCCCGTCGCGCGATATTCGGTGACGGTGCGCGCGCCCTCCAGCGCAGAGGTGGACGACAGCGCCATGCGCACCACCGCGGCGGGCGGCGCGAGATAATAATCCGCGGTCCACTCGACCAGGCGCCGCAGTGCGTCGCCCAGCGGCGGCGCATCGGCGACCGCGAGCAGGTTGCGCAGTCGGTTGTCGCCGACTTCCGCGTCGGACGGCATCCGCTCCGGCTCCCACACGACGCCGATCAGCTGACGCGGGCCGAGCGGCGCGACGACGATCGATCCCGGCTCGACATGCATCCCCGCGGGCACGCGATAGTCGAGCGGGCCGAGCGCGGAGTTGAGGACGAGGACGCGGGCGCGGGTCGACATGCCCGCCCCATATGGGGCGCGTGCGGACCGGAGGAAACCGCCTATGCGGCGTCGCGTGCCAGGCGGATGCGGCGGCCGACGCGGTTGCGCTTGGCCGCGTACAATGCGCCATCCGCCTGCCGGGCGAAGTCGCGCAACGAATGCATGTCGGGTGCGAAGGTCGCAAGCCCGACCGAACCGGCGCTCGTCATCGTCACGCCCTTCGCCTCGACCGACACGCGCAGCGCCGCCTCTATCCGCATGCGCAGCGCGTCGGGATCGGCGATCAGCTGGGGGTCGTCGACGATCAGCGCGAATTCGTCGCCGCCGATCCGCGCGGCGCGGCACGACGCCAGCCACGGCTGCGCCAGCGCCTGTCCGGTCAGGCGCAGCACCTCGTCGCCCGCATCGTGGCCGAGCGTGTCGTTGATCGCCTTGAACCCGTCGAGATCGATCAGCGCGAGCATCAGCGGCGCGCCATCGCGATGCGCGCGCGCCATCGCCCGTTCCAGCTCGCGGTCGAACGCCGCGCGGTTGGCGATGCCGGTCAGCGCGTCGGTGTCGGCCGAACGACGCAATTGCTGTTCCAGCCGGTACCGGTCGGTCACGTCCTGGAACACGCCGATGATCGCGGTGACGACGCCGTCCGCCACTTCGGGCTCGCCGATCGCGCGGACGCGGATCGTGCGGCCCTTGGCGGTAACGAAGTCGGTCTCATAGTCGAAGGGCTTCTGCTCCTCGATCGCGCTGCGCACCGCCTCGCTGACCAGCGCGCGCGATTCGGCGGGGTAGAAATTGAGCGCGGTTTCGATGTCCGGCCGCTCGCCAGGCGCCAGGTCGTGGATGCGAAAGACGTTGTCGGACCATTCGACCTGCTGGTCCGGCACGGTCAGCCGCCACGATCCCATCGCCGCGATCCGTTCGGCCTGGTGGAAGATGCGATCCTTTGCGGCGAGTTCGGCGAGCAGCGTCTCGCCGACCGTCGCGATCCGCACCGCCTCCATCGTGCTGCGCCGCGCCGCGATCAGCGCCTCGGCCAGCGTCGTCAGATGTGCCAGCGCCATATGCCCCGCCGCGCTCAGCGACCGCGGCGTCACGTCGAGCACGCAAAGGGTGCCGATCGCGCGCGCGACGCCGCCCTCGTCCACTGCATGGATCGGCGCACCCGCGTAGAACATGCTGCCCGCCGCGACGAGCGGCGTGCCGGCAAAGACGGGATCGCGCGACAGATCGGCGATCACCACCGGCGCGTCGCTGGCGATCGTGCGGTCGCACATCGCGATATGCCGGTCGATCTGAAGCGGGCCGGGGGTGGTGCTCGCCTTGATCCACACGCGGTCGCTGTCGACCAGGTTGATGAGCGCGGTCGGGCAGCCCAGCATCTCGGCGGCGAGCGCGACCAGCGCGTCGAACTCACGGTGCGGTTGCGCGTCGAGCAGCGACAGCGCGTAGAGCGCGTCGAGTCGGGCCTGTTCGTCGGATGGGTCGGGGCGTGGCGGCATGTCGGTCACGATGGCATCATGTCTCGGTACGGCTTAAAATTACCTTGCGCTTTTATAACGATACGCGGCAGCCGTCAGGTGTGAACGACGAAATGCCTCCCTCGATGCGCTGGGCCGCGCATCTGGCGCGCGACCGGCGCCGGTCGGCGCATACCGTGCGCGCCTATCGCGGGACCGCGGAGCGACTCGTCGCCTTCCTGCAGCGGCATCGCGGCGCACCGGTCGATGAGGATGCGCTGCGCCGCGTCGATGCGGGCGAATTGCGTGCCTTCCTCGCGCATCGCCGGGGCGAGGGCGTCGGCAATGCTTCGGCGGCGCGGGAATTGTCGGCGGTGCGCGGCTTCCTCGCCTGGCTCGGGGCGGAGCCGCCGCGCCTCAAGGGGCCGCGCGTGCGCAAGGGCGTGCCGCGCCCGGTCGCACCCGACGAGGTGGTGGCGCTCGCCGACGCGGTGTCCGACGCGGCGGCGGAGGCATGGATCGGCCGGCGCGACTGGGCGGTGCTGCTGCTCCTATACGGCGCGGGGCTGCGCATCGGCGAGGCGGTGGGCCTCGCCGGCGACGCGCTGCCGCTCGGCGAGACGCTGGTCGTGACCGGCAAGCGCGCCAAGACGCGCATCGTGCCGTTGCTGCCGCAGGTCCGCGTCGCGATCGAGGCCTATGCCGAATCGGTGCCCTATGCGCTCGATCGCGACGCGCCGCTGTTCCGCGGGGCGAAGGGCGGCGCACTGTCCCCCGGCGTCGTGCGCCGCGCGGTGCAGCGCGCGCGCGCGCAGCTCGGCCTGTCGGAACGCGCGACGCCGCATGCGCTGCGCCACAGTTTCGCGACACATCTGCTCGGCCGCGGGGCGGACCTGCGCCAGCTTCAGGAATTGCTCGGCCACGCCAGCCTCAGCTCGACGCAAATCTATACCGCGGTCGATGCCGCGCACCTGCTCGATGTCTATCGCAACGCACACCCGCGCGCCTGAGCGGAGCGGGCCGGCACCGCCTCCACGTCAGCGGACCGACCCTATCGCTCCGCGCGCGGCTTCCACGTCGCGACGCGCCACAGATACGCGCCGACGATCGCCACCGTCAGCACCACCGCCGCCGGCCCGACATACCGGTCGATCGCCTCGAAATTGCTGCCGAGATAATAGCCCGCGCCCGCCAGCAGGCTGTTCCAGATCGCGCTGCCCGCGAAGGTCCACACGACGAATTTCCACCCCGGCATCCGTGTGATGCCTGCGGGCAGTGAGATCATCGTGCGGAACGTCGGCATGAAGCGGAACACGAACACCACCCAGCCGCCGCGGCTGACGAAGAAACGGTGCAGCGTCTCGACGTCCTGCCACTCCATCGTCAGCCAGCGGCCATGCCGCGCGACGAGGGGGCGGAATCGCTCGTAGCCGACGCGCCGGCCGATCGCGTACCAGAAATAATTGCCTGCGGTCGTCCCCGCCGTGCCCCACAGGACCAGCGGCACGACGCCCATGTCGCCGCGCGCCACCGCCATCCCGCCCAGGCCCATGATGACCTCCGACGGGATCGGCGGGATGATGTTTTCCAGCGCCATCAGCAGGAAGATGCCAATGTAGCCGCCTCTCGCGATCGCATCGAGGATGAAGTCCGTCATGACGGGCGGTCAACCGCCGCCGCGTCAGCCGCGTTCCGCCACCTTGCGCTCGATCGCGTCCCAGATCAGACCGGCGACGTCTGTGCCGTCGAACCGCTCGATCGCGACGATGCCGGTCGGGCTGGTGACGTTGATCTCGGTCAGCCATTCGCCGCCGATCACGTCGATGCCGACGAACAGCAGCCCGCGGCGCTTGAGTTCGGGCGCCAGCGCGGCGCAGATCTCGCGCTCGCGGGGCGTCAGTTCGGTTTTCTCCGCCGATCCGCCGACCGCCAGGTTGCTGCGGATTTCGCCCTCGCCGGGCAGGCGGTTGATCGCGCCCGCGACCTCGCCGTCGACCAGCACGATGCGCTTGTCGCCCTTCGCCACCGCGGGCAGGAAGGCCTGGATCATATGCGGTTCGCGCCACGTCTGGTTGAACACCTCGATCAGCGCGGACAGGTTGGCGCCGTCCGACCCGACGCGGAAGATCGCCTTGCCGCCGTTGCCGTGCAGCGGCTTGATGACGATCTCGCCGTGCTCCGCCAGAAAGGCGCGCGCTTCCTCCAGGCTGCGCGTCACCAGCGTCGGCGGCATGAAGCGCGCGTAATCGAGCACGAACACCTTTTCGGGCGCGTTGCGCACGTTCGCCGGATCGTTGACCACCAGTGTCCGGTCCGCGATCCGCTCCAGCAGATGCGTCGCGGTGATGTAGCCAAGGTCGAACGGCGGGTCCTGCCGCATCAGCACGACGTCCGCCTCTTCACCGAGGTCGAGGTTCACCGCGGTATCGAAGCGGAAATGGTCGCCCGCAACCCGCTGCACCGTCACCGGATGCGCTTTCGCCCACACCCGCCCGTCGCGATAGTTGAGCGCGTCGGCGGTGTAATGGAACAGCCGGTGCCCGCGCGCCTGCCCCGCGAGCATCAACGCAAAGGTCGAATCGCCGGCGATGTTGATGCTGTCGAGCGGGTCCATCTGGACGGCGACGGTCAGGGTCATGGGGTCTCCAGGCGCGATGGTTCGGAACGCCGCCGAGGTAGGCGCGCCCGCGCTCCTTGTCAGTAGCCGATGCGGGTCAGTAGCCGATCCAGGCATTCTCGATATGCCGCGGCCGCGTGCCGGGTGCGAGCAGGATGACGTCGACGCGGATATCCTCGCCCGCAGCGGCATAACGCGGCATCAGCAGCTCCGCCGCCGCCGCGACTCGCGCCAGCCGCCGCTCGTCGATCGCCATGTCGAGCTCCGCGGCGCGACTCCGCATCTTCACCTCGACGAACGCGACCAGATCGCCCTTGCGCGCGACGAGGTCGACCTCGCCCGCCGCGGTGCGCACGCGCCGGTCGAGGATGCGCCACCCCTTCAGCCGCAGCCACCACGCCGCAAGGCGCTCACCGCGCCGGCCGGCGGCTTCCGCCGCCTGGCGTGCGGGCGTCGCGGGGCGGCGGGGCATCGGGTCAGCCTTCCTTCATCGCCAGCGCGCGCGCGTAGAGCGCCTTGCGGTCGAGGCCGAAGCGTTTCGCCACCTCGCCCGCCGCCTTGGCGAGGGGCAGGCGGGTCAGCGCCTCGGCCAGCGCGGCGTCGGCATCCTCGATCGCGGCGGGCGGCGCCTCGCCGGGCGGCGCGACGACGACGACGATCTCGCCCCTGGGCGGCGCATCGGCATAGCGCGCGGCGAGAGTCGACAGCGTGCCCGTCACCGCCTCCTCGAATTTCTTCGTGATCTCGCGCGTCACCGCCGCCTCGCGGTCGCCAAGCCCCTCGGCCAGCGCCGCGAGGCACGCGGACAGCCGCGGCCCCGATTCGTACAGCACCAGCGTCGCGCGCACGCCCGCGACCTCCGCGATCGCATCGCCGCGCGCCTTCGCCTTCGATGGCAGGAACCCCAAGAACAGGAACCGGTCGGTGGGCAGGCCCGCCAGCGTCAGCGCGGCGACTGCGGCGCACGGCCCGGGGATCGTCACCACCGCATGCCCCGCCGCGCGCGCGTCGCGCACCAGCTTGTAACCGGGGTCGGAGATCAGCGGCGTCCCCGCATCGGAGACGAGCGCCACCGCCTCGCTCCCCATGCGCGCGATCAGGCCCGGCCGCACGCCTTCGGCATTGTGGTCGTGATAGGGGAGCATCGGCCGCTTGACGCCGATGTGGCGCAGCAGCCCCGCGGTGACGCGGCTGTCCTCCACCGCGACGACGTCGGCACGCGACAAAATCTCGGCGGCGCGGGGCGACAGGTCAGCAAGATTGCCGATCGGTGTCGCGACGATGTACAGGCCTGGTTCTAAAGGATTCACGGGGAGCGGTCATGGCAGAGGCGGGAACGATTGGACAGCCTGCGGGTGCGCTCGGGCGCTGGGTGGCGCTTGCCGCCGCGGCGATGCTGGCGGCCTGTTCGACGGTGGTGCCGCGCGGCCCGGTGGAAACGCCGGAGCAACGCCCCGCCCGCCCGCAGACCGCGCGTCCCGAACCCACGGTCGAGCCCGGCCTGCCCCGCGATACGCAGCGCAACCGCGTCGCTTTGCTCGTGCCGCTGTCGGGCAGCAACGCAGGCGTCGGCCGCTCGATCGCCAATGCGACGATGCTCGCGGTGCTCGACACCGGCACCGACAAGGTGCGAATCACCAATTACGATACCGCGACGGGCGCCGCCGCCGCCGCGCAGCGTGCGATCGCGGAAGGGGCGCAGCTGATCCTCGGCCCGCTGCTCGCCGACGACGTGCGGGCGGTCGCGCCGATCGCGAAGGCGGCCGGCGTGCCGGTGCTCAGCTTCTCGAACGACGCCAGCCTCGGCGGCAACGGCACCTATCTGATGGGCTATATCCCCGCGCAATCGATCGCGCGCGTCGTCGGCTATGCGCGCAGCCGCGGCGTCACCAATTTCGCCGGCCTCGTCCCCAACGGCCTGTACGGCGAGCGCGCCTCGACGGCGTTCCTGCGCAGCGTCGAGGGCGCGGGCGGCCAGGTCGTCTCGCTCCAGACGTACAGCCGGACGAGCGGCGGGGTACAGGCGGCGGTGACGCGACTGGCGGCAAAGGCGCCCTATGGCGCGGTGCTGATCGCCGACGCGGGCGTGACGGCGGCGATCGCGGCGCCGCTGGTCAAGCGCGGCGCGGGGGCGGACACGCGCATCCTCGGCACCGAATTGTGGAACTCCGAAACCGGTATCGCCGTCAGGCCGGGGCTCTCGGGCGCGTGGTTCGCCAGCGTCGGCAACACGCTCTACCGCCAATATGCGACCAAGTACCGCGCCCGCTACGGCGCCGCGCCCTATCGCCTGTCGAGCCTTGGCTATGACGCGGTGCTGCTGACCGTCCGGATCGCGCGCGACTGGCCGGTCGGGCGCGCCTTCCCCGAAAGCCGCCTGCGCGATTCGGATGGCTTTGCCGGCATCGACGGCGCGTTCCGCTTCGGCCGCGACGGCGTCGCCGAACGCGCGCTGGAGGTGCAGGAAATCCGCGACGGCACGACGGTGACGGTGTCGCCCGCGCCGACCGGCTTCGGCGGCTAAGAGAAGGGGCGAGGGGCTTTTCTGTTCTCCGGTGTTCCTGCGCACGCAGGAACCCAAGGCCACACACGGCATCGTTTTCGACCCTGGGCTCCTGCGTGCGCAGGAGCACGGGAAATTGATCAGGCGACCGGTTCGTCCGCCACCACCATCGGCAGGATCGCGTCGAGCAGCAGCGCCCCCGCCTCGGTGATCCGCAACCGCGCGCCGTCGCGCGCCGCCATCCCCTGCGCGACCAGCCGGTCGACCGCATCATCGTCGATCGGCGCGCGGTCCCCCGCCAGCCTCGCGACATGCGCCAGATCGACGCCCTCGCGTAGCCTCAGGCCCATCACCAGCGCCTCGGTCGCGCGCTCGTGCGGGGTCAGCGGCGTTTCCGCCTCGATCCCGTGGCGGTTGCGATCCACCGCCGCCAGCCAGTTCTCCGGCTTCCTGCGCCGCTGCGTCGCCAGACCGCCGCGCCGCCCGTGCGCGCCGGGCCCGATCCCCGCATAATCGCGATACCGCCAGTACGTCAGATTGTGGCGGCTCTCCGCGCCCGGCCGCGCATGGTTCGACGTCTCGTACGCGGGCAGGCCGGCGGCGGCGGTCATCGCACGCGTCGCCTCGAACAGGTCGGCGGCATCGTCGCCCTCCGGCAACGTCAACCGCCCCTTCGCCGCCTCGGTCGCGAAGCGCGTTCCCGGCTCGATCGTCAGCTGGTAGAGCGAGAGATGCTCGGTCCCGAACGCCAGCGCGCGGGCCAGTTCCGCCTGCCATCCGGGCAGCGTCTGGTCGGGCCGCGCGCAGATCAGGTCGATGCTCACCCGGTCGAACGCGCCTTGCGCGACGTCGAGCGCGCCCAGTCCTTCGGCGACGTCGTGCGCGCGACCGAGGAAACGCAGCGCCGCATCGTCGAGCGCCTGCAGCCCCAGCGACACGCGATTGACCCCCGCCGCCGCCAGATCGGCAAAGCGCGCCGCCTCGACCGACGACGGATTGGCTTCCAGCGTGATCTCGATGTCGGGTTCCGGCGTCCAATAGCGCTGCGCCGCGTCGAGGATCGCGGCGACGGTCGCGGGCGGCATCAGCGACGGCGTGCCGCCGCCGAAGAACACCGAGCCGAGCGTCCGGCCGGGCAGCATCGCCGCCTCATGCGCCAGATCGGCGAGCAGCGCGTCGCGCCACGCCTGCTGGTCGACGCCATCGCGGACATGGCTGTTGAAATCGCAATAGGGGCATTTGGAGACGCAGAACGGCCAGTGGACGTAGAGCGCGAGCGGCGTCTTGTCGGGGGTCATGGTGGCGCCGATATGGCGGCGATGACGCTCAAACGCCAGCTTGCCGCCGCCGCCCTGCTGTTTCTCGCCAGCGCCTGCGCGCAAGGGGGGCCGGAGCGCGTCGTCGAGCGCCGCACCACCGAAACGCCCGCCCCGCGCGGCGCGGCGCTGCTGCGCAGCGCGGTGATCGACAGCCACAACGTCGCGCGCGCCGCGGTGGGCGTGCCGCCGATCGCGTGGAACGACGCGCTGGCGGCATCGGCGAAGGCCTATGCCGACGAGATGGCGCGCACCCGCCGCTTCGAACACGCGCATCAGGTGCAGGGGCCGGGCCGCGAGGGCGAGAATCTGTGGACCGGCACGCGCGACGCGTACGCCTATCCGGAGATGATGGGCCATTGGCTCGCTGAGCGGAAGGATTTCGTCAACCTGCCCGTCCCCGCCGCCAGCCGAACCGGCACGTTCGGCGACGTCGGCCATTACACGCAGATCGTCTGGCGCGGCTCGACCGAAGTCGGCTGCGCGATGGCGAGCAACGCGCGCGACGATTATCTGGTCTGCCGCTACAGCCCGCCGGGCAACGTGGTCGGCGAACGCGCCTATTGAGCGACCCTCTCGACTTTCCCGGCGATGGGGAAGCGCTGCGATGGTTTCCGCCGCCGCTCAACGATCCGGGATCACCGCCGTCGTATAAGGCGCATACACCTGCCACCCGATCGTCTCGTACAATGCACGCCCCATCGGCGTCGCGGTCAGCACTTCGCGCGATGCCGCATCGCGCCGCGCCGCGGCCAGCGTCGCCATCACCACACGTCCCAGCCCGCGGCGGCGATGCGCCTCCTCCGTGACGATCCGGTCGTAGGCGAAGACGCCATCGCTCTCCGCCGCATAACCGCGCGCGGCGAGGCTGCCGTCCGCCGCGATCAGGTCGACGCGCGTCACCGAGCCGTTGGTGTCGACCGTCATGCGATAGCCGGCGGGCAGGGTCGCCGCCGACGCTGGCCCGTCGCGCACCATCATGCAATTGGCGGGCAGCACCGACCAGCGCGGCGGCACCAGCGCGCGCAACGTCGCCTCATCCGCGCACAGTTTGACGAAGATGCGCGGCGCGTCGATGCCATTGACCAAATCGACCAATCCCGCACCCGCAGCGGCGAAGACGTAGCGCCGATGCTCATCCTCGCCGCCCGTATCGACGCGCCAGCCGCCATGATCCGCGACCGGCGCGGGCAGCCCGCGCGACACCGATCGCGCCGCCAGCCACCCGCGCACCAGGGCGGGATCGATCGCCGGATCGGGATCCGGCATCGCCGTCAGAACACCGCGCTCGTCAGCTGGCGGAACGCGTCGGCACGGTGGCTGATCTCGTTCTTCACCGCCGGGTCGATCTCCGCGAACGTCTGGTCATGCCCCAGCGGCTGGAAGATCGGGTCATAACCATGCCCCTTGTCGCCGCGCGGCGGCCACACGATGCACCCGTCGACGCGGCCTTCGAACCATTCGACGTGCCCGTCGGGCCAGGCGAGCGCCAGCGCGCAGATGAAATGCGCCTCGCGCGGCGTGTCGGGCTCCTCCGACAGGCGATCCTCCACCAGCCGCATCGCCATGCCGAAGTCCTTCTCCGGCCCCGCCCAGCGCGCGGAGAACAGGCCGGGATCGCCGCCCAGCGCCGCGACGCACAGCCCGCTGTCGTCGGACAGCGCGGGCAGGCCCGACAGGTCGGCCGCCGACAGCGCCTTCAGCTCGGCATTGGCGACGAAGGTCGTCCCCGTCTCTTCCGGCTCGGGCAGGTCGAGTTCGCGCGCCGACAGCAGTTCGATGCCATAGGGTGCGAGCAATTCGCGGAATTCGGCGACCTTGCCCTCGTTATGGCTGGCGATGACCAGCTTGCCTGGCTGAAGCTTGCGGATCGCCTGCGGGACGGGTCCTTCTCCGCTCATTGGTTCACCGCCCGGTCCTGCGCGGCGAAGATCTCGGTGCAGCCGATCCGCGCCAGCCGCAGCAGGCGCAGCAGCGCTTCCTCGTCATAGGTCGCATGTTCGGCGGTCGCCTGCGCCTCGGCGATATGGCCGTTTTCCAGCAGCACGAAATTGGCGTCGGCGTCGGCGGCCGAATCCTCGATATAATCGAGGTCGAGCACCGGCGTGCCCTGGTGAATGCCGCAGCTGACCGCGGCGACCTTCTGCCGGATCGGGTCGACGGCGAGCTTGCCGTCGGCGAGCAGGCCGTTGACGGCGATGCGCATCGCCACCCAAGCGCCGGAGATCGACGCGGTGCGCGTGCCGCCGTCCGCCTGGATGACGTCGCAGTCGAGCGTGATCTGCCGCTCGCCGAGCAGCTTCATGTCCATTACCGAACGCAAGCTGCGGCCGATCAGCCGCTGGATCTCCTGCGTGCGGCCCGACTGCTTGCCCTTCGCGGCCTCGCGGCTGCCGCGGGTGTGCGTCGCGCGCGGCAGCATGCCGTATTCCGCGGTCACCCAGCCTTCGCCCTTGCCGCGCAGGAACGGCGGCACACGCTCCTCGACGCTGGCGGTGACGAGCACGCGCGTGTCGCCGAAGCCGATCAGCACCGATCCCTCCGCGTGGCGCGTGAAATGCGGTTCGATCGTGATGGGGCGCATCTGGTCGGGCGCGCGGCCGCTGGGGCGCATTCGTATCTCCTTCTATGGTCGGCCCCGGCGATAGACCGGACGGAGAAGCGACGCCAGCCGTGCTTGCCGCGCTCTTCTTCGTCATTCCCGCGAAGGCGGGAATCCAGACGCGCTGCCGTCGCGTTTGCAGTCGACATCGCGGAGGTTCTGGATCCCCGCCTTCGCGGGGATGACGATGAGGGTATAGGAATGGCACCATAACCCAACCCCATCCGTCATCCCGGCGCACGCCGGGACCCATGGTTACGGAACGCCGGTTTTGTGCGATCCAGTAGCGACGGCGCGTTCACGAATCCCGGCGTACGTCGGAATGACGCAGGAGGGGACCCAATGAACATCGTGATGCACGCATTGCTGATCGCGACCGCCGCCGCGGCCACCCCGGCGCGACCAACCCCCGAACGGATCGTCTACGAAACCGGCCCCTGCTTCGGCTTCTGCCCCGCCTATCGCGTCACCGTGTCGTCGACCGGGCAGGGTGTGTTCGAAGGCGGCCGGTTCACCGCCGTAAAGGGCCGCCGCGCGTTCCGCGTCACGCCCGCGCAGTTCGCCGCCTTCCGCGCCGCGCTCCAGCCCGAGCGCCCCATCGGTAAGCGGTTGCTGGGCGGTGATGCGGGATGCCAATCGATGGCGACCGACCAGATCACCGTCGATGTGAGATGGATAGGAGGCGCGGGGCGGCCATCGTACCTCAGCGCCTATTTCGGCTGCGACATGGACCGCAACGCCATACTGTTCCGCCGCCTGCGGACCGCGCCGCAGGCGCTGCCGATTGCCGGCTTTATCGGCGACCCGCACCGCCCTAAATAACCCGCATGGCCCCGCCCGTCACCGAACTGACCGATCGCGCGCGCGACATCTTCCGCGCCGTCGTCGACGGCTATGTCGACAACGGCATGCCGGTGGGATCGAAGACGATCGCGGCGGCGAGCGGTCTCAATCTCTCCCCCGCCTCGATCCGCGGCGTGATGCAGGAGCTGGAGGAACTGGGCCTGCTCGCCAGCCCACACACCAGCGCGGGCCGCATCCCCACCGAGCGCGGCCTGCGCCTGTTCGTCGACGGCATGATGCAGGCGCTGGAGCCGAGCGCGGAGGAACGCGCCGCGATCGAGGCGCGCGCCGGCGCGGGCGGCCCGGTGGAGGAGGCGCTCGCCGCGACGACCGCCGCGCTGTCGGGCCTGTCGGCGTGCGCGGGGCTGGTGCTGGTGCCCAAGCGCGAGCTCGCGCTGCGCTCGATCGGCTTCGTCGCGCTGTCGCCGACGCAGGGGATGGCGGTGATCGTCAGCGAGGACGGATCGGTCGAGAACCGCGTCATCCGCCTGCCCGCCGGCATGACGCCCTCGGCGCTGGTCGAGGCGGGCAATTACATGACCGCGACGCTCGGCGGCCTGACGCTGGCGGAGGCGCGCGCCAGGATCGAGCGCGAGATGGCGGAGGAGCGCGCGATGCTCGACGGCGCCGCGCGCGCCCTGGTCGAACAGGGCCTCGTCGTGTGGAGCGAGGACACCGACCGCCGCCCGGTGCTGATCGTGCGTGGGCAGGGGCGGCTGATCGACGCCGCCGCCGCCGCCGATCTCGACCGCGTGCGCGACCTGCTCGACGACCTCGACGGAAAGCAGGAGATCGCGGCGCTGCTCGACAGCGCGCGCGCCGGCGATGCGACGCGCATCTTCATCGGCGCGGAGAACAAATTGTTCGCGCTGTCGGGCTCGTCCGTCATCGCGCGGCCGTTCCGCGGGCCGGGCGGGCGCGTCGTCGGCGTGGTCGGCGTGATCGGCCCCACGCGGTTGAACTATGCGCGCGTCGTGCCCATGGTGGATTTCACGGCGGCAACGCTTGCCCGACGCATGGGCTGAAGAACAGGGACACGAATGACCGACGAGACGACGACCAACCCCGCCGCGGCCGACGACCTGCGCCAGGAAACCGCGGACGGCGCGCCCGAAGTGGCGGAGCACGACCAGGCGGCGCAGCGCATCGCAGAGCTGGAGAACCAGCTCGCCGCCGCGAAGCAGGATACGCTGTACGCGCAGGCGGATATCCAGAACGTCCGCCGTCGCGCGGAAAAGGACGTGGCCGACGCGCGCAATTATGCCGCGACCAATTTCGCGCGCGACATCCTGTCCGTCGCCGACAATCTCGCGCGCGCACTCGCGGCTATCCCGGCGGAGCTGCGCGCCGACGACAAGATGAAGGGCCTCGTCACCGGGCTGGAGGCGACGGGCCGCGAGCTGGAAAGCGTCTTCACCCGCCACGGCATCACCAAGGTCGAGGCGATGGGCGTGACGCTCGATCCCAACAAGCACCAGGCGATGATGGAAATGCCTAGCGACGCCGAACCCGGCACGATCGTGCAGGAGATGCAGGCGGGGTACATGATCAAGGATCGCCTGCTCCGCCCCGCGCTGGTCGCGGTGGCGAAGAAACCGGAGTAACCGCGATGACCCCGCGCCACGACAGTCCGACGGGTGAAGCTGTCGAACTCGCATGGTCGGAGGCGCGGGGTCTCGTCCTGCGGATATTCACCGCCCGGCGACGCCGTTCGATGCGGCGGCCGGGCCAGCCGGGCGCGGACCCATGCCCGGTCACCCCGAACCACCCGCTCGACCTGTCGGGCGGCGCGGCGGCGGCGCTGGAATTCGACGCCTAGGGCACCGTCAGACCTCCGCCGCCCGCAGCGCCGCATTGATGCGCGCGTGCCACCCCTTCCCGGTCGCACGGAATTTGGCGACGACATCGGGATCGAGGCGCAAGGTCACCTGCTGCTTGGTGGGTGCGCGTTGTGGCCCGCGGACCTTGGCAAAGGCTGCGGCTAATTCCGGAAAGTCGGATAGCGGACGCGCCCGTGCGAAATCCTCTTTTGTCCATTCCGGATTGTCGTCGTCGAAAATCGCGTCCTGCTTAGTGGCCATGACGGTTAAACTCCTTTCGATGCGCCCGCCGCAGACTGATCACCCGCACTATATCCCCGCGCAGGGTCACGGCGGCGCAGTAACGGACATCGTCGATCCAGCCGTACAGGCGATACCGTTGCTCGCCGAAGCGATCGTCCTCGACGACGATCACGTCCGTCAGCTCAGCGGCACGTGCAAGCGGCACGCCGTGCTTTGCGCGATTGACCGCATCCTTTGCCAGGTCGAATTCAATCTCCACATCTGATTGTAACTACGATCAGAGTCCCATTCAAGTGGACGCCAGCCCGTTGGCAAGGCTAGGACAATGTCCATGAACCCCAACCTCACCACCGATCGCCCGACCTTCGTCACGCATCTCGAATGTTCGATGACCGGCGAGCGTTACGATGCGGACACGCTGCACGGCCTGTCGCGCGTCGGGCGACCGTTGCTCGTGCGCTACGATCTCGATGCGGTGCGCGCCAACCTGCCCAAGCGCCTGCTGGAAACGCGGCCGAGCGACCTGTGGCGCTGGCGCGAGCTGCTTCCCGTTCGCCACACCCGCAACGTCGTCAGCCTGGGAGAGATCGAGACGCCGCTGGTCCCGATCCCGAAGAGCGCTGGCAGCGGCACGGTGCTGGTCAAGGACGAAGGCCGCCTGCCGACGGGCAGCTTCAAGGCGCGCGGGCTCGTCATGGCGGTGGCGATGGCGAAGGAACTGGGCGTCACGCGCATCGCGATGCCAACCAACGGCAACGCCGGCGCCGCGCTCGCGGCCTATGCCGCCCGTGTCGGAATCGAGACGATCGTCTTCTGCCCGGAGGACACGCCCGAGGTGAACGTGCGCGAGATCGCGCTGCAGGGCGCGCGCGTCTACCGCGTCAACGGCCTGATCGACGATTGCGGCGCGATCGTTGGCCGCGGCGCCGCGGAGGGCCGCTGGTTCGACCTGTCGACGCTGAAGGAGCCCTATCGGATCGAGGGCAAGAAGACGATGGGCCTCGAACTCGCCGCGCAGCTCGGCTGGACGCTGCCGGATGCGATCTTCTATCCGACCGGCGGCGGCACGGGGCTCATCGGCATGTGGAAGGCGTTCGACGAGCTCGAGGCGCTCGGCTGGATCGGCCCCGAGCGGCCGCGCATGTACGCGGTGCAGGCGTCGGGATGCGCGCCGATCGTCCGCGCGTTCGAGGCGGGCGAGGAGCATGCCGAGCGGTGGGAGGATGCGCACACCGTCGCCGCCGGCATCCGCGTACCCAAAGCGGTCGGCGATTTCCTGATCCTGCGCGCGGTGCGGGCGAGCGGCGGCAAGGCGCTCGGCGTCGGCGATCCCGCCATCCTGAAGGCGGTCGACGATTGCGCGAAGCAGGACGGCCTCTTGCTCTGCCCCGAAGGCGGCGCGACGCTCGCCGCTTATCGCGAGGCGCTGCGCACCGGCGAGGTCGACGCGGACGAGCGCGTCGTGCTGTTCAACTGCGCCACGGGGCTCAAATATCCGATGCCCGAAGCACCGAACTGGCTCGATCGGCACACACCGATCGATCTCGGCGCGCTGTAGGCGCGGCAGCATCTTTTCTTCGTCATTGCGAGCGTAGCGAAGCCATGACGGGTAGGTTTCACCCGAACGGCAGCAGCGTCTCATATTGCGCCAGCGGCGGCGCACCCGGCACCCTCGCGCCGTGGCGCAAAAGGAAGGCATGGCGGACGATCTCGCCCTGCTGCTCGATGCCGTAGCGGTGTAGCGGCCAGCCGGGTTTCAGCGTGTAATCGTACCGGCAGAAAGGATGACGCGCGATCGGCAGGAAGATACCGCGCTGGTGCTGCCAGATATGCACCGTTTAACCAAAAGTAACACAGAAGGCCGAAACATAGGCGTCATCGCCGGAGGATAGGCTTGCCCGACGCCGTTATCTATATTCGCTTTTCAACCAAGCGGCAGGAAAAGGGCTTCTCGAAAGAGCGGCAGCTTGAGGAGTGCGAGGCCTTCTGCCGCCGGAAGGGCTGGAATGTCGTGGAGGTCGTGGAGGACCTCGGGCAGTCGGCATGGAAGGGCCATCACCTGAGTGTCGGCAATCTCGGCAAATGGCGCAAGCGTGTCGATGCCGGTGATGTCGCGCCAGGCACCACACTCGTCATCCACAAGCTTGACCGACTGAGCCGTCTTGAACCGCGGGTGACGCAGCGATGGATGGAGGACCTGTGCGACAAGGGCATCAGGATCGCGACCGTCGATGGCGAACGCATCTTCGATGATGCCTATCTGAAAGGGCCGACGGCGCTCATGGGGATCATGGAGATCGTCATGAATGCGACGGTCAGCCACAAGGAGAGCGAGAAGAAAAGCGAACTGGTCGCCGATGCTTGGCGCCGAAAGCAGCAACTCACGCGACAGGGCAAAGTTCTGTCGGCCAAGCCGCCGGCGTGGCTTCGGGTCGTCGGCGAGCGGATCGACAAGGATCAGGATTACCGCGGATACGAATTGATCCCCGAGCGCGTGGCGGTGCTGAAGCAGATTTACGAATGGGCGGCCGATGGCATTGGCTATTGGGGCATCGCGAAGCGCCTGAATGAACAAGGCGTGCCAAGCTGGGGCAAGGCGCGTAGCACCACGACCAATAAAGGCTGGGGCTGGAGTTATGTCGGCATCCTGCTGAAGCATCCGGCTATCGACGGCGAATATCATCCCGCCGGCATGACGGAGAGCGGCAAACGCAAGAAAACCGGCGAGCGGATCGAGAATGTTTTCCCGCGCGCCGTTGACGCCGACCTCGTCGCACGGGCCAGAGCCAGCGCGTCGAAACGCTGGCAGACCCGATCCGGCCGCTATGCGGCTTACGCCCGCAACCTGTTTTCGACCCTGGCGCGGTGCCGACACTGCGGCGGGCTGATGACCATGCGCAGCCGCGCCGAGGTCGATGCTCGCTATCGCTACCTGCAATGCGACAGCGCCGCCCGTCATACCGGCTGCGATCGTCCCGAGTTTTTCAACCACCGCATTTTCGTAAGCGTCCGGTCTTCTCCACCTTGCTGACGAGGTGATGCGCAAGCCACAGGTTCGGCACTGTGGCAGACACCGGTGCGGCATCATGGCGACGCGAATTATCGAGATGGTTGGGCCTGAACCGCGCCGGCGGTTCAGCGAAGATGACAAGGCGCGGATCGTGTCGGAGGCGATGATGCCGGGTGCCAGCGTGCTGGAGGTGGCGCGGCGACACCGGGTGTGCACGTCGCTGGTGTATCGCTGGCGACGCACGCTGCTGCGCGACGGGGTGGCGAGCGAAGCATTGCCGTTGCCGGGGCCGGCATTCATTCCGGTCGAGGTGGCGGGCGCGCCCATGGTGCCGCATTCGGAGCCGCTCGGACCGGGTGTGGTGGAAGTGGTCGGCCCGGCCGGGCAACGCATCCGCCTGGCACCTCCCATCGACGCGCGGGTGCTCAAGACCGTGCTGGCGGGGTTTGCTTGATCGGGCCGCCGGGCGGTGTCCGGGTGTATCTGGCGGCCGGGGTCACGGACATGCGCAAGGGCTTCGACGGGCTGGCCGCGCTGGTACAGCAGCGGCTGCGCCAGGATCCGTTTGGCGGTGCGGTGTACGCCTTCCGGGGCAAGCGTGGCGATCTGGTCAAGCTGCTGTGGTGGGATGGTCAGGGTCTCGTGCTCCATGCCAAGCGTCTGGAGCGGGGCCGGTTCACCTGGCCGGCGACCGCGGACGGCGTCGCGGTGCTGACCCCGGCGCAGCTGTCGATGCTGCTCGAAGGGGTGGACTGGCGGCATCCGATCCGGTCCTCGCAGCCGACCTTGGCCTGGTAAAAAGTACGGTTTCCTGCGGCTTTCGCGTGTATCGGCACGGGGGTTCTGGTATAAGCGGGCGTGTCGCCCGATGCCGCCTCGCTGCCCGACGATATCGCCCTTCTGAAGGCCATGCTCATTGCTGCCGGCGCCGAGCTGGAGCAGTTGCGGATGCAGGTCGCGCGGCTGCGGCGCATGGCCTTCGGCCGTTCGTCGGAGAAGCTGACGCACCAGGCTGACCAGCTGGAACTCGGGCTGGAAGAGCGCGAGGCGGAAGCCGCCACTGCGGCGATGCCGGTGGTCACCCGGACACGGGAGACCGCCAGGCCGTATCGACAGCCGCTGCCCGATCATCTGCCCCGCACCGAGGTCGTGCATGAGGCACCGTGCGTCTGCCCCGACTGCGGTGGTGCCATGCGGCGCATGGGCGAGGACGTTACGGAACAGCTCGACTATGTGCCCGCCTCGTTCCGGGTCGTGCGCCACGTCCGGCCGCGGCTCAGCTGCCGGTCATGCGAGCGCATAGTGCAGGCGCCGTTGCCGTCCATGCCCATCGAGCGCGGTCGACCCGGTGCGGGGCTGCTCGCCCATGTGCTGGTGTCCAAATACGCCAACCATCTGCCGCTCTACCGCCAGTCGGGCATCTATGCTCGCCAGGGCGTCGACCTTGCCCGCTCCACGCTCGCCGACTGGGTCGGGCGCTCGGCCGCGCTCCTCGGCCCCTTGGTCGACGCGCTCGAGCGCCACGTCATGGGCGGCGCGACCCTCCATGCCGACGACACGCCGGTGCCGGTACTGGCCCCTGGTGCCGGTCGCACCAGGACGGGCAGGCTGTGGACCTATGTACGCGACGAGCGCGGGGCTGGCGGCGAGGCTCCGCCCGCCGTGCTGTTCCACTACGCGCCCGACCGCAAGGGCGAACGACCCGCCGGACATCTTGCCCGGTTCCGGGGCGATCTGCACGCCGATGGCTATGCCGGGTTCGACCGCCTCTATGGCGACCGCATCGCAGAGGTGGCCTGCTGGGCGCATGTCAGGCGCAAGTTCTTCGACGTCCATGCCGCAACCGGCTCCCCCACGGCCCGCGAGGCACTGGACCATATCGCCGGCCTCTATGCCGTCGAACGGGATGTGCGTGGCCGGCTCCCTGACGAGCGACGGCACGCGCGCCAGGCCAGGGCCGGACCGCTGCTCGATGCCTTCCGCCAGTGGCTCGACGCGACCGGACCGAAGCTGTCCCGGCGCTCCGACCTTGCGGTCGCCATCCGCTATGCGCTCGCCCGCTGGCAGGCGCTGACCCGCTATGCCGACGATGGTCGCCTGGAGATCGACAACAATGCCGCCGAGCGCTCGCTGCGCGGTATCGCCGTCGGGCGCAAAAACTGGCTATTCGCGGGCTCCGACCAGGGCGGGCACCGCGCCGCCAGCATCTACAGCCTGGTGGAAACCGCCAGGCTCAACGGCGTCGACCCCGAGGCCTGGCTGGCCGACACCATCAGACGCATCGCAGACCATCCGGCCCGCCGGGTCGCTGAACTGCTGCCGTGGAACTACCGGCCCGTTTGAGGTGACGCCGTCACCGGACGCTTACGCATTTTCGAGAAAGCGGCGCTCGATGCGATGCTCCACCTCGCGCTCGATGGTCGCTTCTTCCAACGCGATGACCTGTCCGGCCCGTTGGCGATCCGGCTGGCGGAGATCGAACGGGCTATCGATAACAAGAAGGCCGAGGCCAAGCGCCTCGTGCGGAAAATGGCGCAGTTCGATGACGAAGATCGCGACGAATTTGACGATGTGCTTCGTGCCGTGAAGCAGGAACAACGCGCCTTGGAAGTGGAATGCGCCAAGGTGGCGCAGGAGCTTCAGGCCGCACGCGGCCATCTGCCGCCGAATGTCCACCTTCAGCGCGTTCTGGAAGTCCGCGAAGCGATCAACGATCCAAGTGATCCAGATGCGATGCGCGACGCTCGGCTGAAGGTGCGCGAGGCGATCCGCAACGTGGTAGATGTCGTGTGGTGCGATCCTGTCGAAATGATCGGTGGCGTTCCGACCCGGACCCTGACGTTGCTGATGGCGGGCAATGCCGCCGGCATCAAGTTCGACAATCAGGGCAACACAATCGGGACTTTCAATTTTCTTCCCGAATTGGCGGCCGGTGGCGCATCCTATACCCTGCGGGACGGCACGACGGTCAGCACGAACGCAAATGCGTTGCGAGACGCGCTGCTGAACCGACCGATGCGTATATCGGCATCGGAAGAGGAAGCCGCCGCCGCCGCGAGTGAAAAGCGGGACGCTGCTACCCGGCTCGACACCGCGTTGAAGCGAGGGCGTTCCCGTCGCACCGCATAGCCCCTGCGAGGGGTCACGCAGGGCCACTCGCACCGCCGGGCGTCCCATGTGCCCCGTGGTGCCGTTCGTCCCTCAGCGGGGCGCATTGGCCCTGCAGCCGGGGAGCTTGACCTTTTGTCAGTCTGGCGTTCGATCGGAAAGCCTCGACAGTTGGGAGGCACGGTATGCGACAGGAATTACGAGATCGGCTTGGCCGCCCGCTGGGCTGGTTGGATAGTCGCGGAGATAGGATCGAAGGTCGCGATCGGCTGGGCCGGCTTGTCGGGTGGTATAGCTCCCGCGAAGATCAGACCCGCGATCGGCTTGGCCGCATCGTGGGACGTGGCAACCTGTTATCCGCGTTGATCCTGCCTTAGCCGTTTTCGACAACGACTGGCACCTGCCCAGTCGGTAGCGGCCCGAACAGCGTCTCCAGCATGGCGTCGATAGTGTCGATGCGTCGGAAGTATCGAGCAGGCACTTTTCGATGGTTTGCCCGCAGGGGCCGCTCGCCTTCCTTGTTTCTGCCGATGCGCTTGGGACTGGCGAATTCGGAAAGATCAGGAAGTGGCTCACCCGGCTTGCCGCCGAACCACCAGAATGGTCCCATATCCAGTCCGAGCGTCACAGAAATCCAGATCACGCAACCGCTCGGCTTTTCCGCGAGCGCGCTACCGACTGATACGGGCGACGGCCTGTTCCTCACGCCGGTCTTGAACTGAATATGCCTGACGATTTGCCCCCGACCCATCACCAGGTCGTATCCGTGAGCATCAAACTCCGACCGCAGGACTTCGACATCGGTAATCCCGTGCCGCCAGAGCGCGCGAAGGGCTTCGCCCACGAAGACATGCTCCACGATCCGCTCGCGTAGCGTGGAATGCGCGGAGTGAATGTCGATGCTCGCCATGGCGTTGACCATAGGCGCTACCGTCAGCGCGATCGACCAATCTTTCGCTAGATCAGTTGATCGCGTCGCCGATCGCCGGTTCTTGCCACTGCCGTGGTCGGGTCTGGATCGGGATCGGCCAAGCATAATCCGTTCTGACGACGACATGCGCCGTGGCGCGTTCCATCCGAACCAGCATCCGCAGCCGGCGGAGGTCGTCATCGGTCAGGTCGGCGATGTTGTAGCGCCGCATCAATATTCCTCTGCCAACATGATCGTCATGATCCGCCGCACGCTGTGCGGATCGGCAACATCTGGATCGACGCCCTGGCGCCTAGCCTGAAGGTGATAGTCGATCTTCCAGATAATCCGATGCCTCCCGACGGTTAGGGCCGCGCAATCATGTTCGCCGCAAGGGTCGTTATCGGGCGTAAAATCGCGAAACAGCCGCACCGCGCGGATGATCGTATCCTTGGTTGAAATCGGAAGGGCGGCGACGCCGGCAGAGAGGAAGGTCCATCCGTCCTCTCCGGTGCCGCGAAAGTGATCGTTGAGGCGGGCGATCTCCGCCCGCCCCATGATTGTCGCCATCAGGCAGCCGCCTTCTTCGCGCGTGGCTTGAAGTTCGCCTTCCGATCGCTGATCGCCGCCTGAAGTTGGGTATCCAGCTCACCGGCATTCACCGCATCGCTGATCGCCCCGATCACGGCGGGCAGTGCCGCGAGATTCTGAACCTCGACCGCATTCATGCCCTTCACGAGTTCGATCGGCTTCGCACCGTAACGGACCTGCATGAACATCTTGCCAGCGGTGTCGGTGAACCACCCCTTGCGGACATGGCGCGGCGCTTCGACGCGAACCTTTTCGCCGGCGTCATTGGTCCGCGTTACGCGCCGCGTCGCGGTGAACGGCTTGCCGGTGATTTCCGCCTCCGCCAACGCCTTCTGCTCGGCGAGCCAGCCCAACAGCTTGGCGCGAAAGCCATATTCGGTGTTGGAGGGAAGAGCCGGCGCAGCGGCAGCCAGCTTCAAGGACTTGAGGATTGACATGGACGGCTCCTATCTGGTTTCGGACAGATCGAGCCGTAATGTCGAGGATCAAAAGAGCGACCGATGATTGGGGTCTGGATGCGGAAATTCGGTCAAAAATAATTCCGTCACCATCGCCACGGTTCTTGAGCCGTTTGGGGGTGGTAACGGAATATCTATTGACGGCTTTATCGCTCTTTTGATCTATCTATCTAAAGCGTTATTGACTTTCAGTCATTACTTGATATTCTTCATCTTCAATATCATTTGGTGATAGATATCACTGCGGGTCCGTCACCGGCACCCGCTTGAACAGGATGGCTTCGTCAGCCGTGGACCTCGCGTTGCGGCAGTCCTCCCGTTAGGCAGCGATCTTTGTCGTCGTCTCCATGTGCGGTGGGATCAGCAGGCGGTCGCTGGTTTCAGGGCGCAACGCCTTCGTGACATAGCGCGCCGCCCCTTCGGTATGACGGACCGCCTGAATGTCGAGATTTCCGGCCGCCACCAGTTTCGTCCAGATGCCGGGTGCGATATCTCCGAAACCCGCGGCCTGCTCCGCTGTCATGCGGAATAGCGCGTGGATGTGAATGTTTGTGTCGGGCTTTTCGATTGCAGCGATATAGACGGTGCGATCGCCTGCACGTTCGAAATATGAACGGCCAAGCAGCTTTCGATCAAGTCGCTGGTGAAATTCCTCGAATGTCCGTTGCGCCTCGTCCATGCTGACCCAGCGATTGATCGCGAAGGTGACGAACAGGTTGGGCTCGAAATCGGTCATCCATCGGACGCATTCTGCCCGGTATTTCTCCGCCTTCGTTAGCGGTGGTGTGAATAATTGCATCGCGTTTTCCTTGCTGCCGGGGATGTTAGCCGGCTCGCAAAGCTATTTATCTCGAGCGATCGGGCGTGTCGGATTGGGGGCGGCTGGTAAATACGATGCTGCTAACCGGAGGCGCGCCACCGATGATCCTTGATGAAGTATATCAATTCCTGAACGATGCCGGCCGTGCGCCGAATCATGCCACCTTCTCGACCGACTATCTCGGCCATTCGGCACGCTATTACGACTATCTGCGGTGCTCCCGAACGCCGCCCAGCCTGCGGTCGTTGCTAAAGGCCGCCATGCGGCTGACCGACATCGCGCACGAGACCGCTGGCGAACTCGACGATACAGCCGCTGGCCGCTTGGCAAAGCGTGTCATGTCGATGGCGCTGATGCGGTGCCACCGAAAACACGGCGTCAGCCCATCCCGAACGTCAACCAGTTAGCTCGAACGGAGCGGCCGTGCTTTTTGCCTCGGTATAAGCGTTTAGTTCTTCGCCAACTCGGCCCGGATCGGTGACGAACATATAAGCCCACTCACCTTGGGTTCCGAGCCGATTAACGCCGTTCACCCACCGAATCGCGGCCTTTGCCTTTGCATCCGCGCTATCCGTAACCTGTCCCTTGATTTCAACGATGACATTCAACCCCTTGTCCGTCATCACGATGAAGTCAGGGATATAGCGGGTCGGAACGCCGCGATTGCGATATGGAATAAACAATCCAAGCCGATCGTTCTTCACCCAACGACGAACGCCGGGATGACTGTCGAGAAGAAAGGCGGCGCTTTGCTCCCATTTTTTCGTGTCAGCGACCATCGCGTTGAGGTGGCAGTGCGTCACCGGGTAAATCGGTTTGGTGGTGTGAAAGTCGACGTAAAGCGTGCTGCCCCGGCCGGCAGCGCCTTGGGGGATCACAGCCACTTCCGCGTCCGATGTCGAAGCCCCTTTCTTGATTGCCTCCAAGAGCGAACCAATGGCGGCCTGCATATATTCGCCGACCAAGAGAACGTCGCATGGCTGGCTGTCGCCCTTACGGTCGAGCTTTTCCGCCAGGAAGCGTTTGGCGGCGAACGCTACCTTGGGAAATAATACCTGCATCGGCACGGCAGCCGCGCCATTGTCGGCAGCCCAGCGGGTGCAGATTTCTTTAGCGAGCCGGAACGCCACCTGCTGCTCGCGGAACAGCGCCCGCCATTCTTTCAAGGACAGAATGGGTTTTTCGCCGGGGCCATAGGCAGCGAGCGTGCCATCCGGGGTGGTGAGCGGGGTCAACTCCACAATCTGTGGAATCTTCATTGGATCGATGGTGACTTTCGACACCTGCGCCCAATCCACGAAAACATCGAATTGGCCTGACTGGTGATACCCGGTGACGACCGGAAAAGTGATTTCGAACTCAGCCTTCTCCGGCACGGAATATATGTGGTTCGGGTCAGGCTGCGGAGGCGTCGGGCCTGGCGGCGACACCTTGAACGGGATCAGTTCGAACGGAACGCCGAAAACCTTCGCGGTTTCCTCGGCGAACATCTGCGTTTCCTCGTTGAGCGCATAGTTCTTTCTCCGGAGCGCCCGCCCGACGACCTGTTCGCAGAGGAGTTGCGAGCCGAACGGGCGCAAGCCGACGATATGTGTGACGGTATTTGCGTCCCAGCCTTCCGCCAACATGGCAACGGACACGATGCAACGCACGTCACGGCCCGGCGGAATGCGCTCGTCGATCCACTTGAGCGAGCCGTCATTATCGTCGCTCGCCGCTTTATCATTGTGCTTTCGGACTAGCTCGGCCCATTCGTCTGGCACCTTGCCGCCGGGCCATTCCGCCTTGCCGACGGTATCAAGAATGAAGCGGAGGCGGCGGGTTTCTTCCTTGGTGCCGCCTTCCTCAATGTCCTCGATCACCTTGGAGTCGATCCGCACCGTCACTTCATGGCCGGGCGAATTGCGAAACCATGCCGGGGCGACGCCATAGCTGTCTTTGCCTTTGGCGAGCCATGTATGCACTTCACGCGCGACTGCGGTGTCCCGGCAAACGACGATGAATACCGGCGGCACCGGATGTTTGTGCTGCGCCTTGGCGAACTGCTCCCATTCAACAAATCGCTGATGCCATTCGGCGGCGAGAAGATTGATCGGCGCACTGGCATAGTTCATCACGATTTCGGGCGTGACGTTCGTGCCGAAACCGTCCTCCTTCGCTTTGGCCTGAACCCATCGCCAGATGTTGAAATATGCCGCTTCCTCGGCGCCGCTGACATCGCGCGCGGGAAGCTGCGGGATCTTCACCAGCCCGGATTCAATCGCGTCCAACAATCCGAAGTCCGACACGACCCACGGAAAAGGTTGCCCAACCTCGTTGCCAGAACCTTGAATGTAGAAAGGTGTCGCGGACAGATCGACGCAAAGGTTGACGCCACGCCGGCGGCTTCCGCCCGCCAACTTGTTGATGCGGTCCAGCCCCTCGATCCAGATAGTGGCTTCGCGAGCATTCTTTTTGGCGAGATCTTTGTCCTCGTCCAGCGTCTGCTCGTCGCCGTCAGCGGCATCACCACGCCGGTAGGCATGATGGGCTTCGTCGTTGAAAATCAGCCAATGTGGACTGCGGCCCTTGCCGCTACCAAGTTCGCGGCGGACCCGCTTGAACCATGCAGCATCGGATTCGAAATACTTGGTTTCGACGCTCTCGTTGGCCTTGCCGGCGTTCTTCACAACTTCGACCGGCTCGCCGGCCTTGACCACTTTAGCGGAATCGCCGTTGACCGTATTGGTTTCCTTCTTCGCGAGGCGGTGCCAATTAGCAATCATCACCTCGCCGCGCCGCAATTCTTCCATGCGGTGTGGCGGCACAAGTTGGCGGGTCCGATAGAGACTTAGATCGCCTAGTGCCGGGTCCAGTTCCCGAAGCCGCTCACGAATGGTGACGTTGGGGCAGACGATCAGGACCGTATCGGAAAAGCGGTCATCGCGAGGCGCGGCTACGCGGTTGAGGATCGACCACGCCGCGAGCATTCCCATGACTGTCGTTTTGCCGGAGCCGGTCGCCATCTTGCAGGCGTATCGAAGAAAGGCGCGGAGACCTGCGGCTTTCGCCTCCAAGCCCGGCTCGTCCTTCGGAATTTCTGGGGTGCCCTTGCGATAGATTTCGGCGGCTTCGACCAGAAAGATGATACTCTCGGCAGCCTCGATCTGTGCGAAAAACAGGCGCTGCATCCGCTCGTCGCTGCGCCAAAGCTCCAGCAGTTCCTTCGTCACCGACGACGCGCCATCGTAGGCGACGCCGCCGGAGCGTGCGCCTTCGCGCCATTCCTTTACGCGCTCCCGAATGAGATTGACGATCTCAAGCTCGACCTCTTCGCCACGCTCGCTCTCGAACATTTCGGCCTGCGCGCGACTGCGGCGGCCCCGACCAGAATGTTCGGGAACGCGATAGAAGTAGCTGGCGCGCCGCCGCCCTTCAGCCTTCACCGGCACTTTGCCGCGCTCGATCAGCCAATGGCATTGTGGCTCGATAAAGGGCGAGTTGATGATCGGGGACTCCACCTCCGTAACGGTGATCGGCGGCACCTGCTGTTGCGCGGCCGGCATCAGTTAGCGCTCCCCACCGATTTGACGACCATGAGTTCGTTGCCGCGCTCATCTATCGCTTTCACGGCGATGCGCTTCTTGTCGCCCAAGGCGAACGGCTCGCTGGCGGTTCCGGCGAGATGCTCCCACACGCTGTCGGCGAACTGACCTTTCAGGGATTTTTGAAGGTTATCCCATGCACTCGTCTTGGGGAAGAATACCTGCGAGGCGAAGAACGCCATGCCATTATAATTGGTATCGAGCATCCAGCACGGGAGGTTTTCCGCTTTCACCTCATCAGTTTCCATCGTGTCGGGCCGGAAGATGTCCAGCCCCTTGATGACGACACGGTGAAGCGGGGCTCCGTCCTTCGCCTTGCCAGCTTCGTCCAGCCGCACGTCCGGCAAGCCGGTAATCGAGAAGATCTCGCTCGACTTGCTGGTTTTGAGCAAGTCGGACATCACCACATCCGGCGTGACGGCGACGTAGGTGGTGGAGAGTTTTAACTTCGCCAGCATCTCGCGCGCCTTGGCGTCGATGGCGAAACCGAACAGGAAAAGCTGCTGATAGCCCTGTTGCAACGCCTCAGTATGGGCGTTGAACACATATTCGGAGCCGATAGCGCCATCTTCGGGACCGAACACGATGGCGATGGGCTTCTCCGTTCCGTTGCGGGCGACGCCTTCGGCATGAAGATACTCGCGGTCAACAAGCGGCTTCACCGTTTCTAGTTCCAGCGAGACATTGCCGGGTAGTTGCAGCGACCTACTTTGGCGCAGCACCTCGATCATCCGATCAAGGTAAGCGCGCGGATTGCTTGACGCTGATTGTGAAGTCGGTCCCGTGCCGTCCTCCTCCAAACTCATCGCCACTTGGATAGTGGCCTCAACCGTAAACGGGCCGCAAACGCGCGTGATAGAGTCATTCGACTCCGGCTTATCCACTAGGTTGATCGTTTCCGGCTCTTGGTCATTCGCCAATGACCCCAGCGTGATCCGGGGAACGATGCCGCCGACTTCTTCTCCACTCCGGTTCTGGCGACGTTCGTAAACAAATCCGCCTGCCGGACCTTGTGCCGGATTCTTCAATCGAAACCACGGAAATGTGCTGGTCAGCATTCGCTGGCGAGCGAGTGCAATAGGCACCCGCGACGTATCGCAAGAAATCCAGCGGCGACCCCATTTCTCCGCGCAATACGCGGTTGTTCCCGATCCGCAGGTTATATCCAGCACGAGATCGCCGGGATCGGTCGTCATATTGAGACACCGTTCTATGACGGTCGGGGTGGTCTGAACGACATACGAGCGGCTTCCAAACTCGATGGTATCCGTCCATTGGTTGATAAGCGACCCATACCCGAAATCACGCAGATACATCTTAAAGTATAGCTTATCACCAAGGACAAATAGTCTTTTTCTTTCTATAAGACGCTTTACGCCTTCAGGCGTTGTGCGCCAGCTTTTACCGCGTTTGGTTTCAAACGTCCGGCCTTCGAATTGGATGGGAAAAGTGCATGACGGCGTATAACCCGACGATGTTAGATCGGATCGCTTGAAAACCCGCTCTTTTGCCGCGGTGTTATCGAAATCCTCGATTTCTTTACTAGAAAGACGTCGGTATTCGCCGTTATCCCCGGTGTCGGCATAGACAAACTCCGAACCTTTGCCGACGTTCTTTCGCGACCAGATATTGTGATACTTCATTACCCGCTTCGATTTCGCATACCAGCAGAGGTAATCGACTACCGACTCGATCTTACCTGACTCCAGCGGCATCATCGTCTTGAAATTGATAACGGCAACAAAATTTTCCTCGCCGAAAACCTCGTCAAGAATGTCTCTGACTAATCCAAGGTTTTGATCGGAGATTTGCACGAATATGCTGCCGGATTCGTGCAATGTCTCTTTAGCCAGGAGGCAGCGATCTCGCAGGTAGCTCAGATATGAGTGCCGCCCCAGTTCCCAAGTATCCCGATAGGCTTTCACCATTTCGGGTTCGCGGGACAGTTCTTCGTCTTTACCGTGATCAACCTTTCGGCGGCGGACAAACGGCTGGAAGTTCGAGCCGTATTTCACGCCATACGGTGGATCAAAATAAACAGTCTGCACCTGACCGCCCATGCCCTCATATTCAAGCAGGGAGTTCATCACCTGCAATGAGTCTCCAAGGACAAGGCGGTTGGTCCACGGCCCCTTATGTTCGTAAGCGTCCAGCTTGTCGGCAACGTCCAAGCCCGTATCGCCGAACAGGTCAAGATTGGTGCCGGTCGCCTTGTGGGACGTGAGGGTGTCAAGGATCGCCTAAGTGGAGTGTCGCTCGTGAACGAAAAGCGGGAGCGTCGGCACGGTAATCTTTTGGCGCTCGGCCTTGCCCGCCCAATTCAGAAAGGGCTTCGTCAGGCTGCGAAGCCGCGCAGCGCATTGCGAGAGGGATGTGAAGCTTTCCTCCGTTCCCTGCCACACCTGCGGCTGGGCGAACACGACGTTTTCACCCTTGTCGGCGGCGTCGGCGATCAGCACCAATAACCATTCGGCGAAGGCGCGCTCGCCATTCTCATCCCACGCCAATTCCGGTGCGACGCTGGAATCGTAACGATACGTTTTCGGCAGCTTCTTGTTCGAGAACTGCGCTTCCAGTCCGACATCAGGGCGCTGAACGGCCTCGCTCTCATGTTTATAAACAGATGCCGATTTCGCCTTGTCGGTCGCCATAGATTCCCTGTCGATGTTGATTCATTCCACGCCCCGACAACCTAGCGGCCGAGATGGGGCAACGGTAGGAAAAGTGTCGGAAAAAGCATCCCCTTTGGGTTTACCCTCCCGAGACGCGTTCCCGAGACGCTGGAGCTGTCTCCTTTCGGTTGACGCAGGACTTCCGAGACACTTGGCGATGAGGGCTTAAACCCATCCGAGACAGGAGATGCCATGATCGTCGGTTATGCACGCGTCAGTTCCAGCAGCCAGAGCCTTGAGGTCCAACACGAGCAGCTTGCCGCCGCCAACTGCGACAAGGTCTTTGCCGAGAAACGCAGCGGTCGGAGCACCGAGAGTCGCGATGCGTTAACCGATGCGATCGATTTCGTGCGCGAGGGTGATGTCCTGGCCGTGACCCGGCTTGACCGGCTCGCCCGATCGGTGGTGGACCTGCATCGACTGATTGATCGCCTGACCGCCAAGGGCTGCGGTTTCCGCGTTCTCCAGCAAGCCGGCATCGACACCACGACCAGCACCGGCAAACTTACGCTTTCGATCCTCGGTGCAGTCGCGGAGTTCGAGGCTGACATTCGCCGCGACCGTCAGCGGGATGGGATCGAGCTCGCCAAAGTGAAGGGCGTATATCGCGGGCGCAAACCCAGCATTGATACCGCCCGGATCGAAACGCTGATGGCGGCGGGGATGGCCCCTGCCGCCATCGCCCGCGAGATGGGTATCGGGCGCGCCAGCATCTATCGCTTGATGCCGAAACCGTCTGTTTAACGGACGCTACCGAAGATCTTCGTCTTCTTCAGGTCCACCACCGAACATGGCGAGGCTATGCTTACTAGCCTTGGCGTGGCGGACAGCGCCATCGAAGTCGCCTGCCTGCACCCGCTCGAACACCTCGATGATGCGATCGACGCCCTTGTGGACGACGAACGGGATCGCCAGCTTCGCCCGGTTCTTCCAATCGTCACCATGCTCCATGTCGAACCAGCGGTTCGCCTGCACAAGCGCGGTCAGTTCGACATAGAGACTATGGTGCGTCAGCATCATCGCGCCGGTCGTATCGAACCGCTTTTGCCGGTCGGCACCCGATGCGTCTGTCATATCGAGAAAGTCGCCAATCCGCCGGCCTCGCCCGATCGGGCTGTCGAACGGCCAAGGATCATTACCTGGGATGCCATGAGCCTCTGCGGCGACACGGTAGTTCGTGAGGCGGATGTTCTGACCATCGGCGAGAAGGCCCGTAATGATCTGCCCAAGTGACTGCGTGTATCGGAAGCTGGTCGAGCTATCAAAGCTGATCCTGACCCCATTTCCCAGTAGGGCACGAAGCTGGCGCTGTATGACGGTCAGGTAGATTGCGATACCGGGGTGATCTGTTCCAAACACATGGAACCAAGAATTGCCGGCGATCCGGCCGTCCCGGATCATCTCGACCAGCAGTTCCAGCACTAGCGAAATATCCTTGCGGCGCGCTCCCGCAAAACCGAACCCGTCCAACGGAGCATCGGCGACAGCCTCGTACCAGCGCCGACACTCCGCGTTCGATGTGCCCTGTATCATGTTCAGCAGGCGCATCCCGTTGGCGGGATCGCGATAGGCCAGCGCGTAGTCGATCGAGGTCAACGTGTGATCGAGGCATTGTCGGAATGTCGTCGCGCCGAACACCCCTCGGCTGATACAGGCGGTCGGCACGTCCACGATGACGCCAGCATCGCCAAGAAGCTCTTGTGCGCTCAAAGCTTCCCTGCGGAGGTCTTCAATATCGTGGATCGGGATGGCTCCGTGAATGAAGCCGAAGCCGCCGCTGTCCACAAAGATTGTGCTGTCCGCGCGATCGCGCTGCGACACCATGGTCTCCCTTATGCCGTCGCGACGGGCGAAGTCTGCGCTGTATAGGGCATGGCCATAGTGGAACAACGGCCGGCTGGGACGGCTTAGGAAATCCAGACGCCGAGGCGTGAGGCCGATCTTGCGCGGCGGCGCGGCACGCATGACGAAATGGCTGTAATTCTGGCCGATCGCGGGCAGCGGAAGGGCATAGTCGGCCATGGCGGCCGTCAGGTCGATGGTCATTGTATGTATCCCTGAACGCCCCGCGATCGTCGCGGGGCGTGGTGGAGGATCAGGCCGCCGAGCGAGCGACGATCGAGATCGGCTTGAAGGCCGAGGCGAGGCGGGTGCCGGCCGATGTCGCGGCGGGCATGAACAGTTCGTAGTGTGCCCGCGACGAGCGGAACCGCCAGCGTAGCGCGGCCTTCTGCTCGTCCAGCGCAAGATTGACTTGCCCCGGCTTCAACGCTTCCAGCAGGAGAAGCAGGTTGCGAAAATCGGCGGCGGAGACATGAACGGCTTCCATGGCTCCTTCTGCCTTGGCGACCAGCACATTCTCTTTGCTGATCGTCGCGCCGAACAACCCATCCCTCATTGAAAGCGATATGGCCTTGCCGGTGCTCGCCGCCCGCTTGATCCGTTCATGGGCGGCGATGACGCCCATCAGGAAGCCGGTCGGCGCGAGATCGCAGAGGAATTGCGCGACCTCGTCGAACTGGCGATCATCGCGAACGACATGAACCGTGTCGCGCGGCTCGCCCTGCCGGCCGTAGGTCGGTATCCTCGGGCTGAACAGCAGGCCACGTCCGTCATGCTGATACTTCGGGTGTAGCGCCGCTTCGCTGCGGACATGCCACGTCCGGTCGATCAGTGCGCGTCCCGGCTCCGGCGCCTCCTCGGTGATTTCCACCGCATTGCGCTGGGCGGGCTTATCAAGGTTCAGCCTGAGCTTGCGGTGGACCTGTGGAGGCAACATCACGTCGTAACTGGGCCACTCATCGAATGGGCTGGCGATGTCCTTGATCCTGACCATATTGCTCGCGCCAGCCGCGAGATGGGCCGACACGATCACCGAGCGATCCGGGCGGAAGATGATGTGCGGTTCGGTCTGTCGCTTGGGGGACTTCTTGTCCTTGGGATCGTCGTCATGCGCCTTGACCATGCCGGTATCGTCCAGCGTGATCGCAATCGTCGCAAGCGTCAGTTCGTAAAGAACCTGCGCGCGGCCTTCGCCGATATCCCGGTTCGCCAGCGCCGCCGTCACGTCCTGCACATCGAGGGAGACGTTCGGCACCGCCGCCGTCTTGCCGTCCTTCACCACCGCCAACGCAAAGCTCGATGCCGAAACATTGCCAAGCAGATCGGCAATGCGGCCTTGAACGATGTCCCGGACCTTCTTGCCGTCGAGACGGATGACGCCGCGCGGATTGTCATCGATATTCTCGTTCCGCGCCAGATCAGCCAGCTTGCGGAGGCCGCCTATCTCATCGACCTTGGTGGTCAGCTTCGCCACGCAATCGTCGCTATAGGCCCATGGAAAGCCAGTGCCGGCCGCGATCACCACCCCCTCCATGCCACTGGCGATCGCGTCCAGCAGTTTGCCTGCATCCTTCCCATCTTTTGGATCGAGGCGATCGAGACGGGTGGCGAGTGTCGCCGCCGCCATCGTGATCTTGCTGCCGCTTGTCCGCAGGCCGATGGCCTTCAAGCGGGGTTCGAAATAACTACTAGACCCGGCTCCGCCGTTTCGCATGTAGTCGATGGAGGCCCTGACCACGACCCGGATCAGCACCTTGTCGCGATTGACCATCACGGTGCCGATACCTTCGCGGGTTTGCTCGCGCCATCCGTCCTTGCCGGCTTCGTCGAGCGTTGCTTCGGCGGTGGGCATGTTGCTTTCGAGCACAGGTTCATCGACCGGCTCGCTTGCTGCAGGCTGCGCGATATTCTTCCTGACCATATACGTCTCTCTGGCTTTGAAGCCGAAAGGCATGGGTCGGGCCGCGAAAATCACACAGCACACCCGCCAACCTTTCGGCTTCTGGGTGCGGCTGCGCGCCGCTGAAGAGGGTTTGACCCTTGAAGGTCGGACTGTGCCGTTGACGCCGGGTTCCCCGACGCCGCCAAACCACCACCGGGCCTTGCCGTGCCCGCCAGTTCGGCATCCCCTCCTGCGGCATCAGCAGAACGGGCACCCCCATGATCGTCGTCTTGAGGAGAACCTCAAAGTCGCGATCACGTCGCGCATGGCAAAATAGGGGTTAGCCGATAGCGGGGCAACGGCCTTCCGCGATCTGTTAAACAGACAGCCTCCCCGATCTGGCGGGGGGAGCCTATATCCGCAGCATGTTTGCCCCCGACCCGTGCCATTCACGTTCGCTAACGGCCGCCGAGCTTGAACTGGCAAAAACGGTGTTCGGCACCGCCATCGACTATGGAACTGTGCGGATCGTTCGGCGCAAATGGGCCTTCTTCCAGCCGCGTAACGTTACAATGGCCCCATGCGGCAACATACATTTTCATCCGAAAGGCGACAGCTATCGCGACTGCTTCGCCAGCGTTTCGATCGGGTGGCAGGGACACCTGATCCACGAGCTGGTTCACGTCTGGCAATACCAGCGCGGCATCAATCTCGTGCTGCGCCGGCACCCATTCTGCCGTTATCACTATACGATCAAACCCGGATGGACGCTCGATCGCTACGGCCTGGAGCAGCAGGCCGAGATCGTTCGGCATACCTTCCTGATGCGTCACGGCATCGCCGTGCCCGGTGCACCGCCGCTGCCGACGATGGAAAGCATCTTACCGTTTCACCCCGCATAAAGGTCGCGCCATCGGTCGGGGTGCGCTACTTTATGATAGACGCACCATCTCGTGCACGAACAGCCCCTGGTCGCTCAGCGCCGCGGCGGCGAAATCGTCGCGATAGGCGTGGCCGGCGGGATGGAAGTGGATGCAGCCGCACGGCGCCATCACCGTCTCCTTGGGCTGGAAAAACGCCCATTTGCGCCGCGCGATCGTCACCTGCGCATAGTCGATCGCATCGTGAAAGACGCTGCGCGCGAGGGCGACTTCATTCGCGGTCAGCGGCCGGCCCGTCCTCGTCATACCGTCACGGGCGATCAGAACTGCGGCGCCGGCGCGCCCGCTGCGACCACGATCGCGCGCGCGCCGATGCGCCGTCCGTTGTCCAGCGTCGCGGTCAGCGTCACGCGGTCGCCCGGCTTGACCGCCGGATTGACGTTGAACAGCATCACGTGCCGCCCGCCCGGCTTGAAGACGAGTGGCGCGTTCGCGGGCAGGGGGACGCTGGCGAGCGGCGTCATCGTCGCCATGCCGCCGGGGCCGCCCATGCTTTCATGCATTTCGGCGCGGAGCGAAACGTCGGAATTGGCATCGACCACGCGCATCGGCGTCGCGCCGCCGTGCAGCGTGAAATAGCCCGCCGCCGGTCGCCCCGGCACCGCGGCGAGCCGGACCCACGCGTCCGTCATCGTCAGCGGATCGGGCTTGACGCATCCCGCCAGCATCGCCGCCGCGCCCAGGGCAATCAGCTGTCGCACCATCATGTGTCTCCGCACGGGAACCTTTGCGGCCGCTCTATGGACTGGCGGTTCTTGCGGCAAGGCGAACCCTGCCTATATCGCCCGCCGTGACGGAAGAGATTGCGCTGCCGTAACGGGGCGCGTCCTTTCTTTGTTTTGTATGTCAGGGGCTAGGGTTAAGCACGTATGGCTAAAGTAATCGGTATCGATCTCGGCACCACCAACAGCTGCGTCGCGGTGATGGAGGGCGGCAAGCCCAAGGTGATCGAGAACGCCGAGGGCGCGCGCACCACGCCGTCGATCGTCGCCTTCGCTAAGGACGGCGAGCGTCTGGTCGGCCAGCCGGCGAAGCGCCAGGCGGTGACCAATGGCGACAACACGATCTTCGCGGTGAAGCGCCTGATCGGTCGCCGTTTCGACGACCCGATCACCAAGAAGGACACCGAGCTGGTTCCGTACCATATCGTGCGTGGACCCAATGGCGATGCGTGGGTGCAGGCGGGCGGCAAGGACTACAGCCCGTCGCAGATCAGCGCCTTCACGCTGCAAAAGATGAAGGAAACCGCCGAGAGCTACCTCGGCGAGACGGTCACGCAGGCGGTCATCACGGTCCCGGCCTATTTCAACGACGCGCAGCGCCAGGCGACCAAGGACGCCGGCCAGATCGCCGGTCTCGAAGTGTTGCGCATCATCAACGAGCCGACCGCGGCGGCGTTGGCCTATGGCCTCGAGAAGCAGGACGGCAAGACGATCGCGGTCTACGACCTGGGCGGCGGCACCTTCGACGTCTCGATCCTCGAGATCGGCGACGGCGTGTTCGAGGTGAAGGCGACCAACGGCGATACCTTCCTTGGCGGCGAGGATTTCGACAACAAGCTGGTCGATTATCTGGCGGAAGGCTTCAAGAAGGATGAGGGCATCGACCTCACCAAGGACAAGCTCGCGCTCCAGCGCCTGAAGGAAGCCGCGGAAAAGGCGAAGATCGAACTGTCGTCGGCCGCCTCGACCGAGGTCAACCTGCCCTTCATCACCGCCGACCAGAACGGCCCGAAGCATCTCGTCAAGACGATCAGCCGCGCCGACCTGGAGCGTCTGGTCGACAGCCTGATCCAGCGCACGATCGAGCCGATGAAGAAGGCGCTCGCCGACGCCGGCGTCAAGACCGCCGACATCAGCGAAGTCGTTCTCGTCGGCGGCATGACCCGCATGCCCAAGGTGCGCGAGGCGGTGAAGAACTTCTTCGGCAAGGAGCCGCACACCGGTGTGAATCCTGACGAGGTCGTCGCGATGGGCGCTGCGATCCAGGCGGGCGTGCTGCAGGGCGACGTCAAGGACGTGCTGCTGCTCGACGTGACCCCGCTGAGCCTCGGCATCGAGACGCTGGGCGGCGTGTTCACCCGGATGATCGATCGCAACACGACGATCCCGACCAAGAAGTCGCAGACCTATTCGACCGCCGACGACAACCAGGGCGCGGTGACGATCCGCGTGTTCCAGGGCGAGCGCGAGATGGCGGCGGACAACAAGCTGCTCGGCCAGTTCGACCTCGTCGGCATCCCGCCGGCCCCGCGCGGCGTACCGCAGATCGAGGTCACGTTCGACATCGACGCCAACGGCATCGTCAACGTGTCGGCCAAGGACAAGGGCACCGGCAAGGAACAGCAGATCCGCATCCAGGCCTCGGGCGGGCTCAGCGACAACGACATCGAACAGATGGTCCGCGACGCCGAGCAGTTCGCCGAGGAAGACAAGAAGCGCCGTGCCGCGGCCGAGGCGAAGAACAACGCCGAAAGCCTGATCCACACCACGGAGCGTCAGCTCGCCGACAATGGTGACAAGGTCGACGAATCGCTGAAGTCGGAGATTCAGGCGGCGATCGACGAGGCCAAGTCGGCGGTCGAATCGAACGATGCGGATCGCATGACGGAAAAGGCGCAGGCGCTCGCGCAGGTCGCGATGAAGCTCGGCCAGGCGATCTATGAGAAGCAGCAGCAGGCCGAAGCTAGCCCGCAGGGCGGCGCGGCTGGCGGCGAGCAGGCGAAGGCGGACGACGTCGTCGATGCCGAATTCTCGGAAGTCGACGACCACAAGGCGTAAGGCGTAACAGGCCCCGGCTTCCGTTTCCGGTGGAAGGCCGCGAAGGACCCGCAAACACTGCGACCTTTGCGACCTTTCACCGAGGACGGGAGGGGTTTGTGTGAAGGGCAGCCATGAGCACCACAGTCGACTATTACGAGCTGCTCGAATGCGAGCGTGATGCGGACGGCGCGACGCTGAAATCCGCCTACCGCAAGCTCGCGATGAAATACCATCCGGACAAGAATGCCGGGTGCAAGGATTCCGAGGCGAAGTTCAAGGCGGTGAGCGAAGCCTATGAGGTCCTGAAGGACCCGCAGAAGCGCGCCGCCTATGACCGCTACGGCCATGCCGCCTTCCAGAACGGCGGTGGTGGTGGCGGCGGCGCGCAGGACTTCGGCGCCTTTTCCGACATCTTCGAAAGCGTCTTCGGCGAATTCATGGGCGGCGGCCGCGGTGGTGGCCGTGCGCAGGCGCGGCGCGGTGCGGACCTGCGCTACGATATGGAGATCAGCCTCGAGGAGGCGTTCCACGGCAAGGCGACCGAGATCACCGTCGACGTCTCCGCGCAATGCGAAACCTGTCAGGGCTCGGGCGCAAAGCCCGGGACGCAGGCGACGACCTGCCGCCATTGCGGCGGCCACGGCAAGGTGCGCGCGCAGCAGGGCTTCTTCGTCGTCGAGCGCGCCTGCCCGGTCTGCCAGGGCTCGGGCCAGGTGATCGCCGACCCCTGCGCCGACTGCCGCGGCGATGGCCGCATCGAACGCACCAAGACGCTCGCGGTCAACGTGCCCCCCGGCGTCGACGAAGGCACGCGCATCCGCCTGACCGGCGAGGGGGAGGCGGGGCCGCGCGGCGCGCCCGCGGGCGATCTCTACATCTTCCTCCACATCAAGCGGCACGCGATCTTCGAGCGCGAGGGCACGACATTGTTCGCGCGCGCGCCGATCAGCTTCACCACCGCCGCGCTCGGCGGCACCTTGTCGATCCCCGGCCTCGATGGCCGCACCCACGACATCAAGATTCCCGCCGGCATCCAGTCGGGCAAGCAATTGCGCCAGCGCGGTGCGGGCATGCCCGTGCTGCAGGGCCGCGGGCAGGGCGATCTCGTCATCCAGATCGAGGTCGAAACCCCCACCCGCCTCTCGACGCGCCAGCGCGAACTGCTCGAACTGTTCCGGGAAACCGAGACGGGCGAGGAATGCCCCGAAAGCCAAGGCTTCTTCGCCAAGCTTAAGAACGTCTTCGCGGCAGAATAGCTCGCGCGGGCATCGGGGGGCAATGTTGGCGGTGGTCGTGACGTTCGTGATGGCCTGGGCAGCGATGGTCGTCTGGCCTGACGTGCCTGTTGTGCAGCGATTGCGCGCATGGCTGATCGTGCACCCCGCCGCACGCCTGTCCGCCATCCGCCGGGGCGATGTCGCGGTCGGCATCGTGATCGTCGCTGCAGTGATCGTCATGAGCGTCTGCGAAGACAGCTCGGCTGGGCGGCTCTTCCTCTATGCGATGCCCGATGCGGTGATCTGGCTGACGACGATCGAACTTTCGGCGGTCGTCGATGCGCTCGTCGCGGTCGCGGTGGCGTTTTCCGCGTGGCGTGGGGGCGGAGCCGGTGTGTTGGTCCGCCGCCTTCCCGCCCGGCGCGCGCATCGGGCGGCGCGCACGCGGCCGAAACTCGCGCCGGCCAATGACGACGAAGACCATCGACGCTTCGCTGTCGCCTGAGCCCTATCGGAACAACGCCACGATCGCTTGGATCACCGTCGCCCCGCCGATCGGTGCGATCAGCAGCAGCAGCATGTTGACGCCGATGATCGCCGCGAGCGTATCCTGCTGCCGCCGCGTCAGCTGTGGGCCTTTCTGGACGGGCTTGGGTCGCCATGGCGGCGGCGGGGGCTGGTCGCGGAAATCGACGAACATGCGGGCGCGGGCCTTCGATGATGCTGCGGATCGTCGGACGCGCGGCCGGCCTGCCGGGTTCCCGCCGCGGCGACGAGCGAAGCTATCGGGGCGACAAGCGGGGCGGGGGTTGCCAGTCGGCCCCCGACGCGGTCTGATCGGCGCATCGCACTTTACCGGAAGGCACCCCATGATGATCCGCATCCCGACCATGGCCGCCGCGCTCGCCGCCACCGTCACGCTCGCCGCGGCGCCGCTCGCCGCCGCCCCGGCAAAGGCGCCGCGCATCGCCATCGCCAGCCTCGACAGCCTCCCCCAGCCGCTGCCGCTGCCCTATCACGCCGGCGACGCGAAGGCGGAGGTCGCGGCGGCGCGGGCGCGCGCGCTCAAGGCGCATAAACGGCTGCTGATCGATCTCGGCGGCAACTGGTGCCTCGACTGCCGCCTGCTCGCCGGCGTCATGGACCTGCCGCAGATGAAGCCCTTCGTCGCCAGCCATTTCGAGGTGGTGACCGTCGACGTCGGCCGCTTCGATCAGAACCTCGACATCCCCGCCGCCTACGGCATCAAGGGCCGTCTCGCCGGCGTCCCCGCCGTGCTGATCATCGATCCCAGGACCAACCGCCTCGTCAACGCCGGCCGCGAAACCGCCCTCGCCGACGCCCGCACGCTGACGCCGCAGGCGCTCGCCGACTGGATCGCTGGCTGGGCGGGGTGAAAGGCGCCCGGCGGGGTAGACCCATTATCGACCAAGGAGCGCTGGGGCGGCGCGGTGGGATATGGTAAGTTGTCATCGCGGGCTTGCAGGGTCGGCGCGACGCTGAGCGAGGGGCGCAAAGATGGCAGGATTGTTCGTTACGATCGCATTGCTCGCCGTCGCAGGGTCTGCCCTTACACAGGAGCTGCCCAAGGACCCGATCGTTCTGCCCGACGCCGACAGTTCCGACGACATCGTCGTCCGTGCGCTGCGTATTCCGCGGGAGAAGCTGCCAGTACAGGTCGAATGGGCGCGTAGCACGCAGTTTGACTCGACGATCATCCAGGAAAATTCGGCGATGTTCGCCCGATGCGCGATCAAGGGCAGCGATCGGGCGACCCTGCGCAACGCGGTGGAGGGCGCGCCGAATTACGCATCGACGCGCTATGCGATCGGCTGGCTGATGGCGCGGCAGCGTGGTTGTTACCGGCCCTCTCCGCCGGCCCCTGTCAGCGACGATCCAACGGCCAACGGCACCATTACCGACCGCGGCGTGCTGATCGAACAAGTTCTCGCCGACTTCGCGCCTGACGCCACGCTCGATACCGCGCAGACCTATGATCCGGTCATCAGCCGGCGGATGATGGATACGGAGCAGCATCGGAACCGATACCGCCTCGCCAACGACTATGATGCCTTCAGGGTATCGGCCTGCCTGGTGCAACGTCAGCCACGCATCGCCACGCGCTTCGTACACGCGCCGTCCGGCAGCGATTTGTCGAAGGGTCTGGCGCAGGCGCTGCTGATCGGCGGACGCGATTGTCTGGGGCAGGTCAAGCGGATCACCATCGATCCGACCTTTCTGCGCTTCTACGTGACGGAGGCCTTCTATCGCTGGGTCGTCGCGGCGCGCGGGGTGGACACGCTGATTCCGAGCGGGTGACTTGCGCCCCGCGCCGAAACCGCCATCATCCTGCGCTTAGCCATCGGGGGTGAGCATGCGCGGCAAGGTATTGGGCGTCGACGTTCGGACGGGCGAGGGGCTGGTCGCCGGCGACGACGGGCGGCGCTATCGGTTCGCGCAGGGCGACTGGGCGACGCGCGGCGAGCCTGCGGTGGGCATGGCGGTCGATTTCGAGGCCGCGGACGACCGCGCGCTCAGCGTCTTCCCGATGCCCGGCGAGCGCGGCGCGGTGACGCTGCCGCCTAAGCCCGAGGCGCCCGTCACCGATCGCAACAAGCTGGTCGCCGCCTTGCTCGCCTTCTTCCTCGGCACGCTCGGCATCCACCGTTTCTATCTGGGGCGGACGGGCAGCGGCGTGGTGATGCTGATCCTGTCGATCACGATCATCGGGCTGTTCGTGACGGGCATCTGGGCGCTGGTCGACACGATCCGCTACCTCATCATCCGACCGCGAATTCGCCGCGCGCTACCCGCGCACGGTTTGACCGGCAGGAGCGCCCCGGCGCGTCGGCCGGGGCACCCCAAGCTCATCAGGCGTCGCGCTTGGCAAAGACGCGATCGAAGATCGTGTCGACGTGGCGCAGGTGATAGTCGAGGTCGAAGCGCGCCTCGATCTCCGCCGGCGACAGCGCGGCGGTGACGTCCGCATCCGCCTTGAGCAGGTCGAGCAGCGACAGCGCGCCATCCGATTCCCACACCTTCATCGCGTTGCGCTGGACCAGGGCGTAGGCATCCTCGCGGCTCACGCCCGCCTGCGTCAGTGCAAGCAGCACCCGCTGCGAATGGACGAGCCCGCCCATCCGGTCGAGATTCTTCTGCATCCGCGTCGGATAGACGAGCAGTTTGTCGACGACGCCGGTCAGCCGGGCAAGCGCGAAGTCGAGCGTGATCGTCGCATCCGGCCCGATGTATCGCTCGACCGACGAGTGGCTGATGTCGCGCTCGTGCCACAGCGCGACATTCTCCAGCGCCGGGGTGACATAACCACGCACCATGCGCGCCAGGCCGGTCAGGTTTTCGGTCAGCACCGGGTTGCGCTTGTGCGGCATCGCCGACGAGCCCTTTTGCCCGGGCGAGAAATATTCCTCCGCCTCCAGCACCTCGGTACGCTGCAGGTGGCGGACCTCGGTTGCCAGCCGCTCGATCGAGCTGGCGATGACGCCCAGCGTCGCGAAGAACATCGCATGGCGATCGCGCGGGATCACCTGCGTCGACACCGGCTCGATCGCGAGGCCCAGCTTCTCGGCGACATGCGCCTCGACGCGCGGATCGATGTTGGCGAAGGTGCCGACCGCGCCCGAGATCGCGCAGGTCGCGATGTCGCTGCGCGCCGCGATCAGGCGGGTGCGGCACCGGTCGAACTCGGCATAGGCCTGCGCCAGCTTGAGCCCGAAGGTGACCGGCTCGGCGTGGATGCCATGGCTGCGCCCGATCGTCGGGGTCAGCTTGTGCTCGCGCGCGCGGCGTTGCAGCACGTCGAGCAGCCGGTCGAGATCGGCGATCAGGATGTCGGCAGCGCGCGCCAGCTGCACGCTGAGCGTCGTGTCGAGCACGTCGGACGAGGTCATCCCCTGGTGCATGAAGCGCGCCTGCTCGCCGACATGCTCCGCGACCCAGGTCAGGAAGGCGATGACGTCGTGCTTGGTCACCGCCTCGATCGCGTCGATCGCCGCGACGTCGATCACGGGATCGGTGCGCCACCACGCCCACAGCGCGTCGGCGGCCTCGCGCGGCACGACGCCGAGGTCGGCGAGCGCGTCGGTGGCGTGCGCCTCGATCTCGAACCAGATGCGATAGCGCGCCTCGGGCGTCCAGATCGCGGCCATATCGGGGCGGGAATAGCGGGGGACCATGGGGTTCCTTCGTCCTGTCAGGGGCACGGCTCGCCGCGGCGGTGTCGCCACGACTCGCGGATTTCTGCGGCGCGTTAGCAAAGCCGGTGCGCGGCGACAAACGGTCCGCTGCGGAACCGTTGAAACCGCCGGTCCGTTGACCCACATGAAATGAACGCAGCGGTGGATGAAGTTCATCGCGCGATCCGTTTCGAACGACAATGGGAGACAAGCAGATGTTGAAATATGCTTTGCTCGCCGGCGCGATGACGATTGCTGCGCCGGCACTTGCGCAGACGGCGACAGATCAGACGCAGGCGCAGCCCGGACGCACGCCGATCGCACCGACCGATCCCGCGACTGTGAAGGATCAGACCGCGCAGACGCAGCAGCCGGCGCAGACCGTCGACCCTGCCACCCCTGCGGATCAGACGGCGCCGCAAACCACCTCGGCGCAGACCGCGCAGACGCAGCCCGATCCTGCAGCGACGTCAGCGACCGGCGATGCGACTGCGACCGCTGCCGCGCAGCCGGCAACCGGCACGCAGCAGGTCGCGTCGATCGTCGATACCGAATTCCCGTCCTATGACGCGAACAAGGACGGCCAGCTTACCCGCGCCGAGTTCGACGACTGGATGCTCAAGCTCAAGGAAAAGAGCGATCCCAGCGCGACGCCGGACAGTCCCGCGACGAAGAAGTGGCTGGGCGCGGCTTTCACGCAGGCGGACAAGGACCGCAACAAGCAGATCAGCAAGGCCGAATTGCTCGGCTTCCTGACACAGGGCAAGTCCTGATCCTCGTAAGGTAGGACGACAGGCCGCCGGCATCGCACCGGCGGCCTTTTCATTTCAGATCAGGCCCTGTGCACGCAGGCTGACGTGGCCGCTGAGGCCGATGATCAGATGATCGTGCACCGCGATCCCTAATCGCTTGCCCGCCTCCGCGATCGCGCGGGTGATGTCGATGTCCGCGCGGCTCGGCGATGGATCGCCCGACGGATGATTGTGCACCAGGATCACCGCGGCGGACCCGAAGTCGATCGCGCGGCGCACGACCTGGCGCACGTAGACCGCGGTCTCGTCGATCGACCCTTCGCTCATCACCTCGTCGCGGATCAGCATGTTGCGAGTATTGAGATGCAGCACGCGGAACCGCTCGACCGTGTGATGCGCCATGTCGGCGCGCAGATAGTCCAGCAGCGCCTGCCAGTTGGCGAGCACCGGCCGCTCTGCGACGGGCGCCTGTAGCAGGCGGAGCGCGGCGGCCTGTGCGATCTTGATCGCCGCGGCGCTCGTTTCTCCCATGCCGGCCACGCGGGTCAGCGCCTCCGCATCGGCGGTCAGCAATCCGCCGATCCCGCCGAATTCACGCAGCAGCGCCTTGGCGAGCGGCTTGGTGTCGCGGCGCGGGATGGCGAGCGCGAGCAGATATTCGATCAGTTCGTGGTCGAGCAGGGCTTCGCCACCATGGCCGAGCAACCGTGAGCGCAGGCGCGCGCGATGACCCGCAGTATCGTCTGGAGTGTCGGCCATGCGGTGAGGCTAGCGGGGGTGAGGCGTGGGTGGAAGGGGGCCCGGTCACGGGGGTGGGGCGAGCAGGGGTGGGCACAAATGGAAAGGGGCGCCGGGGGATAAGCCGGCGCCCCTTAGTTATGGGCGGCGGCGTGGCGAAGCCACGCCGTCAGCCCTCGCTGTGCGAGGCTGGCCGACAGCGCCTGTGCGGCTGTGCCGCACCGCGTGCCGGCCCGGCACGCTCAGGCGCTGTAGTACATGTCGTACTCGACCGGGCTGGGGGTCATTTCCCAGCGCGCGACTTCGCCGCGCTTGATCTCGACATAGGCCTCGATCTGATCCTTCGAGAAGACGTCGCCCTTCAGCAGGAAGTCGTGGTCGGCTTCGAGGCTGTCGAGCGCCTCGCGGAGCGAACCGCAGACGGTCGGCACCTGCGCGAGCTCTGCCGGCGGCAGGTCGTACAGGTTCTTGTCCATCGCCTCGCCCGGGTGGATCTTGTTCTGGATGCCGTCCATCCCCGCCATCATCAGCGCCGCATAGGCGAGATAGGGGTTGGCCATCGCGTCGGGGAAGCGGACCTCGACGCGCTTCGCCTTGGGGCCCGAGCCGTAGGGGATGCGGCACGACGCCGAGCGGTTGCGCGCCGAATAGGCGAGCAGCACCGGCGCCTCGTAGCCCGGCACCAGCCGCTTGTAGCTGTTGGTGGTCGGGTTGGTGAAGGCGTTGACGGCCTTGGCGTGGCGGATGATGCCGCCGATGAAGTAGAGGCACATGTCGCTGAGGCCGGCATAGCCTTCGCCCGCGAACAGCGGCGTCTTGCCGTTCCAGATCGAGAAGTGGGTGTGCATGCCCGACCCGTTATCTTCCTTGATCGGCTTGGGCATGAAGGTCGCCGACTTGCCATAGGCGTGCGCGACCTGGTGGACGACATATTTGTAGATCTGCATGCGATCAGCGGTGGTGGTCAGCGTGCCGAAGGTCAGGCCCAGTTCGTGCTGCGCGGCGGCGACCTCATGGTGGTGCTTGTCGCAGGGCAGGCCCATTTCGAGCATGGTCGAGACCATCTCGCCACGGATGTCGACCGCCGAATCGACCGGCGCGACGGGGAAATAGCCGCCCTTGGCGCGCGGACGGTGGCCGAGGTTGCCGCCTTCATACTCGCGGCCGGTGTTGGTCGGCAGCTCGATATCGTCGATCTTGAAATAGGAGCCGGCATAGTTCGTATCGAACTGCACGTTGTCGAACATGAAGAATTCGGCTTCCGGGCCGACGTAGACGGTGTCGCCGACGCCGGTGGTCTTCAGATACGCCTCGGCGCGCTTGGCGGTCGAGCGCGGATCGCGGGCGTAGAGTTCGCCGGTCGAGGGTTCGACGATGTCGCAGAACACGATCAGCATCGGCGTCGCCGAGAACGGGTCGGTGTAGACCGCGTCGAGATCGGGCTTCAGCACCATGTCCGATTCGTTGATCGCCTTCCACCCCTCGATCGAGGAGCCGTCGAACATCAGGCCGTCGGTCCATTCGTCCTCGCCCATGACGGACGCGACCATGGTGAGGTGCTGCCACTTCCCCTTGGGGTCGGTGAAGCGGAGGTCGATCCACTCGATCTCCTCGTCCTTGATCTTGGTCAGGATGTCCGAAGCGGTCGTCGCCATGTGTCTTTCCCTTGCTCTCGCCGCGAGGTTGCGGCGCCTTACTCGAAGTGGTTGGTCGTCAGTCCCAAATCGTCGTCGTCCAGCCATGTCACTGGTGGGCGACGCTCCGGTGATCCATTGCCGACGTACCGTAGATCGCCTGCCGCACTCGCGAAGCTAAGTAGCATGGCTTGGACACTATCGACGCCCGCAGTGGCGTGTTTGCGCGTCTCGCCTCCAGCAAAAGCTATGGAATACCAACAGACCCAATCGGGCTCGCGCTCCATCGTATCGCTCGGCCACGGTTGTGGCCGGTGGATGCGCAGTTCGACCGGGCCAGCCTCACTGCCGAACACTCTGCGCGCGACTACGTCATCCGGATTAAATAGCGGCTTCATCGCGTTCGCCGGTGCGGATGCGCAGCGCGGTTTCGACCGGGATCACGAATATCTTGCCGTCGCCGATACGCCCCGTCTGCGCGGCGGCGGCGATCGCTTCCACCACCCGCTCGGTCAGCGCATCGTCGACGACGACCTCCAGCTTCACCTTGGGCAGGAAGTCGACGACATATTCGGCGCCGCGATAGAGTTCGGTGTGGCCCTTCTGCCGGCCGAAGCCCTTCGCCTCGGTGACGGTGATGCCGCTGACGCCGATCTCGTGCAGCGCCTCCTTCACCTCATCCAGCTTGAACGGCTTGATGATGGCTTCGACCTTCTTCACCGCGACATGCCCTTCATGATGGCGCTTCGCCCGGTCGGGCGACGTGGCGTCAATTGTGCCAGCAGCGGGCCCGTCGAACAACGGGGATTCTGGGATTTCTGCTGCCCCTTTGTCGGGCACGGTCAGGCGCGATGCCTGCTTTTTGCGCAGGGGTCAGAGGATGTCCCGCACGCGTTCGGGCGGGCGCGCAAGGACGACGCCCTTGTCGGTTTCGACGAGCGGTCGCTGGATGAGGATGGGGTTGATCGCCATCGCCTCGAGCACCGTCGCATCCTCCGCATCCGAGAGCGCCTTCGCATCGGGCTCGGTCACGCGAAGGCCGTCGCGCGGACGCATCCTGGCCAGGGCGTAAAGGCGCGAGAGCTCGGCGACGCTCGGCGGATGCTTCAGATATTCGACGATCGTGACGTCGGCGCCCGCCTCCTCGAGCAGCGCGAGCGTCGCACGCGACGTTCCGCAGCGCGGGTTGTGATAGATGGTGGCCTTCATGCCCGTCACGCTCCGGTCGGTGCTTCCCCGCGCATGGCGGGGAAGCGATCACTTCAGGCGTCCTGCCGCGCCAGCCATTCTTCCAGCCACTTGATCGTATAGTCGCCCGCCTGGAATTCCGGATCGTCGAGCAAGGCCTGGTGCAGCGGGATGGTGGTCTTCATCCCGTCGATCACGAACTCCTCCAACGCGCGGCGCAGGCGGCGCAGCGCGCCGTCGCGCGTCGTGCCGTAGACAATCAGCTTGGCGATCATCGAATCGTAATAGGGCGGCACCTTGTAGCCCGCGTACAGCCCCGAATCGACGCGGACGTGCATGCCGCCCGGCGCATGATATTGTTTCACCAGCCCCGGCGAGGGCGCGAAGGTGCGCGGATCCTCGGCGTTGATCCGGCATTCGATCGCATGGCCGCGGAACTGCACGTCCTCCTGACGCAGTGTCAGCGGATGCCCTTCGGCGACGCGGATCTGTTCGCGCACCAGGTCGAGGCCGGTGATCATCTCGGTTACCGGATGTTCGACCTGCAGGCGGGTGTTCATTTCGATGAAGTAGAATTCGCCGTTTTCCCACAGGAATTCGATCGTCCCCGCACCGCGATAGCCCATGTCCGCCATCGCCCTGGCAACGATGCCGCCCATGCGCGCGCGCTCGTCCGCGCTGATGACGGGCGAGGGGGCTTCCTCCAGCACCTTCTGGTGGCGGCGCTGCAGCGAACAGTCGCGTTCGCCCAGATGGATGGCATTGCCGTTGCCGTCGCCGAACACCTGGAACTCGATGTGGCGCGGGTTGCCGAGATATTTTTCGAGATAGACGGTGGCATCACCGAACGCGGCCTTCGCCTCGGTGCCCGCCTGCTGCATCAGCGTCTCGAGCTGATCCTCGCTCGTGCACACCTTCATGCCGCGGCCACCGCCGCCCGACGCTGCCTTGATGATGACCGGATAGCCGGCCTTCGCCGCGATCGCCTTCGCCTCGGCAAGGTCGCTGATCGGGCCGTCGGACCCCGGTACCAGCGGCAGGCCCAGCGCGCCGGCGGTGCGCTTCGCCTCGATCTTGTCGCCCATCGTGCGGATGTGTTCGGGCTTCGGGCCGACGAACAGCAGGTTGTGGAGCTCGACGATCTCCGCGAACCGCGCGTTCTCGGACAGGAAGCCGTAGCCCGGGTGGATCGCATCCGCGCCGGAGATTTCGGCGGCGGAGATGATGTTGGGAATGTTGAGATAACTGTCCGCGGCGGCGGGCGGGCCGATGCAGATCGCCTCGTCCGCAAGGCGCACATGCATCGCATCGGCATCGGCGGTGGAATGGACCGCGACGGTGCGGATGCCCATCTCGCGGCAGGCGCGGTGGATGCGCAGCGCGATCTCGCCGCGGTTGGCGATCAGCAGCTTCTTGATCGGACGCATGATCTTACTCGACCACCACCAGGGGCTGGTCGAATTCGATCGGCTGGCCGTTCTCGACCAGGATCGCCTTCACCGTGCCGGCGGAGGTGGCGGTGATCGGGTTCATCACCTTCATCGCTTCGACGATCAGCAGCGTGTCGCCCGCCGCGACGCTCTGGCCGACGCTGACGAAGGGTTTCGCGCCCGGCTCCGCAGACAGATAGGCGGTGCCGACCATCGGCGACTTTACGGCATTGGCGGACACCGTCGGCGCTGGCGCGCCGGCTTCGGCGGTGGCGGGAGCCGCCGCGGGCGCGGCAGCGGCGGTGGCCGGCGCAGGAGCGTAATGCACCGCGGGCGCAGCGGCCGCGGCCTTGCGCGCGACGCGAATCTTGCGGTCGCCCTCCTCGACCTCGATTTCGGTCAGGTGCGTGGCGTCGAGCAGCTCGGCGAGCTGGCGCACCAGGTTGACGTCGACCTGCATGGTGCCTCCCTGGGCAATGTTCTGGCTATTCTCAGTCATGGCGGAGCCTCCTGTCAGAAGCGCGCGGCGGCTTCAAGCGCGAGCATGTAGCTCATCGCGCCGAAGCCGGCGATGCTGCCCTTCGCCGCGCGTCCCACGAAGCTCGTGTGACGAAAGGCTTCGCGCGTGTGCGGGTTGGACAGATGCACCTCGATCACCGGGGTGGTCACGCTCTTGATCGCATCGTGGATCGCCACCGATGTATGCGTGAACCCGCCGGCGTTGAGCAGCACCGCCTTCGCATTGCGCGCCTGCGCTTCGTGCAGCCAGTCGATCAGATGGCCCTCGTGGTTCGACTGGCGCATGTCGATCGCAAGGTCCAGTTCGCGCGCCCGGTCCTCCAGCATGCCGGCGATGTCGTCCAGCGTGTCATGGCCGTAGATGTCGGGCTCGCGCAGGCCGAGCAGGTTGAGGTTGGGGCCGTTCAGGACGAAAATGGTTTCGGACATGCGCGCTCCTTGGCTTGCGACGCCCGGCTGGCGGGCCTAGATCGACCGCCGTCTCCTAGCCCGTTCGCCCTGAGCTTGTCGAAGGGCTGTTCTTCTTCTGCCGAACGGGCGGAGGAGAAGAGCAGGGCTTCGACCAGCGCAGCCCGAACGGAAAGGGTGGGGCGGTGCGCCCCACGCAGCACGATCATGCCCCATACCGACGGCACCGTCTCCATCACCGTCAACGGCGAGCACAAGCGCGTCGCCGCCGGCCTCAGCCTCGCGCAGCTCGCGTCCGAACTGGGGCTGGTCCCCGAAAAGGTCGCGGTCGAACGCAATCTGGAGGTCGTACCGCGCTCGACGCTCAAGGACGTCGCCGTCGAGGACGGCGACGACATCGAGATCGTGCATTTCGTCGGTGGTGGCGACCATCCGATCGCGGGTGGCGGCGGCGATCATGCCCGCCTCTTCGACGCCGATACCTGGACCGTTGCGGGCAAGACGTTCCGTTCGCGCCTGATCGTCGGCACCGGCAAGTATAAGGACTTCGCGCAGAACGCCGCCGCGGTTGAAGCGTCGGGGGCGGAAATCGTCACCGTCGCGGTGCGCCGCGTCAACGTCAGCGATCCCAATGCGCCGATGCTGACCGACTATATCGATCCCAGGAAGGTCACCTACCTGCCCAACACCGCGGGCTGCTTCACCGCGGAGGATGCGATCCGCACGCTTCGGCTGGCGCGCGAGGCGGGCGGCTGGGATCTCGTCAAGCTCGAGGTGCTGGGCGAGGCGAAGACGCTCTACCCCGACATGCGCGAGACGCTGAAGGCGACCGAAGTGCTGGTGCGCGAAGGCTTCAAGCCGATGGTCTATTGCGTCGACGATCCGATCGCGGCCAAGCAGCTGGAGGAAGCCGGCGCGGTCGCGATCATGCCGCTCGGCGCGCCGATCGGCTCGGGCCTCGGCATCCAGAACCGCGTGACGATCCGCCTGATCGTCGAGGGCGCGAAGGTTCCCGTGCTGGTCGATGCGGGCGTGGGCACCGCGTCCGACGCCGCGGTGGCGATGGAGCTGGGTTGCGACGGCGTGCTGATGAACACCGCGATCGCCGAAGCGAAGGATCCGGTGATGATGGCCGCCGCGATGAAGGCGGCGATCGAGGCGGGGCGGCTAAGCTATCGCGCGGGCCGCATGGGCCAGCGCCGCTATGCCGATCCGTCCAGCCCGCTCGCCGGCCTGATCTGAAAGTCCGAACCGCGCGAACGTCCGCGGCCTGTCCGAACGCGGACGGCCGTTGACGGTGCGGCTCGTCGCAAAGCTTTGTTCGGTACGGATTTGTCACGGAACCGGCACGAGATCGGCCCGTTGTTCCTCATGTAGATCAAGCGGCCCGATCGGCGGGCCGCGATACTAGCAGGAGGCCGTGATGGGCGAGCTCACCGACAAGATCAAGGGCAACGTCAACGAGGCGATCGGCAAGGCGAAGGAAGCGATCGGCAACCACACCGACAACGCAGACCTCGCTGCCGAGGGCAAGGCCCAGCAGCTGGAAGGCAAGGGCGAGCAGGCCAAGGGCAAGATCAAGGGCGCGCTCGGCGACGACATCTGATTGTCCGCCCATTTCGCTGATGAAGGGTCGTCCCGCCAATGCGGGGCGGCCCTTTCTCGTGAAGACCACATAGGAAAACAGGGGAACCGATATGAAGAAGACGGTGATCGCCGCGATGCTCGGCACGATGGCGCTGTCGCTCGCGGCCTGCGGCGGCAAGGGCGACGACAAGCTCGGCCACGAGGTGGAGAAGGCGTATGACAACCGTGCCGACGCGATCGAGCAGGCTGCCGACAATATGAAGGATCAGGCCAAGCAGCTGCGCAAGAGCGGCGAGCAACAGGCCGATGCGATCGACGATGCCGACGTCAACGCGCAGGCGATGACGGAGGGACAGAAGGACGCGCTGAAGAACGGCACCGAAAAGCTGCGCTGATGCCTGCCGCCGCCGCCGATCCGGCCGGTGCCGGACGGCGGCGGCCATATCGACCGCGGCGGATCAGCCGCGCCGCGCGACCTCAGACAGGGTCGTCCCGGCGGTGATCGCCTCGACATCGGTACGCACGTGCAGCATCCGTACGCCCCGCGCCGCGACGGCCCGCTCGAGTGCCGGGGCGAAATCCTCCGTCCGCTCCACCGTTTCCGCCCAGCAGCCGTAAGCGCGAGCGAGCATAGCGAAATCCGGGTTGCTCAGCCGCGTCGCCGCGACCCGGCCGGGAAATTCGCGCTCCTGGTGCATGCGGATCGTGCCATAGGCGCCATTGTCGACGACGATCACCAGCATCTGCGCATCGTGCTGGACCGCGGTGGCCAGGTCCTGGCCGTTCATCAGAAAGCATCCGTCGCCCGCCAGCGCCACGACCATGCGATCGGGATGGCGGAGCGCCGCGGCGATGGCGGCGGGAACGCCATAGCCCATCGCGCCGGCGGTTGGCGCCAGCTGCGTGCCCGGCCCGGCATAGGGCCAGTATCGATGCCACCAGCCGCTGTAATTGCCCGCGCCGTTGCACACGATCGTATCGGCGGGCAGCGCGGCGCGCATCGCTGCGACGCAGGGGCCAAGGTCCATGGCGATGGCGCGTAGCTGCGGCGTCGACCAGGCCTGCCACTCGGCATGCGCCGCGGCGCCCGCGTCGCGCGGCGGCAGGTCGATCGCGCCCAGCGCGTCGGCGAATTCGGCCATACCGGCGCAGATCGCCATGTCCGCGCGATAGGTGCGGCCGAGCTCCGCGGGATCGGGGTGGACATGGACCAGCCGCTGTCCGGGATGGTCGGGCGTCACCAGCGTGTAGCCGTCGGTCGTCGCCTCCCCCAGTCGCGGCCCGACGACGAGCAGCAGGTCCGCGTCGCGGACGCGTGCGACCAGTCTCGGATTGGGACCATAGCCCAGATTGCCCGCCCATATGGCAGAGGTGTTGGGCACCGCATCCTGCCGGCGGAAGGCGGCGGCGACTGGAATGCCGCTCCGCTCCGCCCATGCGGTAAAGTCGCGCGATGCCGCCGTATCCCATCCGGCACCGCCGACGATCGCAAGTGGCCGTTCGGCCTCATCCAGCAATCCCGCAAGGGCGCCCATCGTCACCGGATCGCACGCCTGCCGTACTCTTTCGACGCGCGGGCGATCGACGGTCTCGACGCGGTCGAGCAGCATGTCTTCCGGAAGTGCGAGGACGACGGGGCCGGGGCGGCCGCTCATGGCGACGGCGTAGGCACGCGCGACATATTCGGGGATGCGCCGCGCGTCGTCGATCCGCGCCGCCCATTTGGCGAGGGGCGCGAACATCGCGGCGAAATCGACCTCCTGAAACGCTTCGCGGTCGCGCGTCGCGCGGTCGACGTCGCCGATGAACAGGATCATCGGTTGCGAATCCTGCATCGCGACATGGACGCCGATCGAGGCATTGGTCGCGCCGGGACCGCGCGTGACGAAGGCGATGCCGGGACGGTGCGTCAGCGTCCCGTCGGCGCAGGCCATGAAGGCGACCCCGCCCTCCTGTCGGCACACCACCGTCTCGATCTGCGGCGTGTCGTGCAGCGCGTCGAGGACCGCGAGGAAGCTCTCGCCCGGAACGGTGAAGATTCGCTCGCAACCCTGCGCGAGCAGCTGGTCGACCAGGATCCGGCCGCCGGTGCGCGTCATGCTCTCCATGCCCGCGTCCTTGACGGCTTTACGCCGCCAAGTCGAGGCCGTGGAGGGTCAGCGGAAGTCGAACCAGCCGCGCTGGCGGCCATCGGCAAAGGCAGGCCGCGCGGTGCGTGCGGCGACCGGCGCGCGGCCGGTGATCCGGTCGGTCAACGTCGGACGGACCGTAGTGTCGACGACGGGTGCGGCAACCGGCGTTGCCTTGGCAAGGCGCTCGTTCTCTCGCTCCAGCTCCGCGATGCGCGCATTGGCGGCGGCCAGGCTCGTCTCGCCCTGCTTGCGGTGCGCGGCATGTGCCTCACGCTCTGCAGCATAGCGCGCCTTCCATTTCTTGCCGCCGCTGCTGCTGGCGAGCCCGAAGAACCAGCCCGCGATCAGGCACAGCGCCAGCGCGGCGAATTGCGTGGTAGTGGTGAACAGCATGTCGGCGCTCCCTGTTACGGGGGCATAACGACGATGGCAGGGCTTGGTTCACCCGCGCATCGCCGCCGCCGTCAGAACGCGTCGCTGATCGAACAGGCCGCGGGGCCCAGGATGACGACGAACAGCGTCGGCAGGATGAACAGGATGAGCGGCACTGTCATGATTGCGGGCAGGCGCGCGGCCTTTTCCTCGGCGCGCATCATGCGTTCGTTGCGGAATTCCGCCGACAGGACGCGCAGCGCGCTGGCCAGCGGCGTGCCGTATTTCTCCGTCTGGATCATCGTCGTGACGACACCCTTGATCGCGTCGAGGTCGACGCGCGTCGCCAGATTCTCGAACGCCTGACGCCGCTCGGTCAAAAAGCCGAGTTCGATCGCGGTCAGCGTGAATTCGTCGCCCAGTTCCGGATAGGCGCGCCCCAGTTCCTTCGCGACCCGGTGGAAGGCGGCATCGACGGTAAGGCCGGCTTCGGCGCAGATGACGAGCAGGTCGAGCGCGTCTGGCAGGCCCTTGCGGATCGCATGGCTGCGCTTCGTGATCTTGTTCTTCAGATAGATGTCGGGCGCCTTGTACGACAGCAGGAAGGCGCCGGCGACGATCCCGTAGCGCTGGAGCGCGGAATAATCGGCGAAGCCGTCGGTGCCGTAGACGAGGAAGGTCGCGAGCCCGCCGATGACGATGGGCAGCGCGAGCCGGCCAAAGATGACCGCGACCGCCCAGTCCTTCGACCGGATGCCCGCCTGCATCAGCTTGACCTGCGCGATCTTGACCTGGCTGTCCTGCAGCACCTTGAGCGAGGACAGGACGCTGCGCATCCGGTCGGCGGTGTCGTTGCGCTGGACCAGCTTCGCGCGCCGCTTGGTGGAGGCGGTGATGCCCGCCTTCAGCTGCTCGCGCCGGTCGTTCAGCGCCTTGACGCGTTTCGCCATCGGATCGCTGACCGTGGTGACCGCATAGATCGCGATCATCACCGCGAACGCGGCGACGCCGGACAGGATCGTCGCGACCCAAAGGACGTCGACGCCGAGGAGGGTGGGGCCGGATGCCTGCATGATCGCTGTGTCCTTGCCCGTCAGATCTCGAAGCTGACCATCTTGGCCATGATGAAGGCGCCGATGCTCATCCATAGCAGACCGCCCAGACCCGCGACCATCAGCCGCTGGTCGACGAAGAAGTTCTGCATGTAGCTGGCGTTGATCATCCAGATCATGCCGAAGACGATGAACGGCAGCGAGCCGACGATATAGGCCGATGCCTTCGATTCGGACGACATCGCGCGGATCTTCAGCTTCATCTGGCCGCGCTGGCGCAGCACCGTCGCCAGGTTGGCGAGCGTTTCGGCAAGGTTGCCGCCCGTCTCGCGCTGGATCGCGATGGTGATGACGAAGAACTGGAATTCCGGCGTACCGAGGCGGTCCGCGGTATCCTGCAGCGCGGCGTCCATCGACTTGCCGATCTTCATCTTGTCGGACACCATGCGGAATTCCTCGCCGACGGGTCCTTCCACCTCATTGCCGACGACCGCCATCGTCTCGCTGACCGGCAGGCCGGACCGCAGGCCGCGGACCAGCAATTCTATCGCGTCGGGGAATTTGGCGGTGAATTTGGCGATTCGGCGCTTGATGAACTTGCCCACGATGAAATGCGGCAGCCCGGCGCCGACGAACAGCGCAAGGAACATCGCGAGCAGGATCGGCGCGCCCTTCAGCCACAGGAAGGCTGCGACGACGGCGACCAGGCCTGCGCTCGCCATCCCGTACTGGCCCACGGTCCAGTCCTTGCCGGTCATCGCCAGCCGTTTCGCGAGCTGCGCCGGATTGGGCAGCAGCTTGCCAAAGGCGATGTCTGTCCGCGTCTGCGCGCGCCCCGCGGTGATGCGGCGCATCTGCGCCTCGGCAATCGGATCGGCCGCGCCGTGACGACCGCGCACCGCCGCGATGCGCCGCGCCTGCGTACGCTGCGGCGAGGGGCCGGCAAAGGCGAAAACGACCAGGCCGAGCACCAGCACCGCGCCGATCGCGATCAGGAAGAGGGGCATCGTGTCCATGGCGGGCGTTCAGGGCTCCATGACGAATACGGTGGCGGCGACGGTAACGGCCGAAGCGATCCCGGGCGCGATCACGTCCGGGGACGTTTGGTGAGCAGCGAGGCGATCAACGACTTGCCCTTCTTGCCGCCGGCCCCGGCGGGCGCGGCCTCTATCGCCTCGTCGCCGGCGCTCAGCACCGCCTTGGCGAGGTCGAGCAGCGGCGCGACCGTCTTCGAATTCTTGCCGGCTTCCGCGATCGGCTTGCCCAGTTTCGCCGCCTGCGCCGCCAGCTTCTGGTCGAAGGGCAGGACGTGATCGATCTTGCGCTCGATCGACCCTTCGAAATCCTTGCGGCTGATCTCGAGCTGGCCCGCGGCGTGCATGCGGTTGGCGACGACGGTCACCTGCGTCTGCGGCGCGTTCGATTTGAGCCATGACAGGATGCGGATCGTGTCGCGCGCGGCAGCCAGCGTCAGCTCGGTCACGACGACGGCGGTCTGGATGTCGCTGATGAGGTGGGGATGCTGGATCAGCATCGCGCGCGGCAGGTCGACGACGGTGCATTCGAACGCGGCGCGCATCTCTTCCTGCAACTGGTAGAAGGCGGCACCGTCGGTCATCAGCGGCTGGTTGATCGGCGCCTCGGCGGAGAGGACGGCGAGCTTTTCGGACGCCTTGACCATCGCGCGTTCGATGAACAATCCGTCGATACGGCTGGGATTCTCGATCGCATCGGTCAGGCCGCGGCCCGGTTCGAGGTCGAGCGCAAGCGCACCCGTGCCGAAATGGACGTCGAGGTCGAGCAGCGCGGTCGCGCGCTTCTCGCGCTCGCTCATCAGCCAGGCGAGCGAGGTCGCGATCGTCGAGGCGCCGACGCCGCCGCGCGTACCGATGACGGCGGTCGCGCTGTGCGGGCGATCGATCGCGGCTTCTGCGGCCTTGGGCGCGTTGAGCATCGCCTGCGCATGGCCCAGCGCCTCGCGCAGCATGTCCGGGTGGACGGGCTTCAGCAGATAATCCTGGATACCGCTGGCGACGAGGTCGCGGTACAGGCGCACGTCGTTGACCTGTCCCGCCGCGATGACGACGGTGCCCGGCTCGCACACTTCGGCGAGCGCGTTGATGTCGTTGAGCGGATCACCCGATTCGGCGAGGTCGACGAACAGGATCTGCGGGCTGGCGGAAATGGACAGCGACTGGACCGCGTTGCGCAGCCCGCCCTTGTGCACCTTTTCCAACGCCCAGCCGAATTCGCCCGCGACGGTGCGCAGCGTATCGGATGTCGTGTCGTCGCAGGCGTAGGCAGCGAAGGGATCGCGCTGGCCGACGCCGACCGGTTTCCAGGGGGCGTTCATCCTTACTTTCCTCCCGTGGCGGGCAGCGTGCCCGTGGCGCCCGTCGCGGGGCGCTTGCGGTAGTTGTCGATCGCCTTGCTGGTCAGCGCCGGATCGACGACCGATCCCGCATCGACGCCGTGGACGAGGTCTTCCGGCCGGGCGACCATCGCGGCGAGGTTCGCGTTCACCGCGCAGCCGTAATTGGACGAGGTATGCTGATCGAGTTCGGTGCTGCTGTCGCGGCTCCAGTCGGGGCAACCGGGAACGCCGGCGCGCATGCGGCTGACGACGACGCGCACGACGCCTGGGGCGACCGGCGCGGCGGTGACCGGTGTGTCGGTGGACAGCAGCAGGCCGTAGCGGGCGACGACGCCCGCCACCTGTTCGTGTGCGCCCGGTGCGGCATCGCCGGGATCGTCGATCGCGATCCGGTCGCCGAAGCCGACGTGCATGCCCTGCATCCAGCCGGCGAGGCGATAATCCTCGCCCGGCGCGAGCATGCCGCCCCGCGTCGCGAGGTCGAGCGCGTAGCTCGCACGGTCGACGACGGGCTGGTGCACCGATTCGACGCCGCGGTTCTGGGTGCCCATGCATCCCCCGACGAGCAAGGCGGGAGCGGCGAGCGAGGCGAGGAGGATGTGACGGAGCATCGGAAACACTTCCTTCGCGCGCTTAGTTGGAGAAGCCGGGGGCGGGGATGTCCGCCTTCCGCGATTTGCGTGTGCTGCGCGTGTCGGCGGCGGCCGGTGCGACGTCGCGGCGCGGCTGCGCGGGAACGGCGGCGGCGGCGCCATAGCTCGGCACGCCGGCTGCTGCGGTGCCGGGCGCCATCGATGGCACGGGGCGACGGTCGCCGCTGACGCCGGTGCCGAGTTCGCCCAGCAGGATGCGGCCGGCATCGGTCGGCGCGCGATAGCCGTCGGTCGGCAGCGCGACCTGCGCCATGCTGTTGATCGGCTTCACCAGATACGGCGTGATGATGATGACGAGTTCGGTTTCGCTGCGCTGGAAGCTGTTCGATCGGAACAACGCGCCGATGATCGGCAGGTCGCCGAGGAAGGGTGCCTTGTCGATCGAGTTATTGTGGCTGTTCTGAAGCAGGCCGCCGATCATCATGCTCTGGCCCGAACCCAGTTCCAGCGTCGTTTCGGCGCGACGGGTGGTGAGGCCGGGCACGCGCGTGCCGTTCAGCGTCACCGCGTTCGAATAATCGAGCTGCGACACTTCCGGCCGCACGCGCAGGCTGATCCGCCCGTCGGCGAGCACCGTCGGCGTGTAGGCGAGGCTGACGCCATATTGCTTGTATTCGACCGAGACCGTGCCGAGCGCCTGCGCGACCGGGATCGGCACCTCGCCGCCGGCAAGGAACGTGCCCGTCTCGCCCGACAGCGCGGTGAGATTGGGGTTGGCGAGCGTCGTCACCTGACCCGTCGTCTCGCCGAGGTCGAGCGCGCCGAGCAGGTCGATGCCGAGCAGCTTGCCGGCAAGGCCCAAGGTCGTGCCCCGCGCGCCTTGCTGCGGGAAGCCGAACAGCGTGGCACCGGGGACGAGACCGTTCGCGTCCACCGGCGCATTCGGCTGGCCGATCACGCCGGGCACGGTGGTGATCGTGCCCTGCCGTCCCTGGCTGATGCCGAACAGCAGGCCGCCGGAATTGTCGCGGCTGGTGATGTTGACGCCAACCTGCTTGATGAAGGTGCGGCTGACTTCGGCGAAGCGGACCTGCAGGTTGACCTGCAGCGGCGTCGCGGTCTTCAGGCGGGACAGGACCTTCGTGCTGTCCCCGACATAGGCCTGGACCAGCCGTTCCGCCTCCGCGCCGTCGCCCGGGCTGGCGATCGTGCCGGTGAGCAGGACGAGGCCGTTCATCGGCGTCGCGACGATCTGCGCGTCCGGCATCGCGAGGCGCAGCATCGCGCCGATCGAGTCGTAATTGTTTCCGACGCGGACCGTGCTGGCATAGACCACCGCGCCGCCCTTCGTCGTCGCGGAGATCGTCGTCTCACCCGGCTTTTTGCCGAAGATGTAGAGCTGTGTCGGCGAGCGCACCTGGACGTCGGCGACCGTATCGTCGGCGACGAACACGTCGCTCATCGGACGCGGCAGCGTGACGAGGCGGCCACGGCCGGTGTTGACCTGGACGAGACCGGAAGCGGCACTGGCGGCGGCCCCTGCGGGCCGCGCGTCGGCGACCGCGCCGCCGGCCGCGAGCGCGAGCGCGAGCGGCAGGGCGAGCGGAGTTTTCAGCTTGCGCATGTTACTTGTTCCCCCCCATCGGGACGCTGGTATTGGTCGCACCGACGGGCGACGCGTTGGTCTGCTGCTGCGCGATACGCTGGCCGCCGACCGGGACGACCGTCACGGTCGTGCCGCGTGCGATGCGCACCACCGGGCCCATCGGCAGGCCGCTGGCATCGCCCGGCATACCGGTCGACACGGTCGCCTGCGTAACGCCCTGCGGCGTCATGCCCGCCGCGCCGTTCGCCTTGCCCGGCACCGTGCTGCGCTGGAAGCGCGACACGTCGGCGCCGGTGGCGAAGGTGCTGCCGCCCGATTGCGGCTGGCTGGCGACGGCCAGCATCATCGCCTTTTCGGCGCGGGCGTCGCCATTGGCGGGCACCTTCACCGATCCGCTGGCGATCGCTTCCTCGAGCTGGGCCGGATTGTCGGCAAGGCTGCGCAGCGACAGCGACAGGTCGCCGACGGTGCGCGCCACCGCGATCTGCTCGGCCATCTTGGGCGTCGCTTCCAGCGTGACGTTGGAATAGGTGCTGACCTTGGTCTTGCCGTCCTCGCCGACGCTGTTGTCGGTGCGCTGGTCGGTCGCGAGCACGCGGACGTTGCGCATGATGGTTTCCGATACCTTGAGCGGCTGGCCGTCGCCGCCGCCCGTGACCGACTGCGTCAGGACCAGGTCGACGCGGTCGCCCGGGAAGACGAAGCCCGCGACTGCCGCCTGGCCCGACACCGCGACGGTGACCGCGCGCATGCCCGGCCCGAGCGCGGCGGCGAGGAAGCCGCGATCGCCCGGCTTGACCAGCGCGCCCTGCGTTACCGGCTGGCCCGCGGTGATCGCGTTGCGCACCACGGTACCCTGCAGCGACTTGAGGTCGGTGCCCGCTTTCAGGAAATAGGCGCCGTCGACCAGTTCCTTGGGCCAGGGCTGGAACTTCAGCGCGCTGGCATCGAGGATGGTGCCGACGGGCAGCGCGCGGGTGGCGACGAGCACCTCGGGGCCGTCGACCGGCCGGGCCATCGGCTGCGTCATCGCGGCGGCTTGCGGCGCGGCGGAGCCCGCGAGCAATGTGCGGGCGAAGAACGCCGTGATGCCGGCGACCAGCAGGGCGCCCACCAGCAAAACGATCTTGCGACTATCCATGTCTCAACGGGCCTTTCAGCGCACCGGTGGTTGATCCGACGCTAAGCATTGGGGGAGGAGTGGTTAAAATCCGGTTGGTGCGCCCACTGGCGCCAGGGTGAGCAGCGCGGCGGCGGCGATGGCGACGCCGTAGGGCACCTCCACCGCGCCTTCGCGCCGGCGCCAGCGGCTGTCGGCGACCATCACGATCGTGATCGCGCCGCCCGCGATCGCCATCAGCATCAGCATCGACAGAACGCCGCCCGGCGGCAGCCAGAGCGCGAGCGCGCCGATCATCTTGACGTCGCCGCCGCCCATCCAGCCGGCGGCGAAAATACCGGCGAAGAGCGCGAATACCGCAGCGCCGACACCCAGCTGGAGCGCGACATCGCCCCAGCCGAGGCCGTTGGCCCACCACCACGCGGGGGCGGCGAGCGCGATGGCGGCATTCTTCCAATTGGCGATCTCGCGCCGGCGCGCGTCCTCGATACCCGCCGCCAGCAGCAGCGCGAACAGCGCCGCGAGCAGCGCATAGCCGAGAAGTTTGTCCCACCCCATCATCGGGAACAGGTAGACGCGAGGGCTTTCGAAACCGTAACCAGAGCGCGCCGATGACCGATTACCCAACCGATCCCGATCGCCTGCGCCGTGATTTCCCCGCCGATTCGCGTCTTTCGCACTGGGTCGCGCCCGACGGATGGGTACATCGTCGTTTCGATTGGGCGCATCCCGCCGCCCGTGGCCGCGCGCTGGTGCAGGGCGGGCGCGCCGATATCGTCGAAAAATTCCTGGAGCTGATCCGCAATCTGCATTCGGGGGGATGGTCGGTCACCGCCTTCGACTGGCGCGGGCAGGGCGGATCGGGGCGACTCGCGGCGGACCGCCACGTCGGCCATGCCGCCAGCTTCCGGCCGTGGCTGGACGATCTTGCCGCCTTCTGGCGCGACTGGCGGCGGGAGCAGGCGGGGCCGGCGATGCTGATCGGCCATTCGATGGGGGGGCATCTGGCGCTCCGCGCGCTGGTCGAGCGCAGCGTCGATCCCGATGCGGCGGTGCTCGTCGCGCCGATGATCGGCGTGCATTCGCCCGTCGGGCCGTGGCTGGGCGGGATACTCGCACGTCTGATGACCCGGATTGGCGACCCGGCACGCGCCGCGTGGAAGGTGCGCGACGACGCGCCCTCGGCGGGGCATCGCGAGCGGTTGCTGACGCATTCGCACGAACGTTACGCCGACGAGGCTTTCTGGTATGCGCGAGAACCGGCGCTGCGGCTGGGCCCGCCGAGCTGGGCTTGGGTGGCGGAGGCCCTGTCCGCCTGCGCGGCGTTGCAGCGGGACCCGCGGCTAGAGTCGGTGACGACACCCGTCCTGATGCTGGTCGCCGACGCCGACGGGCTGGTCGATCCCGGCGCGGCGATCCGCGTCGCCGCACGCCTGCCGCATTGCGAACTGGTGCGGTTCGGGCCCGAGTCGGCGCACGAGATTCTGCGCGAATCGGACGACGTCCGGCTGCGTGCGTTCGGCCTGATCGACGCCTTCCTGGCGCGGCACGCGGCATGAGGTTCGACGTCGCGATCGTCGGCGCGGGGATCGCGGGCGCCAGCCTCGCCGCCGCGATCGGCGACGCGGCGCGCGTGCTGCTGATCGAGGCGGAGGCGCAGCCTGGCTATCACGCCACCGGCCGCTCCGCCGCTTTCTGGTCCGAAACCTATGGCGGCCCGGGCATCCAGCCGCTGACCAGCGCGTCGCAGGCGGTGCTGCGCGATGGCGGCTTCCTCGATCCGCTGGGCGAATTGCACATCGGCCGCGCCGAAGATGCGGCGGCGGCGGACGCCTTCCTTGCCGCCTTCGCGAACAGCGGCGTGGGGCTGTCGCGCGTCGACCCGGCGGCGATCGTCCCCGGCCTGCGCCGGGAATGGACGATCGGCATCCACGAGCCGAGCTGCGCCTATATCGACGTCGCGGCGCTGCATGCGCGCTACCTCGGCGCGGCGCGGCGGGCGGGCGCGAGCCTGGTGACGCAGGCGGCGCTGCATGCGGCGACGCGCGCGGGCGGCGCGTGGCGGATCGCGACCGCGGCGGGCGACTATAGTGCCGATGTGCTGGTCGACGCGGCGGGCGCCTGGGCGGATCCGGTCGCGATCAGCGCGGGCGTCGCGCCGATCGGCATCCGCCCCTATCGCCGCACCGTCGTGCAGCTCGGCACCGACCCAGCGCCACCCGCGGGCCTGCCGCTGATCGCCGATATCGCGGGCGGTTTCTACTTCAAGCCGGAGGCCGGCGGCCGCCTTTGGTTGAGCCCGTCGGACGAGACGCCGAGCGATCCGTGCGATGCGGCCGCGGAAGAGATCGACGTCGCGATCGCGATCGATCGGTTCGAGCGCGCGGTCGACTGGCGCGTCGCGGTGGTGGAGCGGCGCTGGGCGGGGTTGCGCAGCTTCGCACCCGATCGCCTGCCCGTCTATGGCTTCGCCCCCGACGCGCCGGGCTTCTTCTGGTTCGCGGGGCAGGGTGGCTTCGGCATCCAGACCTCGCCTGCCGCCGCCGCGATCGGGGCGGCGCTGCTGCTCGGGCGCGCGCTGCCCGACGCGGTCGCGGGCATCGACGCGGACCGCTATGCACCGGCACGCTTCGCGGCTACCATTCGCTGACCACTCTCGCGAAGGAGGCTGTGATGGCGCACAAGTTCGTGATCGAGAAGAACAAGGCGGGCGAGTTCGTCGCCAAATTCAAGCACAACGCCGAACTGATCTGGTGGACCGAAGGCTATTCGAGCCGTGCGAACGCCCGCAATGCGATCGCCTCCATTCTCAAGAACGGCCCCGACGCCCCGGTCGAAGAGGCGGAATAGCGCGCGGCGATCAGGGTTTCTTCGCAGCGGCCAGCGCCGCGTCGCTGGCGAGTTTGTCGGCGCGTTCGTTGTCGGGGTGGCCGGCGTGGCCCTTTACCCAGATCCATTCGATCTCGTGCCGCTGCGTCGCGGCGAACAGCGCCTGCCACAGTTCGGCGTTCTTGACCGGTTTCTTGTCCGCGGTCTTCCAGCCGTTACGGCGCCAGCCGTGGATCCAGCGGGTCAGGCCGTCCATCACATATTTGCTGTCGGTGGACAGCTTGACGTGGCACGGCCGCGTCAGCACGCCGAGCGCTTCGATCGCCGCGGTCAGCTCCATGCGGTTATTGGTGGTCATCGCCTCCCCGCCCGACAATTCCTTCTCGTGGCTGCCGAAACGGAGCAGCGCGCCCCAGCCGCCGGGGCCCGGATTGCCCTTGCACGCGCCGTCGGTGGCGATTTCGACCAAAGTCAGCGGCGGAGTCAGGGGCTCGGTCACGCGAACGCCTCCGGATGCGCGTCATACCAGTCGAGGCGCCGGAGATAGGCGAGCGGATCCTTGCGCGTCACCAGCGCGTCGGCGGGCGTGTTGAGCCAGTCCCACGCCCGCGTCAGCAAGAAGCGGATGCACGCGCCGCGCGCCAGCACGGGCAGCGCCGCGCGCTCCGCGGCCGACAGCCGCGCGCCATAGCCTTCCATCGAAGCGCTGCCGACGCCGTCGAGCGGCGCGCCGGCGGGATCGAACCCCCAAGAGGTATGCATCACTGCGACGTCATAGGCGCGCAGATCGGTGCAGGCGAAGTAGAAATCGATGAGTCCCGTGACGCGCGCGTCCAGCATCAGGACGTTGTCGGGAAACAGGTCGGCATGGATGACGCAGGCTGGCAGGTCGCGCGGCCAGTCTGCCTCCACCGCGGCGAGCGCCGAATCGACACGCGCGAACAGGCCCGGTGCGATGTCGTCGAGGTCGGCGCCGCACCGTTCGAGCAGCGGCCGCCATGCGGCGACACCCAGGCTGTTGGCGCGCTTACCGTCGAAATCGGCGACCGCGGCGTGCAGGTCGGCGAGCGCCGCGCCCGCGGTGCGCGCCTGCGCCGGCGTCGGTCGCGTCACCGACACGCCGGGCAGGAAGCGGATCAGGCAAGCGGGCCGCCCCTCCAGCGTCTGGATCGCGGCGCCGTCGCGGTCGCGGATCGCGGGCGGCACCGGCAGCCCGCGCGCGGCGAGATGGTCGAGCAGCGCCATGAAGAAGGGCAGGTCGCCCGCGTCGACGCGCTTTTCGTAGAGCGTCAGGATGTAGCGCTGCGTCGTCGTATCGACGAGGTAGTTGCTATTCTCCACCCCTTCCGCGATCCCCTTCGCAGAGACGAGCGAGCCGACATCGTCGTAGCGCGTCAGGAACGCCGCCAGCGTCTCGGCCGATACCTGTGTGTAGACCGCCATCGCCTCGTCCGTCGCCTTCCTCGCGCCTCGTCGCCAAGCGCGTTGTCCTGCCCCGCGGGGGCCGGCAAGGGAAGGGTGGGATGACGGATTATTCAGTCGCGGGTGCGGGCGGTCTGCCCTAGGTTGCGCGGCGACAGGGGAGCCGACCGATGATCGCCTTGCTGCTTGCGCTTGCCATGCCCGCCGTCGACCAGAACGTGCTCGATCCCGCCGGTGCGATCGCGCTGGCGGACGCGCACCCCAATCGCGCCAGCAGCGGCACGTTCCGCATGCGCATCGCCGAAACCGCGCGGACCGACGATGCCGTCTTCCTCAATTCCAGCGACGATTATCGCGCGCCGGGCGACGTTACCTTCGCGATGCGGCCGATCGTCGCGAAGACGCTGGAGAAACGGTTCGGCGCGCCGCCCGAAACCTATCTGCGCGGTCGCACGGTGACCGTGCGCGACAAGATCCGCGCGCGGGCCATCGCCAATCTGGTCGCAGGCCGTCCGCATTCGCTTGCCCGCTGGCAATATACGGTGCCGATCCAGACCGCGGATCAGATCATCGCGGTCGAGTGATCGCGGCGCCTTCAGGCGGCCGCGTCGAGCCCGCGTGGCAGCTTGAACGCGATCGTCTCGCGCGTCGTTTCCTCCTCGCGTTCGCTGACCGCATAGCGCGTGCCGAGCAGGTCGACGAGCTCGCGCACCAGCATCTCCGGTGCGGACGCGCCCGCGGTGATGCCGAGCGTGCCGACGCCGTCGAGGAACGACCAGTCGAGATCGGCGGCGCGCTGAATCAGCCGGGCGGGCGTGCCCTCGCGCAGCGCGACTTCGACGAGGCGCAGCGAGTTCGACGAATTGGGCGCGCCGATCACCAGCATCGCGTCGCACGCCGCCGCGATCGCCTTGACCGCGGCCTGGCGGTTCGACGTCGCGTAGCAGATGTCCTCGCCGCGTGGGCCTTGGATGCTGGGGAAGCGCGCCTGCAGCGCGGCGACGACCGCGGCGGTGTCGTCGACCGACAGCGTCGTCTGCGTCAGGAAGGCGAGGTTGTCGGGATCGGCGGGGGCGAAGACGGCGACGTCGTCCACCGTCTCGATCAACGTCATCGCGCCCGTCGGCACCTGGCCGAACGTGCCGATCACCTCGGGATGGCCGGCATGGCCGATGAAGACGATGTGGCGCCCGGCCGCGACCAGCCGCTCCGCCTCGCGATGCACCTTCGACACCAGGGGGCACGTCGCGTCGAGATAGTCGAGTCCCCGATCCTGCGCCGCGGCGGGCACCGATTTGGGCACGCCATGCGCGCTGAATACGACGGGTTTGCCGTCGGGAACCTGATCGAGTTCCTCGACGAAGATCGCGCCTTTGGCCCGCAGCGTGTCGACGATGAACTTGTTGTGGACGATCTCGTGCCGGACATAGACCGGCGCGCCATGCTTTTCGATGGCCAGTTCGACGATGCGGATCGCGCGGTCGACGCCTGCACAGAAGCCGCGCGGTGCGGCGATCAGCAACTCGAGGACGGGCAGATCGGGGGCGTGGGCGGCGATCGGATCGATGGTGGCCATGGGGAAGCGCTCTACGCGATTGCTTGCACGCGCGAAAGGCGGTTCCTATGGTGCGCGCCGCCCGGCCGGGGCAGCCCGGCCCGATGTCGTCGCCCGTTCGAAAAGGTACGCGTTCACCGTGAAAAGCTCGCTCCTCGCCCCTTGCGCCCTTGCGCTCGTCCTCGGCGGCTGCGCCGGTAAGGGTGAAGTGGTGGAAGGCGGCATCTCCGCCGTCCGCTCCGCCTGCCCGACAGTGGGCGTTGCCGCCGGCACCGGCGACATCACCTTGTTCGACCCGGCGACCAGCCAGGACGAGAATGCGGTCGACGTCGTCGCGAACATGACGCACGTCCGCGGTGCCTGTAACGATGCGGGCGACCAGATCACGACGACGGTGACGTTCGACGTGCTCGCCCGCCGCACCCGTACCGATGGCGCGCGCGACGTGACCTTGCCCTATTACATCGCGATCGTGCGCGGCGGGAACCAGGTGACGGCGAAGCGCGTCGGCCAGATCGTCGTCCATTTCGACGCGGGCCAGGCCCGCGCGCAGGCGACCGGCGAGGCGACGAGCTACGTCAGCCGCGCCGCCGCGACGCTGTCCGACGATGTCCGCCGCGAACTGACCAAGAAGCGCAAGGCGGGCGAAGAGGATGCCGCGACCGATCCGCTGAGCCGGCCCGAAATCCGCCAAGCGGTGCTGAGCGCGACGTTCGAGGCGCTCGTCGGGTTCCAGCTGACCAACGACCAGCTGAAATATAACGCGCAGCGGTGACGGCGGACGGCGGCGATCGTCCTGCCTCTTGGGGCGGGGCATCGTTTGCCGATTGACTTGGCGCGGGCGCGTCGCCAGAGCTTTTGTCGTCGATGCGGGGCGACCCGCATAGGCGCGCGCGGGAGAGAGCCCGAAAGGGCCGCCGAAGGAGCAACCACCCCGGAATCTCTCAGGCACGCGGGACCGCGCGGACGCCATCGACACTCTGGAAAGCGCCCCTTTCAGGGGCCACCGAAGGGGTAAGCCCGCCGCGTTGGCGACGGGCGAAAGCTCTCAGGTTCCGTGACAGAGGGGGTTCATCGATGGTCGCCCGCGGCCCCGGCCGCTTGCGTCCGTCGCCCTTTTGAAAGGCCGGATGAGACGATGAGCGACGCGGTGATCGAACAGGCGCAGGATGCCGAGCTGGCCGGGGAACTGGACGGCGAGGAACCCGCGATCCAGCAGCTTCCGCTCGACGCCTGGCACCGCACCCAGGGCGGCCGCATGGTCCCCTTCGCCGGATATGAGATGCCCGTCCAGTACAAGGGCATCATGGCCGAGCACCTCTGGACGCGCGAGAATGCCGGCCTGTTCGACGTCAGCCATATGGGCCAGGTCGGCCTGACCGGCGAGGGCGTCGCCAAGGCGCTGGAAGCGGTGCTGCCCGGCGATATCGCCGGCCTTGCCCCTGCGAAGATGCGCTATTCGCTGCTGCTCAACGATGCGGGCGGTATCCTCGACGACCTGATGGTGACGACGCTGCCCGCGGGCGAGGGCGCGCATCCGTTTGGCGAGGCGAGCCATTACATGGTCGTCAACGGCGCGACGAAGTACGACGACGTCTCTTACCTGCTTGACGTGCTGCCCGAGGACGTCGTCATTAACCTGATGGAAGACCAGGCCTTGCTCGCGCTGCAGGGCCCAAAGGCGGTCGATGCGCTGGCGCGGATCGTGCCGGGCGTCGAGGCTTTGGTGTTCATGACCGCGGGCGCCTTCGCATGGAACGACACGCCGCTGTGGATCAGCCGATCGGGCTACACCGGCGAGGACGGCTTCGAGATTTCGCTGCCCGCGGAGATCGCGGAGGGCTTCGCCACCGCGCTGTGCGAACAGCCGGAGGTCGAGCCGATCGGGCTCGGCGCGCGCGATTCGCTGCGGCTCGAGGCGGGATTGCCGCTATATGGCCACGACCTCGATCCCGAAACGACGCCGGTGATGGCGGACCTCGGCTTCGCGCTGTCCAAGCGGCGGCGCGAGGCGGGCGACTTCGCCGGCGCCGCGCGCATCCTCGGCGAGCGCGAGAACGGCCCCACGGTGAAGCGCGTGGGCCTGATGATCGATGGTCGCCAGCCGGTACGCGAGGGCGCGAGCGTGGTCGACGCCGACGGCGCGATCATCGGGCGCGTCACCTCCGGCGGGTTCGCGCCCAGCGTCGGCGCACCGATCGGCATGGCCTACGTCCCCGCGGCGCTGGCTGCGGCTGGCACGCCGCTCAAACTGATCCAGCGGGGCAAGCTCCACGACGCGACCGTCGCGGCCATGCCCTTCGTCCCCCACCGCTATATCCGTGCAGGAGCCAAGTGAGATGAGCCGTTACTTCACGCAAGACCATGAGTGGATCGACGTCGACGGCGAGACCGGGACGGTCGGCATTTCCGATTATGCGCAAGGTCAGCTGGGCGACATCGTGTTCGTCGACGTCCCCGAGGACGGCAAGCAGCTGAGCAAGGGCGACGAGGCCGCGGTGGTCGAGTCGGTCAAGGCGGCGTCGGACGTCTATTCGCCCGTGTCGGGCAACGTCATCGAGGGCAATGCCGCGCTCGCCGATGATCCCAGCCTGGTCAATTCGGACCCGGAGGGCGAGGGCTGGTTCTTCAAGATCACGCTGTCCGACCCCGCCGAGCTCGAGGAGCTGATGGACGAAACCGCCTACGAGGCGTTCGTCGCCAAGCTGTGACCCCTGTGAGCCCCTCCCCTTCAGGGGAGGGGTAGGGGGTGGGGGACGTCTCACCGAGACCCACGCTTGCGGCGCCCCACCCCAACCCCTCCCCTGAAGGGGAGGGGCTTTGAGGAATGACAATGCGCTATCTGCCCCTGACGTCCCATGATCGCGAGTCGATGCTCGCGACGATCGGTGCGAGCCATATCGACGCGCTGTTCGTCGACGTGCCCGAGGCCGCTCGCCTCGATGGCCCGATCGAAGGCCTGCCGCTGCACGCGTCCGAACTGTCGGTCGAGCGGCACATGACCAAACTCGCGCGCCAGAACACGGTCGCGGGCGAAGTGCCGTTCTTCCTCGGCTGCGGCGCATATCGGCACCACGTGCCCGCCAGCGTCGACCATCTGATCCAGCGCGGCGAGTTCCTGACCGCCTACACGCCCTATCAGCCGGAAATCGCGCAGGGCACGCTGCAGATGCTGTTCGAGTTCCAGACGCAGGTCGCGCGCCTGCTCGGCACCGACGTCGCGAATGCCAGCATGTACGACGGATCGACCGCCTGCTGGGAGGCGATCGGCATGGCGCGGCGCATCACCAGGCGCGGCAAGGCGATCTTGTCGTCGGGGCTGCACCCGCATTACGTCAGCGTCGCGAAGACGATGGCGAAATACACCGGCGACGCGCTGGAAACGTCCGTCCCGACGCTGAATGCGGACACCGACATCGATGCGCTGATCGCCGCGATCGATGGCGACACCAGCTGCGTCGTCGTCCAATATCCCGACATCCTCGGCCGTATCGCAGACCTGACCCCGCTTGCCGATGCCTGCCACGCCAAGAAGGCGCTGCTGATCGCGGTGGTGACGGAGCCCGTCGCGATGGGCGCGATCCGCTCGCCGGGCGAGATGGATGCGGACATCGTCGTCGGCGAGGGTCAGTCGCTGGGCGTCGGCCTGCAGTTCGGCGGGCCTTATGTGGGCCTGATGGGCTGTAAGGAGAAATACATCCGCCAGATGCCGGGCCGCTTCTGCGGCGAGACGGTGGATGCGGACGGCAAGCGCGGCTTCGTGCTGACGCTGTCGACGCGCGAGCAGCATATCCGCCGCGAAAAGGCGACGAGCAACATCTGCACCAATTCGGGCCTGTGTGCGCTCGCCTTTTCGATCCACATGACGTTGCTCGGCGAGGCGGGTATCCGCCGGCTCGCGGCGATCAACCACGCAGCGGCGTGTCGCGCGGCGGACCGGCTGGCGCAGGTGCCGGGCGTGCGCGTCGTCAACGACACGTTCTTCAACGAATTCACCATCGACCTGGGCAAGGAAGCGCGCCCGATCGTGCGCACGCTCGCCGATCGCGGCGTGCTCGCGGGCGTGTCGCTCGGCCGGCTGTATCCGGGTGAAGACGCGTTGCAGAACGGGCTGGTCGTCGCGGTGACCGAAACCGTGACCGACGAGGATATCGAGGCGCTGGCAAGCGCGCTTGAGGAGGTGCTGGCATGACGATCAACCAGAGCGGCTGGAAGCCGACCGCGCCCGCGGCGAAGGACGGCGGCGCGCCGGCGACCCACACCGGCAACCGGGCACTGATGCTGGAAGAGCCGCTGATCTTCGAGATCGGCGACGCGCATACGACCGGCGTCGACTTCGCGGATGGCGATGTCGCGGGCTCCCGACTCGGCAATCTGACGCGCAAGGACCCGATCGGCCTCGCCGGACTGTCGGAGCCGGAGACAGTGCGGCATTATACCCGCCTTTCGCGCCAGAATTATGCGATCGACCTGGGGCTGTTCCCGCTCGGCTCGTGCACGATGAAGCACAATCCGCGCCTCAACGAGCGGATGGCGCGGCTGCCCGGCTTCGCCGATATCCACCCGCTCCAGCCTGTCGACACGGTGCAGGGCGCGCTGGGCGTCATCAACGAACTGGCGGTGTGGCTGATCGAGCTGACCGGCATGCACGGCGTCGCGATGAGCCCCAAGGCGGGCGCGCATGGCGAATTGTGCGGCATCCTGTGCATCAAGGCGGCGCTGGAGAAGCGCGGCGAGGGCCATCGCAAGGTCGTGCTGGTACCCGAGAGCGCGCACGGCACCAACCCCGCGACCGCCGCCTTCGCGGGCTTCACCGTCGAGGATATTCCCGCGACGCCGGACGGCCGTGTCGATACCGCGGCGCTCGAGGCGCGGCTGGGGCCGGACGTCGCCGCCGTGATGATCACCAACCCCAACACCTGCGGCCTGTTCGAGCGCGATCTGAAGCGCATCTCGGACGCCGTCCATGCGGCGGGCGGCTACGTCTATTGCGACGGCGCCAACTTCAACGCGATCGTCGGCAAGGTGCGCCCCGGCGACCTCGGCGTCGATGCGATGCACATCAACCTGCACAAGACTTTCTCCACCCCGCACGGCGGCGGCGGGCCCGGCTCGGGCCCCGTGGTGCTGTCGGAGGCGCTGTCGCCGTTCGGGCCGCTGCCGTTCACCGAACGCTATGCGGACGGCCATATCACGCTGGTCGAGGAAGAAAGTGTCGAGGATCGCCACCCCGACAGCTTCGGGCGAATGACCGCGTTTCATGGGCAGATGGGGATGTTCACGCGGGCGTTGACGTACATCCTCAGCCATGGCGCGGACGGGTTGAAGCAGGTCGCGGAGGATGCGGTGCTCAACGCCAATTACATCCTGCGCAGCCTCGAGGACACGCTTGATGCGCCGTTCGCGAAGAGTGGTCCGTGCATGCATGAGGCGATCTTCAGCGATGCCGGCCTCGCGCCCGGCTTCTCGACGATCGATGTCGCCAAGGCGCTGATCGACGAGGGATTCCATCCGATGACGATGTACTTCCCCCTCGTCGTGCACGGTGCGATGCTGGTCGAGCCGACCGAGACGGAGTCGAAGGCGGGGATCGACCAGTTCATCGGCGCGCTGCGATCGGTGGCGGAACGCGCCAAGGCGGGTGACGAGAGCCTCAAGACCGCGCCGCACTTCGCACCGCGCGCGCGCCTCGACGAGACGCTGGCCGCGCGCAAGCCCGTGCTGGTCTGGAAGGAAAAGCCGCTTGCGATTGCGGCCGAATGAACGAAACGGGGAGGGGGGCGACCCTCCCCGTTTCGTCTGAAGGCGACGCGCTTGCCCGGAGCGTAAGAGCCGGGCCGAGCGAGGCGGTCAGGGCCGGGTTTCGGACCGCGGGGCGCCGCTCGGGCTGACCGGCTTCGGCCCATCCGGCGTCGCCTCCAGCGAGGAATCGCCGCCGATCGCGGTGTACAGCGTGACGCGGTTGGTCGCGTCGGTCAGCTGCGTCGCAACCAGCGTGCGCTGCGCCGAATAATAGGATCGCTGCGCATCCAGGCTCGACAGGAACGTGTCGATGCCCCCCTGATAGCGCGCGTTGGTCAGGCGCAACGTATCGGCCGCCGCGGTCTGGAAATTCGTGTTGGCGCGCAGCTGGTCGGCGATTGTCCCCTGGCGGGCGAGCGCATTGGCGGTTTCCTGGAACGCCGTCTGGATCGCCTTTTCATAGGTCGCGAGCGCCGCGTCGCGCTGCGCTTCGGTATAGCGGACGTTGGCGCGCGCCGCGCCGCCTTGGAAGATCGAATAGCTGACGCTGGGGGCGACCGAATAGCTGAATGCCCCGCTGGAAAACAGCGAGGTCAGCGCGTTGCTGGCGAAGCCGAGCACACCGGTCAGCGACAGGCGCGGGAACAGCGCCGCGCGCGCCGCGCCGATCTGCGCGTTATAGGCGCGCAGCTGGTATTCGGCCTGTACCACGTCGGGGCGGCGCAACAGGATGCTGCTGTCGAGCCCGGCCGGCAGCGAGGCGATCGTCGCGCGCGCTTCCTCGATCGAGGCGGGGAGGAGCGCGGGATCGACCGGCGCGCCGACCAACAGTTGCAGCGCGTTGACGTCCTGCGCCACCAATGTGCGCTGCTGGGCGAGGTCGGCGTTCGCCGTCTCCAGGATTTGCTGCGCCTGGGTCAGGTCGGTGCGCGGGCTGACGCCGCCGTCGAGCCGGGCCTGCGTCAGCCGCACGCTTTTCGCGGCGCTCGTCGCGGTGTCCTGTGCGATCTTGAGCAGGCTGCGGTCGGACGCATAGGTCAGCCAGCCGGAGGCGACATCGCCGACCAGCGTCAGCCGCGTCGCGCGCGCGCCCGCCTCGGTCGCGAAATAGCGATCAAGCGCCGCGCGCGACAGCGAGCGCAACCGACCGAACAGGTCGATCTCGAACGCGGTGGTGCCGATGTTCGCCGACCAGCTACTGCCCGAACCGCTGGTGGTGACCGTGCCGGTTCCGGTTCCGTTGCCCGCGCTCGCGCCGGTGCCCGTGTCGACGCCGCCGGTGCCGGTGCCCGTACCCGTACCGGTACCTGTACCCGGCGTAGTGCCCGTACCGGTCCCCGTCCCGGTACCCGTCGAACCCGTCGCCACCGTCGTCGCGCCGCGGCCACCGTCGGTATAGGTGTAGCGGCCGTTGGCGCTGACCGTCGGCAGCACGTTCGCGCGCTGGATACGATATTGCTCGCGTGCCGCCACGATATTGGCCGCCGCGGTGCGCAGGTCGCGGTTGTTGGCCAGCGCCTGGTCGATCAGCCGCTGCAGCCGCACGTCCTTGAACACGTCGCGATAAGTGATCGCGGGCAGCGACGCCTCGCTCTGGCGCAGATAGGCGTCGCCAACCGGCCACGATGCGGGCACCGGCAGTTCGGAGCGAACGTACTTCGGCTCCATCGAACAGCCCGCAAGGATGGTCGACGCCAGCGCGAGGGTCGGGACGAGGCGGCGCATCAGGCAGGCTCCGGCGCATGGGGCGGGGTGGTGGCGGGCGGCATCGGGGGCGCGGGCGGATTGCCGTCGTCGCCATCATGGCCGCCATGGTGCCCGACCGGCTTGCCGCGCAGCCGGGCGAGGCCGTCGCGCACGCCGCGACGCACGAGCACGAAGAACAGCGGGATATAGAAGATGGCGAGCACCGTCGCGGTCAGCATGCCGCCGATGACGGCGGTACCGATCGCAATGCGGCTGTTCGCGCCCGCGCCCGTCGAGACGGCTAACGGCAGCACGCCAAAGATGAACGCGAAACTGGTCATCAGGATCGGCCGGAGACGGATTTTCGCCGCCTCCAGCGCCGCGTCGATGACGCGCGCGCCCTTGCGTTCCGCCTGTTCGGCGAATTCGATCATCAGGATCGCGTTCTTCGCGGCGAGACCCATCGTCGTCAGCAGGCCGATCTGGAGATAGACGTCGTTAGTAAGGCCGCGCAGGGTCACGAACGCGATCGCGCCGATCAGGCCGAGCGGGATGACGAGCAGCACCGCGAACGGGATCGACCAGCTTTCGTACAAGGCGGCCAGGCACAGGAACACGACGAGGATGGACAGCCCGTAGAGCAGCGGCGCCTGGCCCGAGGACAGCCGCTCCTGATAGCTGAGGCCGGACCAGGCAATCGAGGTGCCGGGGATTTGCGCGGCGAGCTGGCTGATCCGCGTCATCGCATCGCCCGAACTGACGCCCTTCGCGCCGGATCCCGAAAATTCGAACGAGGAAATGCCGTTGAAGCGCGACAGCGTGGTGGGCGCGGTCGACCAGCCCGTTTTGGAAAAGGACGAAAAGGGCGCCATCTGGCCGTTCGACCCGCGTACGAACCACTGCTTCAGGTCTTCGGGCGAAGAGCGATATGGCGCATCGCCCTGTACGTAGACGCGCTTCACGCGGCCGCGGTCGATGAAGTCGTTGACATACTGCCCACCCCAGGCGGTGGTGAGCGTGGAATTGACGTTGGCCTGCGTGAGGCCCAGCGCGGCGAGCTTCTGTGCGTCGGCATCGATGCGCAGGGTCGCGATGTCGGGAAGCTCGGTGAGGCGGACCGACGCGAGCTTCGGATCGGCATTCGCCATGCCGAGCAACTTGTCGCGCGCTGCGTTGAACTGCTCTTGCGTCAGGCCGCCGGTGTTCTGAAGCTCCATGGTGAAGCCGTCGGTGGACCCGAGACCGCGGATCGCCGGCGGCACGAGCACGAACACGCGTGCATCGCGCAGGGCCCGGAAGGCCGCGGACGCACGGGTGGTGATGGTATCGGCGGTGTTCTCGCTGCCCTTGCGGTCTTTCCAGTCGACGAAATTGAGGAAGCCCTGCCCAGTATTCTGGCCGGACGCGCCGCCGCCGCCGCCGCCCGCAACCGTGAAGAGCACGGCCGTGTTCTTGGGCTCGTAATGCGTGAAATAACTTTCGACCTGGCGCTGGACCTGCAGGGTGCGCGCCTGCGTGGCACCGGCAGGCAGCTGGAACTGAATGCTCGCGGCGCCCTGATCCTCGGTCGGCAGAAAGCCCGTCGACAGCCGTAGGAACAGCACCGCGAGCAGGGCGACGACGCCGAGGTAGATCAGGAGAAACATCCACTTGCGGTCGATTACCGTCTGCACGGCGGCGGTATAGCGTTGCACGCCGCGGTCGAAGGTGCGGTTGAACCAGTCGGACGCCTTCGTTCCCCAGCCGGCGACGCGCGGGAAGCGGCGCTTGAACCCTTGCGCCTCTTCGGCTTCCTTCGACCTCTGCTTGAGAAGCGAGGCGGTGAGCGCGGGCGACAGGATCAGCGCGACGAGCACCGACAGCACCATCGCCGACACGATCGTCAGCGAGAACTGGCGATAGATGACGCCCGTCGATCCACCGAAGAACGCCATCGGCAGGAACACCGCGGACAGGACGAGCGCGATCGCGATCAGCGCGACGCTGATCTCGCTCATCGACTCGATCGTCGCCTCGCGCGGCGTCATGTCCGGATTCTCTTCCATCAACCGCTCGACGTTCTCAACCACGACGATGGCATCGTCGACGAGCAGACCGATGGCGAGCACCAGCCCGAACAGCGTCATCGTGTTGATCGAGAAGCCGGCGACGTGGAAGATCGCGAACGTGCCGAGCAGCACCACGGGCACCGCGATCCCGGGCACCAGCGTCGCGCGCCAACTTTGCAGGAAGACGAACATCACGATGACGACGAGGATGATCGCCTCGATCAGCGTCTTGACCACCTCTTCGATCGACAGTTTGATGAACGCGGTGGTGTCGTTGGCGTAGGCGACTTTGAGGCCGGCCGGGAATCCCTTTGCCACGCGCGCGACCTCGGCCTTCACCAGCTCGGCGGTCTTGAGCGCGTCGGCGCCCGGCGCGAGCAGCACGGCGATGCCGGCGCCCGGATGGCGATTGATGCGGCTGACGGAGGCATAGCTTTCCGCGCCGAGCTCGATCCGGGCGACGTCCGACAGCCGCACGGTGGCGCCCGACGGCAGCGTCTTGAGGATGATCTGCCGGAACTGCTCGGGCGTCTGGAGCCGCGATTGCGCGGTGACGGTGGCGTCGAGCATCTGGTCGGGGCCGGACGGCAGGCCGCCGACCTCGCCCGCCGCGACCTCGGTGTTCTGGCTCTGGATCGCGGTGACCACATCGGCAGGGATCAGCTGGACGCTCGCCAGCTTTGCGGGGTTCAGCCAGATGCGCATCGCATATTGCGAGCCATAGACGTTGACGTCGCCAACCCCGGGCACCCGGCCGAGCGGGTCCTGCAGATTGGATACCAGATAGTCGGCGACGTCGATATTGGAGCGCTTGTCGGTCTCGTCATAGACGCCGACGATCAGCAGGTTGTCGGGGTTCGACTTGCGGACGACGAGGCCCTGTTGCTGCACCTGTTGCGGCAGGCGCGAGACGCCCTGCTGCACCTGGTTTTGCACCTGGACCTGCGCGATGTCGGGATCGGTGCCCTTCTGGAACGTCGCGGTGATCGTCACCTGCCCGCGGCTGGACGAGGAGGACTGGAAATAGAGCAGGCCGTCGATGCCCGTCAGCTGCTGCTCGATGATCTGCGTCACCGAATTCTGCAGCGTCTGCGCCGATGCCCCGGGGAAGGTCGCGCGGATCGATACCTGCGGCGGCGCGACGTCGGGATATTGCGCGATCGGCAGCGACAGGATCGCGCCGACGCCGGCAAGCATGGTGATGATCGCCAGCACCCATGCAAAGATGGGGCGGTCGATGAAGATGCGGCTGATCATCGGTTCAGCGCCCGCCCCGGCCGCCTGCGCCGCCTTTTTCCTGGGCCTGCTTCATCTGCTCGGGCGAGGGCGGCTTCACCGTTTGCGGAGCGTTGGCGGGAACGGGCTTGATCGCCTGATTGGGCTTCACGTTGGCAAGGCCCTGGGCGATGACTTTGTCGCCGGAATTGAGGCCCGCGGTCACCACCCAGTTCGTGCCCTGCGTGCGGTCGGCGGTAATGGAGCGCTGAACCGCCTTGTTATTCGGACCGACGACGAACAGCGTCGCATTGCCCTTCGGATCGCGCGACACCGCCTGCTGCGGCACCAAGAAGGCGCGCGTGTTGATCGCCTGCGCGAAGCGGGCGCGTACGAACATGCCGGGCAACAGCAAGCCTTGCGGATTGGGGAAGCGCGCGCGCAGCGTGACGGTCCCGGTCTGCGTGTCGACCACCGTTTCGGCGAATTCGACCGTACCGGTCTGGCCGTAATCACTGCCGTCCTCCAGCATCAGGCGGACCTGCGCAGAGGCGGGAATGACCCCGCCCTGCGACAGGCTGCGGCGCAGGCTGAGCAGGTCGGCGGCGGATTGCTGGATATCGACGAACATCGGGTCGAGCCGCTGGATCTGCGCCAGCGGATCGGTCTGGCTGGACGACACCAGCGCGCCGACGGTGTACAGCGACCGGCCGATGCGCCCGGTGATCGGCGCGGGCACGGTGGTGAAGCTCAGGTTGACGCGCGCGGTTTCCAATGCGGCGCGGTTCTGCGCCACTGACGCGGCGGCCTGACGCGCGGTGGCGACCGCATTGGTGTAATCCTGCTTGGATACCGCCTCGATCTGCGCGAGCGGGCGGTAGCGGTCGGCCTGGATTCGCGTCGCCTCGGCATTCGCCTGTGCGCTCAGCAGGTTCGCCTGCGCCTGGTTGACGGAGGCGCGATAGAGGCGCGGATCGATCTCGTAGAGCGGCTGGCCCTTACGGACGATCGTGCCCTCCGTGAAGAAGCGGCGACGGATGATGCCGTTGACCTGCGGGCGCACGTCCGAGCTTTCGTATGCGCTGGTGCGGCCGGCGAGTTCGGTGACCATCGCGGCGTCGGACGGCTGAACGACGACATATCCGACCGTGACGGGACCTTGGTTGGCGCCGCGCGCGCCCTTGTCCTTTGCCGAGCCGTCGCCGCAGGCCGACAGCGCGAGCGTTGCGGCAAGAGCGGTGACGGTAAGGGCGGTCACGGGGACGGACGACAGGCGGCGCCCGCGAATCGATGCTGTGTTCAAGGTGCGTATACCCGTTCGAATCTCGGCTCGCGCAGCCGACACCGCGCGGTAATGCTCGATGGCGGCGAACGGTTGCGTGTCGCAGACCAATGCAGATCAAACCGGCGGAAAAGCAAGCCGACGACGGCGTTATTAATGTCGCAAATTGTCGCAATGGAGAAAGGCCGCTGTCATGAATTCACCGCTCGAGATGGACCGGGACAAGGCGGCGGCGGCCGCGGCCGCGGTCGCCGAGGTGCGGGACGGCATGCTCGTCGGCCTGGGAACGGGATCGACCGCGACGCATGCGATCCGCCTGCTCGGCGCGCGCGTCGCGGCGGAGCGGCTGGCGATCCGCGCGGTCGCAACGTCGCGGGCGAGCGAGGCGCTGGCGCGCGACCTGGGCATCGCGATGCTCGATTTCGCCGACGTGCCGCGCATCGACCTGACGATCGACGGCGCCGACGAGATCGATGCACGGCTTTTCGCGATCAAGGGCGCGGGCGGCGCGATGCTGCGCGAGAAGACCGTCGCGGCGGCATCGGACCGGATGGTCGTGATCGCGGATGCGACGAAGCGCGTCGCCGCGATCGGTGCAGGCGCCCGCGTGCCGGTCGAGGTGCTGCCGTTCGCGCGCGCCTCTGTGCTTCTGGCGCTCGGCGCGCTCGGGGATGCGGCGCTGCGTATGGTGTCGGACGCGCCCTATCGCACCGATAACGGCAATCTGATCGCCGATTGCGCGCTCGACCTTGCCGACCCGCCTGCCATCGCCGCGAATTTGTCGGCCATCCCCGGCGTGCTCGGCCACGGCCTATTCCTCGTTGAGGTCGACGCGGCCTATATCGCCGACGGCAGTGTCGTTTCGCGGCTGGAACGGGACGGACGAGGCGGCTAAGGCGCGGGGCAAGACAGGCAACCGGATCGGACGCGCCGCGTTCGGACCGCGACAAGAGCGAGGCCCTTTCCCATGTCCGACACCATTTCCCCCTCCGCCGGTGCGCCTGACGCGTCGATCCGCGAAGACGGTTCGCTCGCGCGGCTGACGATCGATACCATCCGCACTTTGTCGATGGACGCGGTGCAGAAGGCGAATTCCGGCCATCCCGGCACGCCGATGGCGCTGGCGCCGGTCGGCTATACCTTGTGGTCGCAGTTTCTGCGCTACGATCCCGCGCATCCCGACTGGCCCAATCGCGACCGGTTCGTGCTGTCGGTCGGCCATGCGTCTATGCTGCTGTACAGCCTGATTCATCTGGCCGGGATCGAGGAGATCGACGCCAAGGGCACCAAGACTGGCCGCGAGGCGGTGAGTCTCGCGGATATCGAACAGTTCCGCCAGCTGTCGTCGAAGACCCCGGGTCACCCGGAATATCGCCACACCACCGGCGTCGAGACGACGACCGGGCCGCTCGGCGCAGGCGCGGGCAATTCGGTCGGCATGGCGATCGCCGAGCGCTGGCTTGCGGCGCGCTACAACAAGCAGGGCTTCGCGCTGTTCGACCATGACGTCTATGCCCTCTGCGGCGACGGCGACATGATGGAGGGCGTGTCGGCCGAGGCGGCGAGCCTGGCGGGCCACCTCAAGCTGTCGAACCTGTGCTGGATCTACGACAGCAACCACATCTCGATCGAGGGCGGCACCGACCTCGCGTTCGACGAGGACGTGGGCAAGCGCTTCCAGGCCTATGGCTGGAACGTCATCCACGTCGACGACGCCAACGATACCGCGACCTTCGCGCATGCAATCGAGACGTTCAAGGCGACGCACGACAAGCCGACCTTCATCGTCGTCCACTCCGTCATCGGCTGGGGCAGTCCCAAGGCGGGCAGCGAGAAGGCGCACGGCGAGCCGCTGGGCGCCGACAACGTCAAGGCGACGAAGCGCGCCTACGGCTGGCCGGAGGACAAGGACTTCTACGTTCCCGAGGGCGTGCGCGAGCATTTCCATGGTGCTCTGAAGGATCGCGGCGGCAAGCTGCGCGACGAATGGGTCGCGCTGTTCGACCGCTATCGCGCCGAGCATCCGGACCTCGCCGCCGAACTCGACCTGATGCTCAAGGACGAGCTGCCCGAGGGCTGGGACGCCGACATCCCCGCCTTCCCGGCCGATGAGAAGGGGCTCGCCAGCCGCGATTCGGGGGGCAAGGTGCTCAACGCGCTCGCCGGCAAGGTGCCGTGGCTGATCGGCGGCTCCGCCGACCTCGCGCCGTCGACGAAGACCGATATCAAGGGCAAGGACAGTTTCGAGGCCTCGAACTACGGCGGCCAGAACTTCCACTTCGGCGTGCGCGAGCACGGCATGGGCGCGGTGGTCAACGGCATGTCGCTGTCGCACCTGCGTTCCTATGGTTCCACCTTCCTCGTTTTCGCCGATTATATGCGCCCGCCGATTCGGCTGTCGGCGATCATGGAACTCGCGAGCATCTGGGTCTTCACGCACGATTCGATCGGCGTCGGCGAGGACGGGCCGACGCATCAGCCGATCGAGCATCTCGCATCGTTGCGCGCGATCCCCGGCCTCGACACGATCCGTCCGGGCGACGCCAACGAGGTCGCCTATGCCTGGCGCGCCGCGTTGGAGGATGCCAGCCGACCGACCGCGTTGATCTTCTCGCGCCAGGCGCTGCCGACACTCGACCGCGAGAAATACGCGCCGGCGGAAGGGACGCTGAAGGGCGGCTATGTGCTCGCCGACTCAGAAGGCACCCCCGACGTGATCCTGATCGCGACTGGCAGCGAGCTGGCGCTGGTCGTGCAGGCGCACGAAAAGCTGAAGGCGGACGGCGTGAAGAGCCGCGTCGTCTCCTTGCCGAGCTGGTACCGCTACGAGCTCCAGTCGGAGGAATATAAGGAGAGCGTGCTGCCCAAGGCGGTCAAGGCGCGGCTCGCGGTCGAGCAGGCCGGACCGATCGGCTGGGATCGTTACGTGGGTTATGAAGGTCGCCAGATCACCATGTCGACGTTCGGCGCCTCCGCCCCCATATCCAAGCTGCAGGACAAATACGGCTTCACCGTCGACAATGTCGTCAAGGTGGCCAAGGACATGCTGGAGACGAAGTGATGAGCACGCTCAAGGACCTCAGCCAGGCGGGCACCGCGGTGTGGCTGGACTTCGTCGACCGCAAGTTCCTGGAGGCTGGCGGCCTCCAGAAGCTCGTTGACGCGGATGGCCTGACCGGGGTCACGTCGAACCCGTCGATCTTCGAAAAGGCGATGGGTCATGGCGACGCCTATGACCAGACGCTTGCCGAATTCGACAAGGCGCACCCCGATGCGGCGACGATCGACCGGTACGAGGCGCTCGCGATCCAGGACATCAAGGCCGCGGCCGAGACGCTGAAGCCCGTCTACGACCGGCTCGACGCCAAGGACGGCTACGTCAGCCTGGAAGTGTCGCCGTATATCGCCGATGACACCGATGCGACGATCGCCGAAGCGGAAAAGCTGTGGCACGCGGTCGATCGACCCAACCTGATGATCAAGATCCCCGGCACCCCCGCCGGTGCGCCTGCGATCAGCGCGACGATCGCCAAGGGGATCAACGTCAACGTCACGTTGCTGTTCTCGAAGGATGCCTACATCCGCGTCGCCGAAGCTTATGCGACGGGCCTCGAGGAGCGGGTGCGTCAAGGCCAGCCGATCGACCGGATCGCCAGCGTCGCCAGCTTCTTCGTCAGCCGCATCGACTCGGCGATCGACAAGGCGATCGACGAGCGCGTCGCGGCGGGCGACGCAGAGGCGGATGCGCTGAAGGCGCTGCGCGGCAAGGTCGCCATCGCCAATGCCAAGCTGGCGTATCAGTGGTTCCTCGACTTCGAGAAGTCCGACCGCTGGCAGGCGCTCGCCGCCAAGGGCGCGCAGCCGCAGCGTCTGCTGTGGGCGTCGACAGGCACGAAGGACAAGGCCTATCCCGACACGCTCTATGTCGACACGCTGATCGGTCGCGACACGGTCAACACCATGCCGCCCGCGACGATGGACGCGTTCCGCGACCACGGCACCGTCGCCGAGACTCTGACCGCCGACGTCGACGACGCGCGTCACGTGCTCGCCGAGGCGGAGCGGCTGGGCCTCGATCTCGACGGCGTCACGGGACGGCTGGTCGAGGAGGGCGTCGCTTCCTTCGCCAAGGCGTTCGACGACCTGCTCGGGGCGATCGCGGCCAAACAGCCCGCCGCTGCCTGAACGTGATGTTCCTCCGCCGCGGCGCAACGGAACGGCCGCGGCGGAGTTTGACGCTGCATCTTCTTCCCCACGGGACATGGCACACATGAAGATCGGTTTGATCGGACTAGGCCGCATGGGCGGCAACATCGCGCGGCGCCTGATGAAGGCGGGTCACGAGGTCGTCGCCTTCGACCGCGCCAAGGAGGCGGTGGACAAGCTTGCCGCCGATGGCGCGATCCCGGCGAACTCGCTCGACGACATGCGCGCCAAGCTGGACACGCCGGCGATCTGGTGGGTGATGCTGCCCGCCGGTGGCCCGACCGAGGACACGATCCAGGCGATCGCCGAGAGCGCGCGCGATGGCGATGTCGTGATCGACGGCGGCAACAGCTTCTACAAGGATGATATCCGCCGCGCCAAGGTCTTGCGCGACAAGGGCGTGCATTACGTCGACGTCGGCACGTCGGGCGGCGTCTGGGGGCTGGAGCGCGGCTATTGCATGATGATCGGCGGCGACGCCGACACGGTGACGATGCTCGACCCGATCTTCGAGGCTTTGGCGCCGGGCTATGGCACGATCCCGCGGACGCCGGGCCGCGAGGGCGAGGATCCGCGCGCGGAAAAGGGATATATCCACGCAGGCCCGGCGGGCGCGGGCCATTTCGTCAAGATGGTCCACAACGGCATCGAATACGGCCTGATGCAGGCTTATGCCGAAGGGTTCGACATCCTGAAGGGCAAGAACAGCGACAAGCTGCCCGAGGACGAGCGCTTCGACCTCAACCTGACCGACATCGCCGAAGTGTGGCGGCGCGGCAGCGTCATCTCGTCGTGGCTGCTCGACCTGACCGCGATCGCGCTGGCGAAGGATGCCGCGCTCGAACAGTTCAGCGGCAGCGTCGCCGATTCGGGCGAGGGGCAGTGGACGATCGATGCGGCGATGGAGGAAAAGGTGCCGGCCAACGTGCTCACCGCCTCGCTCTTCGCACGCTACCGCAGCCGTATCGAGCATACCTATGGCGACAAGGTGCTCTCCGCCATGCGCTTCGGCTTCGGCGGTCACGTCGAAATCCCGCAATGAGCCCGATCCGACTGGTCGTGTCCGACATCGACGGCACGCTCGTCGACAAGGGCAAGCAACTAACCCCCGCCACCGCCGATGCGGTGCTGCGGCTGGAGCAGGCGGGCGTCGGCTTTTCGGTGATCAGCGCAAGGCCGCGGTCGGGCATCATGCCGATCGCGCAGACATTGGGCATCGACGCGCCGATGGCGGCATTCAACGGCGGCATCATCTTTCGCCGCGACGGGACCGTCGAGGAACACCATGTCGTCGACCCGGATGTCGTGCGCGCCGTGATGGATGTCGCGACGGACGCGAAGGTCGACACCTGGGTGTTCGCGGACGACCGCTGGTATGCCTCGACCGACGAGGGGGAGCATGTCGCGCACGAGCGGCTGGCGTCCAACCAGGACCCCGTCGTCACCACCGATTTCGCCCCCTATCTCGATCACGCCGACAAGGTGACGTTCGTCAGCGACGATCACGATCTGCTGAAATCGCTGGCGGATCGCTGCAAGTCCTTCGCGGATCGTGCGACGATCGTGCAGAGCCAGGTCTATTACCTCGACGTCACCGCGCTCGCGGGCAACAAGGGCGACGGCGCGCGCGCGCTCGCCCGCGCGTTCGACGTGCCGCTCGACGCGACGGTAGCGATCGGCGACCAGTTCAACGACGTGCCGATGCTCGACATCGCCGGCTTCTCGATCGCGATGGGCAACGCGCCTGATGCCGTGAAGGCGAAGGCGGATGCCGTGACCCGAGCCAACGACGCCGACGGCGTCGCGTACGCGATCGATACCCTCATCTTCCCCCGTATTGGAGTTTCCGCATGAAAGAGCTGGTTGCGTTCGACCTCGATGGAACCCTGGCCGAGAGCAAACAGCCGTTGCAGGACCCGATGGGAGAGGCGCTCGCCGACCTGCTCGGCGTTGCGCATGTCGCGGTGATCTCCGGCGGCGACTGGCCGCAGTTCGACAAGCAGGTGGCGAGTCGCCTGCCCGCGCGCGCCGACCTGTCGAAACTGTGGCTGATGCCGACGACGGGCACGAAGCTCTACACCCACCGCGACGGCCAATGGTCGCCCGTCTACGCCGAACTGTTCGACGACGAGACCAAGGCAAAGATCCTGAAGGCGTTCGACGAGTCGCTGGAAGCGACGGGCTTTGTACCGGAAAAGACCTGGGGCGAGCGGATCGAGGATCGCGGCAGCCAGATCACCTTCTCCGCGCTCGGCCAGCAGGCGCCGATCGACGCGAAGGAACATTGGGACCCGAAGTTCGAGAAGCGCAAGGTGATCCAGGCCGATCTCAAGCAGCGCCTGCCCGGCCTGTCGATCAATATGGGCGGCGCGACGTCGATCGACATCACGCGTGAGGGCGTCGACAAGGCGTACGGCCTCAAGAAACTGCGCGACGCGAGCGGCATCCAGCTCGACAAGATGATGTTCATCGGCGACGCGATCTTCCCGGGCGGCAACGATTATCCGGCGAAGGAACTGGGCCTCGACACCGTCAAGGTGCGCGATCCGGAGGAAACGCTGTCGGTGATCGCCGCGATCGTTGCCTGCCAGAAGTAACGCCCACGAAATCACGAGAAGCGCAGACAGAGATACTTCCCGGCGAAGGCCGGGGCCCAGTCGGGATGGCCGAAGTAAGAAGCGCGGCGCTCGCAACCCCCGTCGCCCAACTGGACCCCGGCCTTCGCCGGGGAATGACGTTTGATGCCATCGTTACCGGGTTTTCCCTTCCGGGTGGAAAATCCCGGTGACGGACCCGGCGCGGCGCGATAATCGCGGGCGCCATGATCAAGCACGCTTTGCCCGTCACCCGCGCCGCCGATTTCGCCGCCTGGTATCAGTCCGTCATCACCGAAGCCGACATGGCCGAGGAATCGGGTGTGCGCGGCTGCATGGTCATCCGGCCGTGGGGATATGGCATCTGGGAACGCATCCAGCGGCTGCTCGACGATCGCATCAAGGCGACGGGGCATGAGAATTGCTATTTCCCGCTGTTCATCCCGCTCTCCTATTTCGAAAAGGAGGCGGAGCATGTCGACGGCTTCGCCAAGGAGATGGCGGTCGTCACGCACCACCGGCTGATCGGTGACGGCAAGGGCGGTCTGGTTCCCGATCCCGAGGCGAAGCTGGAGGAGCCGCTCGTCATCCGCCCGACGTCGGAAACGGTGATCGGCACGGCGTTCGCGCGCTGGATCCAGTCGTGGCGCGACCTGCCCGTGCTCATCAACCAATGGGCCAATGTCGTGCGGTGGGAGATGCGCACGCGCATGTTCCTGCGCACCGCCGAATTTCTGTGGCAGGAGGGGCATACCGCCCACGCCACCGTGGACGAGGCGCGCGCCGAAACGCTGCAGATGCTCGACGTCTATCGCAGCTTCACCGAGGATTGCCTTGCGATGCACGTCATCGCGGGCGAGAAGCCGGAGAACGAGCGCTTCCCGGGCGCGGTCGAGACCTGGTCGATCGAGGCGATGATGCAGGACGGCAAGGCGCTTCAGGCCGGGACCAGCCACTTCCTGGGCGACAATTTCGCGCGCGCGCAGAACATCCGCTTCCAGAATGCCGAAGGGCAGCTGGAGCATGCGCAGACGACGAGCTGGGGCGTGTCGACGCGGATGATCGGCGGCATGATCATGGTGCACGGTGACGACGATGGCATGCGCGTGCCGCCGCGCGTCGCGCCTTGGCAGGTGGTGATCGTGCCGATGCTCCGCGACCAGCCCGAGGATGAAGCGCTGCTCGCTTATTGCCGCGATCTGCAGAAGGAACTCGTCGGCCTGACCGCGCTCGGCGAGCCGGTACGCGCGATGGTCGATGCGCGCGCGCAGAAGGCCGCGACCAAGCGCTGGGGCTGGGTGAAGAAGGGCGCGCCGGTGGTGATCGAGGTCGGCGGCCGCGACATGGCGGGCGGCAACGTCTCCGTCATCCGCCGCGACCGGTTGTATCGCGAGGACGGCAAGCTCGATTCGGTCGTGACGCCGCGCGGCGATTTCGTGGCGGGCGCCGCGCAGCTGCTCGAGGATATCCAGGCAGAGCTGCATCGCCAGTCGACCGAGGCGCTGAAGGCGCAGATCGTGCCGGTTGACGATTGGGCGGGGGTCGAGGCGCATTTCGCGGATGGCCGCAAAAATCCGGGCTGGGTCGACGTGCGCTGGTCGAAGCCGACGGGCGCCGCGCTCGACGCGGTGGTCGAGCGGCTGAAGGCGCTGAAGCTGACGATCCGCAACGCGCCGCAGGGGCAGGGCGCGATCGAGGGCGTCTGCGTCTTCACCGGCGCGCCTGCGGTGGAACGCGTGCTGCTCGCGCGGGCCTATTGATCGACGCCTCGCACCCGCCCTCACCCTATCGGTCGCTATGCGACCTCTTCCCTCTCCCGTTGGGAGAGAGAGGGAGCGGCGAAGCCGCGGAAGGGTGAGGGCGGGCGGTCAGTCGGGGTATCTCGCCCCGACATGCGCCGCGCCGCGCTTCGCCGCGAGTTCGACCTGCCGATGCCGCTCTGCCGCACGCGCCTTCGTCTCGGCATCGCGCGTCGCGTGGCAATGCGGGCAAGAGACGCCCTCGACATAGAGCGGCGAGGCGCGGTCCGCTTCGCTGACGGGCATGCGACACCCGCGGCACAGGCTGTGGCTGCCCGGCTCCAGACCGTGGCCAACCGCGACGCGCTCGTCGAAGACGAAGCATTCACCCTGCCAGCGGCTGTCCTCAACCGGCGTTTCTTCCAGATATTTGAGGATGCCGCCCTTCAGGTGGAACACGTCTTCTACCCCTTCCGCCTTGAGGAAGGCGGTCGCCTTTTCGCAGCGGATGCCGCCGGTGCAGAACATCGCGACGCGCGCCTTGCCCGCGAGCAACGCGTCGCGGTGATCGCGGAACCAAGTGGGGAAGTCGCGAAAGCTCACGGTGCCGGGGTCGACCGCGCCCGCGAACGTGCCGACCGCGACTTCGTAATCGTTGCGCGTGTCGATGACGAGCGTCGCGGGATCGGTGATCAGCGCGTTCCAGTCGGCGGGGGCGACATAGGTGCCCGGGTCGGTCGGGTCGATGTCGGGCATGCCCATCGTCACGATCTCGCGCTTCAGCCGCACCTTTGTACGATGGAAGGGCATCGCGTCGGCGGACGAGAATTTGACGTCGAGGGCCGCGCAACCGGGCAGCGCGCGTATGCGCGCGAGCACCGCGTCGATCCCTGCGCGCGGCCCGGCGATCGTGCCGTTGATACCTTCGCGCGCCAGCAACAGCGTGCCGCGCACGCCCTGCGCCTCGCACAGGGCGAGCAGCGGCGCGCGCAGCGCCGCGGGATCTTCGAGCCGGGTGAAGTGGTAAAGCGCGGCGACGGTGACGGACATGGGCCGCGCTTTCGCAGAAAACGGCGGCGGCCCCAAGTCTTGCGATGACGCGGGCGCGTGGTGCGCCTATCTTCGCCGATGTGGCGAAAAAACCCAGACCCGGCCTGCCGACGCGGCAGCAGATCCTCGATTTCATCGAACGTTCGGACACCCCAGCGGGCAAGCGCGAGATCGCGCGCGCCTTTGGCCTAAGCGCGCAGGACAAGATCGCGCTGAAGGCACTGCTCAAGGACATGGCGGACGAAGGGCTGATCGATTCCGCCCCCGGTCGCGCCTTTCACAAGATGGGTGGCCTGCCCAAGGTGACGGTGCTGCGCATCGCCGACGTCGACGACGGCGGCAACGTCTGGGCGGTGCCCGATCGCTGGGAAGCCGACGGCCCCGCGCCGCGGCTGCGGGTGCGCGAACGCAAGCGCGGCTCGCTGGGCGTCGGCGAGCGTGTGCTGGCGCGCACCGAGGAGGCGGGCAACGGCTGGATCGCGCACCCGATGAAGACGCTGGCCAAGGCGTCGGAGCAGGTGCTGGGCGTGCTGCGCGAGGAGGCGGGGCGGTTCTGGCTGACCAGTGTCGACAAGAAGGAGCGGCGCGAGTTCGCCGTGTCCGATGCGGGCGGCGCCGGGCCGGGCGACCTGGTGCTGGCGGAAAAGGGCGGCCGGCCGCCGCGCCTCACCGCGCGCGTGGTCGAGAAACTGGGCGACCCGTTCGCGCCGAAAAGCTTCTCGCTGATCGCGATCCACAAGCACGACATCCCCGATGTCTTCCTGCCCGAAACGCTGGACGAGGCGGCCCGCGTTGCGACGCAGCCGCTGGGCGAGGATCGCGAGGATCTGCGGCATCTGCCGATCGTCGCGATCGACCCCGCCGACGCGCGCGATCATGACGATGCGGTCTGGGCGGCGCCCGACGACGATCCCGCCAATGCGGGCGGGTGGAAGGCGGTGGTCGCGATCGCCGACGTCAGTTTCTACGTTCGCCCCGGCTCTGCGCTCGATCGCGATGCGCGGCGGCGCGGCAATTCGGTCTATTTTCCCGACCGCGTCGTGCCGATGCTGCCCGAGATCCTTTCGGCTGATGTGTGCTCGTTGAAGGAGGGCGTCGATCGCGCCGCGCTCGTCTGTCACCTGCAGGTCACCAAGGCGGGTGCGTTGAAGAGCTGGCGCTTCACGCGCGCGGTGGTGCGGATCGCCGCGAACATCGCTTATGAGGACGCACAGACGGTGATCGACGCGGGCGAGGGCGCGAGGATCGATGCGCTGCGCCCCTTATGGGCGTGCTGGCGCGCGCTGTCGAAGGCGCGCGATGCGCGCGAGCCGCTCGACCTCGACCTGCCCGAACGGCGCGTCGTGCTCGACGAAAAGGGCCGGCTGCTCTCCGTCGCGCCGCGCGAGCGGCTGGATGCGCATAGGCTGATCGAGGATTACATGATCGCCGCCAACGTTGCCGCCGCCAAGGCGTTGGAGGCGAAGAAGGCGCCGGTGATGTACCGCGTCCACGAACCGCCCGCGCGCGAGAAGCTCGTCGCGCTGAAGGAGTATCTGGAGACGTTCGGCGTCCCCTTCGCACTGGGGCAGGTGATCCGCCCGGCGACGTTCAACCACATCCTGACCCGGATCGGCGATGCCGATTTCCGGCCGCAGGTGATGGAACAGGTGCTACGCACACAGACGCAGGCCTATTACGCCCCCGCCAATCACGGGCATTTCGGTCTCGCGCTCGGCTCCTACGCGCATTTCACCTCGCCGATCCGGCGCTACGCCGATCTGCTCGTTCACCGCGCGCTGGTCGGCACCTATGCGCTGGGGCCGGGCGCGCTGACGCCAGACGAGGCGGCGGGGATGGAGCGGATCGGCACCGCGATCAGCGGCCTCGAACGCCGCGCGATGGAGGCGGAGCGCGACACGCTCGACCGCTATGTCGCCGCCTATCTGTCCGAACGTGTCGGGGAGACGCTGTCGGCGCGGATCACCGGCGTGCAGAATTTCGGCTTCTTCGCGACCGTTGAGGGGATCGGCGGCGACGGCCTCGTCCCCGTGCGCGACCTCGGCGGGGAATATTTCCGTTATGACGAGGCGGCGCGGCAATTGGTCGGCGAGGACAGCGGCGACGTCTATGCGCTGGGCCAGCGGCTGGAGCTGCGGCTGGCGGAGGCGAACCCGGTGTCGGGCGCACTCCGCTTCGAGCTTCCCGGCGGCAAGGGCGCGGCGCCGCCGCCGCGCTATGGCGACAAGCCCGGCCGGCGCGACCGCGTCGTCGGCAAGCGCGGGCGACCCGGCAACATCCGTCACCAGGGCCGGCGGCGGTGAGCGACCTGCGTCTCGTCCCGCCGCCCGCACCGCGCCTACGCGACCATTATCTGGTCCAGGGCACCGTCGCGCCGCACTTCGTCGAGGCGGGGGCGCTGACGATGGCGGAGGCGATCGCGTTCCGGCCCGCCGACACGCGACAGGCGAAGGAACTGGCGGCGATGGTCGCGGACGGGTCGATCCGCACGTTGGGCAACGGCCGCTTCTGGTTCGACATAGACGCCTATGAAGCCGCCGCCGCGGTGCGGCGGCGGCGGCGCCTGCCCGTTATCCTGCTGGTCGCGATCATCGTCGCGGTTGCCGCCTTGTTTTTCTATCGGGGCTGAACCGCGCGCCTACCCTGCCGTGAACGTCAGTCCCGCCTTCGCCTCCAGCCGATCGCGCAGGCGTGTGCCGAGCAATGCGCCCGGTGTCCAAACGCCGCCATCGCCCGGGGTTTCGACCAGGCAGCGTGCGGTCTCCGCGATCATTTTGCTCGTCGATCCGTAACCTGGGTCGCGATCCCCTGTCACCACTGCGTCGAAGCGCGCGCCGTCGGGCATCAGGCCGACGAACAACAGGTCGTAATAGCCGCTTTCACGCTCCTCCTTGCTCGGACCCTCTCCGGGCTTGGGGCCGCCGTCGCCAGCGAACGGATTAAACTTGGCGATCGCATCCGCTGCCGCTTTGCCCATCTCGCCCAGCCCCGCGACCATCATCTCGTCATAGACGAAGTCCGCGCCATAAGGGTGGCCGAGCAGAAAATTCGTGCGGTGGACGTTCTTGGTGTTGATCGCCGCCATCACGAACGGCGCGACCCAGGTGTTCAGCGTCGGGTCGAACTCGGGGAGCATACCGGTCGGCTGGTGCGGGCCGGCGAAGCCCGGTGTCAGCGCGAAGGGATTGGTGAGCAGGCCGATCGTCGACGGATCGCGCGCGGCGGCGGCGATCGTCGCGCGCGCGCTCGCCGCGGTGCCGCCGGAGAACGTGCCCTTCATCGCGCGCACACGGCCCTTCACGCGCGGCGCGGGCTGGCCGTATTTCGCGCGGGCGCAATCCTGCAACGTCATCACGCCGAGGTCGAAGGGGATCGAGTCGAAGCCGCAGCTGAACACGATGCGCGCACCGGTCCGCTGCGCCTCGGCATGGTGCGCGTCGATCATGTGGCGCATCCACGCCGGTTCGCCGCACAGGTCGACATAGGCGGTGCCCGCCGCGACGCAGGCGGCAACGAGGTGGTTGCCGTAAAGCTGGTAGGGGCCGACCGTGGTCAGCACCACCTCGGTCCGTGCGGCCATCGCGGCGAGCGCGGCGGGATCGTCCGAATCGGCGACGATCAGCGGCACGTCCGCCGGCGCCCCGATCAGGTCGCGCACCTCCTGAAGCTTGGTGAGGCTGCGGCCCGCCATCGCCCAGCGCGGCGCGCCCTCAGCGACCAGATATTCGGCGACCAGCCGGCCAGTGAAGCCTGTCGCGCCATATACGATGATATCGAAGTCGCGCATCTGATCCTCTCCCGCATGCGGTAGGGGCTAGGGAGGGCGATAGCCGCCTGCGCCGCTGGTTTCGGGGGCAATATGCCCTCCGCCGACCTCTCCCGCAATCGGGAAGGGAGCAGGCGGGAACCTATTCCGCCGCGTGGAACTGGAGGCTGGCGAGCCGCGCATAAAGGCCGCCGCGGTCGATCAGCGTCGCGTGCGTGCCCTCCTCGACGATCCTTCCCGCGTCCATCACGACGATCCGCTGCGCCGCGCGCACGGTCGCCAGGCGGTGCGCGATGACAAGCGTGGTGCGGTTCTCCATCAGCCGTTCCAGCGCCTGCTGCACCAGCCGTTCGCTCTCGGCGTCAAGCGCGCTCGTCGCCTCGTCGAGCAGCAGGATCGGCGCGTCACGCAGCAGCGCACGGGCGATGGTGATGCGTTGGCGCTGCCCGCCCGAAAGCCGCGCGCCGCCCTCGCCCAGGAACGTGTCGAGCCCCTCCGGCAGTGCGCGCAGGAAGTCGGCGGCGTTCGCCGCTTCCGCCGCCGCCCACAACATGTCGTCGCTCGCCTGCCAGTCGCCGTAGCGCAGATTGTCGCGCGCGCTCGCGCCGAAGATCACGGTTTCCTGCGGCACGATCGCCATCTGCGCGCGGATCGCCGCCGGATCCGCCTCGGTCAGGTCTACGCCATCGAGCAGGATGCGGCCCGCGGTCGGATCGTAGAAGCGCTCGGCGAGCTGGAAGAGCGTCGACTTGCCCGCGCCCGACGGGCCGACGACGGCGACCGTCTCGCCCGGCCGGATCGCGAGGTTGAGGCCGTCGAGCGCCGCGACCTCCGGTCGGGTCGGGTAGCGGAAATGGACGTCGTCAAAGGTCAGCGCGCCGCGCACCGGCACGGGCAGCGGCATCGGCGCGGCGGGGCGCGCGATCTCCGGCTTTTCCGCGAGCAGTTCCGCGATCCGTCCCGCGGCACCCGCACCGCGCAAAAGGTCGCCATAGACTTCGGTCAGCGCGCCGAACGCGCCGGCGACGATGCCGCCGGTCATGACGAAGGCGAACATGCCCCCGCCCGTCAGCCGGCCCGCGGCGACGTCGGCGACGCCTTCCCACACGACGAGCGTGATCGACCCGAAGATCAGGCCGATCATGATCGCGGTCATCAGCGCCCGCAGCAGCACGCGCTGCTTCGCCGCGGCGAAGGTCGCATCGACCGCGCCGTGAAAGCGGTGCGCCTCGCGCTCTTCTTGGCCGAACGCCTGGACGATCTTCATCGCGCCCAGCGTCTCGGTCACCATCGCGCCGACGTCGGCAATCCGGTCTTGCGACGCGCGCGAATGCGCACGAATGCGCCGGCCGAAGATCGTCACCGGCAGGATGATGAGCGGGATGCCGAGCAGCAGCATGCCCGCCAGTTTTGGCGAGAGCACGAACAGATAGGCCATGCCGCCGATGCCGGTCGCGGTGTTGCGCAGCGCGATCGACACCGTGCCGCCGACCACCGTTTCGATCAGCGTCGTGTCGGAGGTGAGGCGCGAGGCGATCTCGGACGGACGGTTTTCCTCGAAGAAACGCGGCGTCAGGCTGAGCAGGTGGCGCTGCACCTGCAGCCGGATGTCCGCGACGACACGCTCGCCGAGCCAGGAGACGTGGTAGAAGCGGATCGCGGTCGCCACCGCGAGCACCGCGACGATCATCAGCAGATAGTGGAAGGACGACGACACCGACCCCGCAGCGCCGGGGCCGAAGCCGTTGTCGATCACCCGTTTGAAGCCATAGGGGATGGCGATCGTCGCGGCCGAGGTGGTAATCAGCGCGAGCAGCGCGATGGCGAGGTGGCGCGGGTAGCGCAATACGCGCTGCCAGACGAGGCGGAGGTCGCCGAGGCGGCGGCCGGAGGGCGGGGAAGCGGCCATGATGCTCGCGCGCCTAGCAGCGGGGGGCGGGGGGCTCAACGGCCGGCGCGATTGAATGAGCGACGCAGCCGTTCAGCGTGAGCGCAACGTTTCGTCGCAATGCGCCGTTAAGGGCAAGTTGGTTACGGACATGACACCCCGATTGGGATAAGAGGCGCCATGCTTTACGATGCCTATGAGATGCAGCGGTCGATGCTCGCCGGCGCGAGCGCTATGGCGACTTTCGGCGCGGGGCTGCTGCAGAACCCCGCCAACCCCTGGGCCTATCTGGGCGGTGGGTCGGTCGTCGCGAGTGCGCTGGAGGTGTTCGCCCACGCCGCGGCGCCGCGCGGCAAGCCCGCATTCGGCCTGACGCATACGGTGATCGACGGCCGCGAAGTGACGGTGCACGAGGAGATCGTGCTGCAAAAGTCGTTCGGCCAGCTCAAACGGTTCCGCCGCGAGGGTGTCGAGGGCGGACCCAGGCTGCTGATCGTCGCGCCGATGTCGGGCCATTTCGCGACGCTGCTGCGCGGCACGGTGGAGCGGATGCTGCCGGTCGCGGACGTCTACATCACCGACTGGCGCGATGCGAAGCTGGTGCCGGTGTGGGAAGGGCGTTTCGACCTCGACGACTACATCGACTATCTGATCGCCTTCCTCGAGGCGATCGGGCCGGATGCGGGCGGGCCCGATTCAGCAGCGAGGGGCGCGAATATGCTGGCGGTGTGCCAGCCATCGGTGCCCTGCTATGCCGCGACCGCACTGATGTGCGCGGACGGCAATCCGTGCCGTCCGCGCACGCTGACGATGATGGGCGGGCCGATCGACACGCGCGAGGCGCCGACCGCGGTCAACACGCTGGCGACCGAGCGGCCGCACGCATGGTTCGAACAGAATGCGATCGCGACCGTGCCGATGACCTATCCGGGCGCGGGGCGGAAGGTGTATCCGGGCTTCCTTCAGCTCGCCGGCTTCATGTCGATGAATCTCGGCAATCACATGGTCAGCCATTGGGAGATGTTCAAACATCTCGTCCAGGGCGATGGCGAAAGCGCGGCGTCGACCAAGGCGTTTTACGAGGAATATCGCTCGATCTGCGACATGACTGCGGAGTTCTACCTCCAGACGGTCGATCTGGTGTTCCAGACGCATGCGTTGCCGAAGGGCGAGATGATGCACCGCGGCCGCCGCGTCGATCCGGGCGCGATCAGGGACGTGGGTCTGCTCGCGATCGAGGGCGAACGCGACGATATTTCCGGACTGGGCCAGACCAAGGCGGCGCTGACGCTGGCGACATCGCTGCCCGAGGATCGCAAGCGGTATCTGATGGTCGAGGGTGCGGGTCATTACGGCATCTTCAACGGATCGAAGTGGCGCAACCGTGTCGCCCCGGTCGTCGAAGAGTGGATGGCGGCAAATGCCGGATAAGCGAAGGGCGCGGAACCGGCGGTTTCCGCGCCCTTGCCTTTGCCAAGTCGATGATCGGTCAGGCGACCGAGTCGACCACCGCGTGGCTGCTCGTCTCGTCGCTGCGGATCGTGCCGCCGAACAGCATCTTGACGCGGCCCGACAGCGAGAGGTCGGTTTCCCACAATTCCGCGCTGTCGATGTCGAAGCGCAGCAGCGTCAGGTTGGGGTCTTCCTTGCCGCCCGGAAACCAGGCCTCGACCTGGTTATTCCACAGGCGGTCGATCTGCGCGCGGTCGTTGTCCTGCGACACCGTGCCGGCGAGGCAGGCGAAGAAATCGTGACCCTTGCCGACGAACTGCGCCATCGCGTCACCGCCGCCGGCGATACGGTTGTCGCGACCGCTGAAGAAGAACAGCGTGTTGGGCCGATCGTCGTCCAGCTGCGCCGTCATCGGCTCGCTATGTTCGCCATTGGTCAGACCGATCATCACGAACGGACTGGCCTTCAGCTTGGACAGGAACTTGTCGGCGATTTCCCGCGGATCGTCATGGTCGGCCATCGTCACTCTCCCGAAATGTGAGGTTCGCATCGGAGAACGAGCGCGCGGGGGGTTGGTTGCGCAACACCGGCGGGCCGGTCATGCTACCGGCGGCGGCAATCCTGCCGTCACCACAAGGTGGAGACCACGATGACGGTGTCCGACTTGTGCCAGATCCTGACCGTCTCGATCGGCTTTGCGGCCTTGGCCGTAAAGATCGCCGAGACGCGGAGGAAGTAAGCACACGGGCGGGGCTCGGGCTGCAACCCGGGCCCCAAACGTTTGAGCCCCGGTCGCTGCAACGACCGGGGCTCACACAAGATGGCACGATGACAATGCCGAGACCCTATATACACCCTTGGCGTTACCGCTTCAACCTCACAGCACCTCGAACAGGCCGGCCGCGCCCATGCCGCCGCCGATGCACATCGTCACGACGACATATTTTGCGCCGCGGCGCTTGCCCTCGATCAACGCGTGACCGGTCATGCGCGCGCCGGACATACCATAGGGGTGGCCGATGGAGATCGCGCCGCCGTTGACGTTGAGCAGTTCGTCGGGAATGCCGAGCGTGTCGCGGCAATACAGCACCTGCACCGCAAACGCCTCGTTCAGTTCCCACAGGCCGATGTCGCCCATCGTCAGGCCGTTCTTTTCGAGCAGCTTGGGAATGGCGAAGACGGGGCCGATGCCCATTTCGTCGGGCTTGGTGCCGGCCACCGCCATGCCGACGTAGCGGCCGAGCGGGGTGAGGCCGCGCGCAGCGGCAACGCTTTCCTCCATCAGCACGCTGGCCGACGCGCCGTCCGACAGCTGGCTGGCGTTGCCCGCGGTGATGTGGCCCTCGGGCCCGACCACCGGCTGCAACGACTGCAGCCCCTCCAGCGTCGTCTCCGGCCGGTTGCCCTCGTCCTTCGCCAGGGTGACGTCCTTCTTCGACACCTCCTTGGTCGCCTTGTCGACCACGTCCATCACGGTGGACAGCGGCACGATCTCGTCGTCGAACTTGCCCGCGGCCTGCGCGGCGGCGGTGCGCTGCTGCGACTGGAGGCCATAGGCGTCCTGCGCATCGCGGCCGATGCCGTAGCGTTTGGCGACGATCTCGGCGGTCTGCAGCATCGGCATGTAGATGTCGTCGTGCATCGCGATCAGCTGCTTGTCGGGTGCGACGCGCATCTGCGGCGTCTGGACCAGGCTGATGCTCTCGACGCCGCCACCGATCGCGATGTCCATGCCGTCCTGGACGATCTGCTTGGCGGCGGTGGCGATCGCCATCAGGCCGCTGGCGCACTGACGGTCGAGCGACATGCCCGCGACGCTGGTTGGCAGCCCGGCGCGCAGCAGCGCCTGACGTGCGATATTGCCCGCCTGATGACCCTGTTGCAGCGCGGCGCCGAAGACGACGTCCTCGACCTCCCCACCCTCAAGGCCTGCGCGTTTGACGGCGTGTTCGATGGCATGCGCGGCGAGCGCCTGCGGCGTGGTGGCGTTGAACGCGCCGCGATAGGCGCGGCCGATGGGGGTGCGGGCGGTCGAAACGATGACGGCGGAGCGCATGGCGGAAACTCCCTTATGGTCACGCCGGAGCGTGCGATTGGCGGATGATGAAAAGGATTTAGAGAAAGGACTTAGACAAAGGCTTGGCCGATCCATTCGGCGATCAGCGCGGGCTTGTCCTGCCCCTCGATCTCGACGGTGAATTCGGTGGTCTGCTGGAACTGGCCGGGCCGCTTTTCAGCGAAATCGAGCAGCTTGAACCGGCCGCGCACCCGGCTGCCGGCGCGGACGGGGGTGAGGAAGCGCACCTTGTTGCCGCCGTAATTGACGCCCATCCGCACGCCGGCGAGGCGCGGTGCGTCGGGCGTCTTCGCGGCGAGCGCGGGCATCAGCGACAGGGTGAGGAAGCCGTGCGCGATCGTGCCGCCGAAGGGGGTTCGCGCCGCGGCTTCGGGATCGACGTGGATGAATTGGTGATCGCCGGTCGCGTCGGCGAACAGATCGATCATCGCCTGCGTCACCTCGATCCAGTCGGAGACGCTCTCCGTCCCCACCTCAGCGTGCATCTGCTCGGGCGTCAGTTCGGCCAACGGCTTTCCCCTCGATCTTGCTTGCGCTCCTGTAGGCCAAGGGGCAAGCGCGGGGCAAGATCGAAGAACCGGATTTTTGAATTCGCGTCACCGGCCTAGCCTGGTCTGGAGAAATCAGCGAACCCGTTGTTCGAAAATATGAGTGGCTAGGCCTACTCGCCGCGTCAGATCGTCGGCTTGCCATCCGGATAGGGCATGACGAGGCGGCCGTCGGGGGCGGCGGTGTAGGTCGTCTGCGTCGGATAGGCGATGCCGATGCCGTCCGCGGCGAAGCGACGGATCAGCGCGATCATGATCCGGTCGCGCATCGGGTGGGCGGTTGCCCAGTCGTTGCCCGGAATGTCGAATTGCAGCGCGAAATCGAGGCTGGAGGCGCCGAACGTCTCGAACCCGGACCGTGCGACCTTGCCGCCCTCCGCCTCGACGATCTCGCGCAGGATGGCGGGCACGCGCTCCAGCGTGTCGGGCGGCGTTTCGTAGGTGACGCCGATCGTGAAGCTCAGGCGGATATGGTCGCGCACCGCGGTGTTCAGGATTTCCTTGTCGAGCAGCTGCCGGTTGGAGATGATCCGCAGCTCGCCGGTGAAGGCGCGGATGCGCGTCGATTTGAGGCCGATCGATTCGATCGTGCCGCTGCTCGATCCGTAGCTGATCGTGTCGCCGCGGCGGAACGGCCGGTCGAAGATGATGGCGAGAGCCGCGAACAGGTCGGCGAAGATGCCCTGTGCGGCGAGACCGATCGCGATGCCGCCGACGCCGAGCCCCGCGACGAGACCGGTGACGTTGACTCCCAGATTGTCGAGCACGACGACGAGCGCCACCGCGAACAGAACGGCCGAAACGAGCAGGCGGATCAGGCCAAGCGCAGACAGCAACGCTTCGCCGGAATAGTTTTCCGCGCTGGTACGATGTTCGATCCCGCCGAGGATCAGTTCGCGCGCCCAGATCGCCGCCTGGAAGACGGAGGCGACGATCCAAAGGAAGCCGATCGTCGTGGCGACCTGCCCCGGCGCGCCGGCATAGCCCGCGACCAGTTTTGCGGCGAGCATTACGATGAAGAAGTTGTTGGTGCGCGCGATCGTCCGGCCGATCACCGTGCCCCATCCGTGCAGCGATGCGTCGCGGCGGCACAGGCGGTCGCCGAGGCGACGCAGGCCGTGCAGCGCCAGGACGATCACCGTGCCGGCGACGAAGGCGATCAGGATGTGGAGCCAATGGTCGCGCAGCCACAGCTGGCTTTCGCCGACCAGCGCGCCGAATTGACGTTGCACGGAACCGGGGTCGAAGACGGGCTGTCCGGCGGCGGCGGAATTGGCCATGCGTATCCTGTCGTTTTGGGCGGGGTCGGATGCGGTAAACGCGTCCGTCGTGCCACAAAATGCGTTATGCCGCCTTTTTCAACGCTTCCGGCGCAAGCGTCGCGGGCGGCTTCGATGCTGGGGTGCCCGCCTCGAGAAACGCGATCAGGCCGCGCTCCTCACGGCTGAGCCAGCGGCCGGCGCGCGGCAGACGCAGTGCCTTGCGGAACGCGCTCTGCCCGGTTTTGACGAGCGCGATCAGCGCGGGGTGAACGTAGCTCTTGCGGGCGATCGCGGGTGTGTTGCCCAGCCGCTCGACGACGGGTTCCAGCATCGCCTTGAGGCTGAGGTCCGCCTCCGCCGTCGCCAGCGCCTCGAACGCGCAGACGCTCGCGCCCCAGGTGCGGAAATGCTTGGCGGAAAAGTCGCCGCCGGTCGCCGCCTTGATATAGGCATTGACGTCGGACGACGTGACGGGGTGCGCCACCCCGTCAGCATCGACCCACGCGAACAGATGCTGTTCGTCGAGGTCCTGCATCCGGCGCACGGTCGCGGCAAGGCGTTTGTCGGTCACGGCGCAGTCGCGCTCCTTGCCGGATTTACCCTTGTAGCGCAGCTTCAGCGTATCGCCGCGCACCGTGCCGTGCCGCTTGCGCAACGTCGTCGCGCCGAAACTCTTGTTCGCCTGCGCATAGGCTTCGTTGCCGACGCGGATGTTGGCGACGTCGAGCAGGCGGACGACGGCAGCGACGGCGCGATCCTTCGTCAGGGCACGCATGCCAAGGTCGCGTTCGACCGCACGGCGCAGATCGGGCAACGCGTGGCCGAATTCGGCGCAGCGTTCGTACTTCGCCGCCTCCTGCGCCTCGCGGAAGTCGGTGTGGTAGCGGTATTGCTTGCGCCCCTTCTCGTCCCAGCCGACCGCCTGGATATGGCCGTTCGCCTTCGGACAGTACCAGGCATTCGTGTAGGCGGGGGGCAGGCCGACCCGGTTCAGCCGGTCGATCTCGTCCCGGTCGGTGATCCGCGCGCCGTTCGTGTCGAAATAGGCCCAGCCGTTCCGCACCTTGCTGCGTGTGATGCCGGGCTTGGAATCATCGCAATAGACGATGCGGGCAGCCACCTTGGTCTCCCAATCGAAACAATGGGTTGCGGATCGTGGAAAATGCGCGGTCCGTCGCTTCGTTCCGGAACGGCCGGCGCGGGCGCGTGTTGGAAGGCGCGCGATCCCCTTCGCAATCCCCAAAGGAGTTCCCCGATCATGGCCGATCTCAGCCAAGCCCGCGTCCTCATGCTCGCCACCGACGGGTTCGAGCAGGACGAATTGTTCAAGCCCCGTCAGGCGCTTCTCGATGCCGGCGCCAAGGTGACGCTGGCGTCGATCAAGACCGATGCGATCCAGGGCGTCGTCCACGACAGCGAAAAGGGCGACAGCATCACCCCCGACATCACGCTCGATCAGGTCGATACCGACGATTACGATGCGCTGGTGCTGCCCGGCGGCGTCGGCAATCCGGACAAGATGCGGCTGCAGGAACGTGCGGTCGAGATCGTCACCGAGTTCATGGAGGACGACAAGATCGTCGCCGCAATCTGTCACGCGCCGTGGCTGCTGGTCGAGGCGGATGTCGTCGACGGCCGCCGCGTGACGAGTTGGCCGTCGGTGCGTACCGATCTGGAAAATGCCGGCGCCGATGTCGAGGACGAGCAGGTGGTGGTCGACGGCAACCTCATCACCAGCCGCAAGCCGGACGACATCCCCGCGTTCAACGACGCGATCATCCAGGCGCTGACCGAGGAACTCGCCGACGCCTGAAGCCACGACGCGGCGCTCCTTTCCCCTCAGGAAAGGGGCGCTGCATTGACCCAACGCTGCGCCGGGCGTTCCCACAGATGGTAGAGCGCGATCGATGCGGCGAGGACGAGCAGCAGATAGGCGGCGATCATGCCTCCCGGCACCGCGCCGGCATCGCGGACGAGCTTGAACGCCTTCCACAGCAGGAAATGCGACAGATAGGTCGCGTAGCTGATGTCACCCAGATAATGGATCACGCGGGTTTCGAGCGGATTGCCGCGCAGGCCCGCGGTGAGGGCAAGCAAGAGCAGCAGCGCGGCGAAGGCTGCCGGCACGGTGGCCGTCTCCGGCGCGCCCGCGACAAGCGCAGCCAGGGCGACAGCGCCGACGATTGCCGGCCAGACGATCGACGGACGGCGCAGGTAGAGCGCCGCAAGCACCGTGCCACAGCCGAATTCGGCGAGACAGCGCGCAAGGCCGAAGCGCGGGATATCGCTGCCGAGCGACAGCTGGTCGCGCATGACGACGTGCAGCCCGATCAGCAGCGCCGCGGCGATCGCGACGAGCGCAGCGGCAGGCAGCCGCCGCCAGTCGATCGTGCAGGCGAGTATGGGAAACAGCAGATAGGCGGCCGCTTCGGAACTGATCGACCAGGCCGGGTCGTTCCAGCGTAGCGCGTCCGTATATCCCCAATTCTGGATCAGCAGGACGTGCAGCGGCAGCTCGGCGAAGGGGAAAGCCGGATCGTGCCGCCCACTCGCGACGAGCAGCAGGGCGAGCATCGCGGCGAACGCCAGCATCAGGGCGTGCAGCGGCCAGATGCGGGCGACGCGCTTGCGCCAGAAGCCCGGCACTGCGCGCATGCCCTGCGCATACAGGCGTGGCCCCCAGGTCAGCCAGATGACGAAGCCCGACAGGAGGAAGAAGAAATCGACCGCGAGATAGCCCTTGGCCAGCACGGCCTCTGCGCGGGGCGGCAGGCCGGCGATCGATCCGCGGATGTGGTAGAGCACCACCGCCCAGGCGGCGAGGCCGCGGGCGCCGGTCAGCGCGCGAAGCTCGCTCACGCGGGCAGCGGCGGTGGCGGCAAGGGCGGGGACGGGGGCCGGCGGCGGACGAAGCCGTCCATCCCGCCCGCCTCCTTGCGTCGGCGTGCGAGATAGGTGTCGAGCCCGATCTGCGCGCCGATCAGCATGTAGATGAACGGCTGGAACGCGATCGCGATGAAGGCGGCGCCGAGCAGGTAGACGATATGCGCGGTCTGCAGCGCGGCGGCGAGCGGCCCCGCCCAGGCGAATTCGCCGTCGCGGTCGCGATAGCGGCGGCGCAGCACCTCCATACGAACGAGGCCGATCAGGCTGATCGACAGCCAGAGCGCCAGCCCGAAATAGCCCTGTTCGCCCAGCATCTCGAAATAGGCGCTGTGGTAGCCGCGCGCCTTGTCGGTCACCGCGGTGTCGGTGAGCGCGGCGGCGGGGCCCGCGGCCGGATCGGCGCGCTTGATCTCGTAGCGGATGTGATTGCCGCGATACGCGTCGAACCCACCACCGAACGGATGCGAGCGGACATAGTCCATCGTCCATCCCCAGACGGCGACGCGGGTCGAGGCGGATTCGTCCGCCTGGTGGTTTTCGATCGTGCTCATCCGCTGCGTGAAGGAGGCGGGGAGGAACGGCACCGCCATCACCGCGCACGCGCCGATCAGGCCGAGATACAGCAACTTGCGCTGTGCGTTGCGGATCGACAGCAGCGCGACGAGCACGATGCAGAGCAGGCCGGTGCGCGTCGACGTGCCGACCGGGATCAACAGGCAGGCGAAGATCAATGCGAGGCAGAAGCCCTTCACGCGCCAGTCGGGCGGAAAGATCGTGCCGAACCGCATGAACCACGCGATCAGGGGGACGATCGCGATCGCGACGGTGGAGATCGTCGAGCCTTCGTACAGCCCCGAATTGTTGTTCACCATCAGGTCGAGTTGGCCATAGCCGCCGCCGCCCGCCAGCGTCTTGATCCCGCCGACGATGATGATCGACGCGGCGGACACGATCATGAACAGCAGCAGAGCCTCGATGCGCAGCCGCGTGCGCAGCGTCAGCGGCAGGAAAGCCGCGAAGGCCAGGCATTTCCACACCCAGTCCCATTTGTCCCGGGCGTCGAGCGGGAAGTCCGCGGTCAGCGTCGTGCCCCAGCAATACAGCATCAGCAGCGCGATCAGCCCCTGGCGCGGGGCGAAGCGGCTGTCCTTCTTCGCATCGGCGAGCAGCCAGCCGCCCACCGCCAGCGCGACGGCGATCAACGAGATCGGCACGCTGTTGAGCAGCAGATAGGTCAAGCGCTGCGGCGAGACGATGTCGATATAGACATAGGCGAGGACCAGCAGGAACGGCCGGCGAAAGCCCATGCCGAAGATCGCGGCCAGAAAGGCGATGAAGACGAGGTCGCGCACGCCGGTCCGTCAATCCTTCGCGCGCCAGTGGCGCGGCGGGGGATTCTCCGAATCGAGATCGGGCCGACGCAGCAGTCGCCACGCCGCCAACAGCAGCAACGCGTGCGTCAGACCGAGTGCGAAATTGTCGATCATTGGTCGCGCTCCCTTCTGCCTTGCCGCTGTCGCCCGAGCCGATGCGGGCCGGCGCGGCCAGCCTCGGCCCGCCGATCGACCACGGCTTTACGAACATGCCGGTTGACGCGGCGTTAAGCGCGTCCATGCCATGGCGCCAGGCATGCGCATACTCCACGTCCTCGACCACGGGCTGCCGTTGCAGAGCGGTTATACGTTCCGGACCCGCGCCATCCTGAAGGCGCAGGAGGCGCGCGGGTGGCAGGTCGCGGCGGTGACCGGGCCGCGGCAGGGCGAAAGTCCCGATGCGGTCGAGCGGGTCGACGGCATCACCTTTCACCGCACGCCGCCTGTCGGTGGCAGCGGACCGATCGGCGAGGCGCGCGGCATCGCCGCCTTCGCCCGGCGTATCGCCGCGGCGGTGGACGCGTTTCGCCCCGACATCCTCCACGCGCATTCGCCCGCGCTCGACGCGGTCGCCGCTTGGCTGGTCGCGCGACGTCGCGGATTGCCGCTGGTCTACGAGATCCGTGCCTTCTGGGAGGATGCCGCGGTGGGCAACGGGACGGGGCGCGAGGGATCGGCGCGTTATCGCGCGACGCGCGCGCTCGAGAACTGGGCGGTCGCGCGCGCGGATGCGGTGACGGTGATCTGCGAGGGGCTGCGCGGCGACCTGATCGCGCGCGGCGTGGCGGCGGACAAGATCGCGGTCTCGCCCAACGGCGTCGACCTCTCGCTGTTCGGCGCGCCGGTGGCGCGCGATCCGCGGCTGGCCGGCGACCTCGGCTTGGATGGCGCGGAAACGATCGGGTTCATCGGCAGCTTCTACGATTATGAGGGGCTCGACGATCTGATCGCGGCGATGCCGGCGTTGATCGGGGCCCGGCCGAACGCGCGCCTGTTGCTCGTCGGCGGCGGGCCGATGGAGGCGGCGTTGCGGGCGCAGGCCGCGGCATCGCCCGCGGCGGATGCGATCCGCTTCGTCGGCCGCGTGCCGCATCAGGACGTGGAACATTATTATGCGCTGGTCGACGTGCTTGCCTATCCGCGCAAGCGGATGCGGCTGACCGATCTCGTCACGCCGCTGAAACCGCTCGAAGCGATGGCGCAGGGCCAGCTGGTCGCGGCATCCGACGTCGGCGGTCATCGCGAGCTGATCCGCGACGGCGAGACGGGGACGTTGTTCGCACCCGACGATCCCGCCGCGATAGCACGGGCGCTCGCCGGGTTGCTCGCGGACCGATCCGGATGGCCGGCGCGCCGCGCGCAAGCGCGGACGTTCGTCGAACAGGAACGTAACTGGTCGTCAAATATTTGCCGTTACGAACCGATTTACCAACGACTTATCGCGTAAGACACTGGATCGATCATGGCAGCCTGGCCCCGCATCAACCCGACCTTTGCCGCCGCGGCGCCGTGGATCGCGCCCGTCGGCGGTGCGGTCGTCGGTCTTGCCGCCGCCGCGACGTTCCTGCTGGTGCCCGCCTCGACGCTGGAGGATTGGGTGTGGCGGAGCGGGGTCGCGGCCCTGCTCCCCGTCGCGCAGCCGCCGCTGGGCCTTACCGCGCGGACGGTGCTGGCGCTGGCGGCCGGGGGGATTGCCGCGGCCGTCGCCTGGTCCGCGCTGTTCCTGCTGTTCGGGCCCGATGGCCTGCTCGCGCCGATGACGAAGGGACGCGGCGAGGACGATGCGCCAATGCTGCGCCGGGCCGATGCCCATCCCGATGCACCCGCCCGCCGGCCGATGTCGGCCGCCGATCTGGGCGCGCCGATGCCGCCGCCGACAGAGCCGCGTGCGGTCACCGCGCCGCCGCCGCCCCCCGCCGAGCGCGACATTCCCGCCGACCTCGACCAGCCGCTCGCCGCCTTCCACCCCGGCGCGGTCCCCGACGTGCCGCGCGAGCCGCTGCGGCCCGTCGCGCCGCTCCGCCCGCGCGTCGCGCTCGCCGAGGGGGAGCGGATCGACACCGTCGAACTGCCGCGCAATCCTGACGCCGCGCCCGAAAGCCCCTCGATCGAATCGCTGCTCCGCCGCCTGGAGCAGGGCGCCCGCCGGCCGCCGCTCCGCGCCTGAAAAAAGCCGGCCCCGCACGGAGCGGGACCGGCAGGTGGCCGATGGCAGCGAGGGAACGCAGCCGGTCGGAACAAACGGAAGCCGTGCGACGACAGGGCTTCGATGGCGTGGTAGTTAAATACTACACCGTGATGATCCTGTCCACTATCGTCTTTTCTCGAGAGACCTCCGGTCAGCGCGAAAGGCGACACCACAGCGCCGCCTTCCGCGCCGGGATCAGAAGTCGAACGACAGCTGCAGACGGGCGTTGCGCGGCGTCTGGTATCCGGTGATCGTGCGGTAATAGGCGGATGCGCGACCCTGATTGTCCGTGCCGTATTCGTTCAGGTTCGTCACCGCGTGGCGGTTGAGGACGTTGAATACGGTCCCGCGCAGCGTCATCGCCGCCTTGCCGACATTGAACTTGTAGCTGATGTCGAGATCGTTGGTGATCAGCCAGTCGTTCGTGAATACCGAACCCCGCCGGATCAGCTGCACCGGACGGGTGACGCTCGGGTCGGTGTTGATGCTGCCGTCCGCGTTGACCTGGCAGTACAGGCCTGCCGCGCCATAGGCATAGGCATAGGGATCGACCGACCGCGGCACCTGACCAAGGCAACCGTACCGCCGCGGCGCATAGGCCTGGAGGTTGAGGCCGACGTTGAGCGCGTCGAAGAACATGTAGCTGCCCGCCAGCTTGATGACGTGGCGCTTGTCGTTGGGCGAATAGCCGTAGGTGCCGTTGACGAGTCCAGGCTGGTCGAAGTCGGTGGTGAGGCCGGTATCGCTCTGCCCGTTGTCGGTCTTCACGCCGCCTTCATAGTTACCGATCGTCTTCGAGTAGGTGTACGAGGCGTCCAGGCTCCACACGCCGTCGAATTCACGATGCGCCTCCAGCGTGATGCCCTTGTAGGTGCGCACCGCCTTCGGATAGCCCAGTTGGGCCGCGGTGAAGCTGACCGTGCGGGCGGTCTTCTCGCCGTTGATCGGATAGGCGAGCTGCACCGTCGCGCCCTGGCCGGGGTTGATCAGCACATATTGGTCGAACCCGCCCCATTGGTTGCAACCCGTCGCCTTCTGCGCGTTGCAATAACTGACGATCGCGGCGTCGATCGCGGCGTCTTCCAGCACCTCGTTGAGCTTGGTGTAGGTGAAGAAGGCGCCGACCCGCCAGCGCGATCCAAGCCGCTTTTCGTAGCCGAGGATATATTCGTCCGCCGACTGCGGCTTCAGCGTCGAGGAGACGGTGGTAGCCGCTTCCTTGGGCTCGCCGTTGCCGGTGACCGAGCAGTTCGCGACCTTGTCGTCCGGGCAGGCGGCCGCACCCGCGTAGAGAACCGGCGCGCCGAGGATGGGCACGTTGCCGTTGCCGATCCCGCCGAACAGGTTGGTGCGGACGAAGTAGGTTTCGCCGCCGGTCAGGCGGATGTTCGTGTTCGACGCGACCGGGATAAAGAGGCGACCGAAGCTGCCATACACCTTATCGCGCTGGTCGCCGATCGGATCGAAGGTAAAGCCGAAGCGCGGCCCCCACTGATTGCCCGACTTGTAGAACGTCTGGTTGAGCGCGTTGTTGTTGGTGAAGCGATCGTTGCGCAGACCAGCGTTGATGTTGAGCCGGTTCGAGAAGAGCGACCAGCTGTCCTCGATATAGAAGGCATCGTTCAGCGAGGTGAAGTTGCCCGACTGGCGGTAGACGCTTTGCTGCACGTAATCGGTGCCCGACGCGAGGCCATAGGGGTTCCCCGCCGACGCGCGATAGATGCCGTAACCGATGCCGTTGCCCGACGGCAGGTAGAGCGAGTCAGACGCCAGCTTCTCGCGGTCGTACCCGCCCTTGACGTGGTGCGAGCCGAGCAGATTGAAGTAGAGGTCGGCGTCCGCACGGTAAAATTTGCGCACGTCCTTGTTGATGCCCTGGCTGCCGCCGGCGACGGTGAGGGTCTGGGTGTTGAACGGATCGCGATAATCGGCGGCGCCGGGCACGACCGTGTTCGTCGCGTTGAACGACTGATAATTGCTCGTGTTGACGTTGCGACCATAGGCGGCCGACAGCGTCAGCCACCTGGTCATCACGCCGGTATAGCGCGCAACGTAATTCTCGCCGCCATATTGGCTGAGCGTCCGGCCGCTGTAGGGGCCGTCGGTGTTTGTGATGTAGTTGAAGCGGTTGGCGCGGCTCGTCGTGTTCCCGTAGGTCGAATTGACCGCATCGCCCGACGTGTTGAAGTAGGTGAACTCCAGCCGCTGTCCATTGGTGATGATCGCGTCGATTTTGCCCGCGTAGAAGGGCGAATGCGTCGAATAATAGCTGCGGCTGGTGCCCAGGAACTTCGTCGGATCGTTGACGTCGTTGGTGCGCGGGTCGCCCAGGAACTGGCGGCCGCCGGCGCTGCTCGTGTTGTCGCGGGCCTGATACAGGCCGTAGAAGAACAGATGGTCCTTCCAGATCGGGCCGGACAGCTGGAAGATCGTCGAGCGCGACTCGCTCTTCGAACTGTCATTGTCCGAGCCGAGCGTGTCGGGGGCGAGCGAACGGCCCCAGTTCGGGTTCCAGGTGAACAGCATTCCGCCGTGGAAATCGTTCGAGCCCGACTTGGTCGTGGCGCTGGTGAAGCCGCCGGTCGTGCGGCCGAATTCCGCCGCAAAGCCGCCCGTCTTGACCTCGACCGTCGAGTAAAACTCGAACGGGATTTCGACCGGGGTCAGCCCCTTGCGGAAGTCGGAGATGTTGAGACCGTTGACGAAATAGGCGTTCTCCGAAACCGCCGAACCGTTGACGGAGGGCAGGCCGCCGAACGCACCGGATCCTGCCGCGGTGCCAGGCGCCTGCAGAATGATCGCGGTCAGGCTGCGTGCGACGGGAAGGCGGGTGGCGATGTCGGCGACGTTGATCACCTGGCCGGTCGTGGTCAGGTCGAAGTCGGTCGTTTTGACGCGCTTGCTGGTGACGGTGATGTCGCCGTTCGCCGCACCGAGCCGGAACTGGTTGGAGGCTGCGCCCGCGACGAGCCGGACGTCGGTTTCCGCGTAGCTGTCGAAGCCGGGCGCCTCGACCGTGAAATCGTAGTTGCCGTCGCGCAATTCGGGAATGCTGTACGTTCCGTCCTTCGCCGTCTTCACGCTGCGCGTAAAGCCCTGGTCCTGCGAGCGGACGGTCACCGTCGCGCCTTCGATCGGCTTGCCGTTGCTGTCGACAACGGTACCGGTGCCCAGGAAGGTGGAGAAGCCCTGCGCTTGCGCGACGGGCGCGCCGACGGTGTTGCCGGCGACGACCATCAAGCCGCAGAAGGCCGATGCGAGAAGCCTCTTGCGGAGGCCCCGCTTACGATTGGTCAGCATTATTAAGTCCCCTCTTCGGCGCTCCCCAGCGCCATATCCGCCTACGGTATACAGTAGGCGAAGGAATTATGTTTCAAATTCGTCGGAACTCAACCCTATTTGTTGCGATATCCCCACCGCAATGAGCGTAAAATGAAATTGGGCCCGATGTGGTGCATAACTGCAACACAAAGGTCATTGAATCGACCCTTTCCCGCCCATGTCTGATTGATCGAAGAAACGGTATCGCTACGGCTCTTGCAATGCCGTCGCGTTGCTCTAGTCTTTCGGCGATACGGTATGCAGGAGAGCGCGATGGCCGGGGCTTTGGCGACCGAAAGCGGCGCGGGCGGGGAGCAGCGGGCGTCGCGTTACGCCTGGTACGTGCTGGCGATTCTGTTCCTCGTCTATGTGCTCAATTTCGTCGACCGCCAGGTGATCTCGATCCTGGCGGAGGACATCAAGCGCGACCTTGGCCTGCACGACGAGGATCTGGGCTTTCTGTACGGCACCGCGTTCGGCGTCTTCTATTCGCTGTTCGGCATCCCGCTCGGCCGGCTGGCGGATAGCTGGCATCGTGTGCGGTTGATGACGATCGGGCTCGCGCTATGGTCGACGATGACCGCGCTGTCGGGATTCTCGCACAACGGGGGGCAACTGGCGGCAGCGCGGATCGGCGTCGGCGTCGGCGAGGCGACCGCGAGCCCGGGCGCTTATTCGCTGATCTCCGATTATTTCCCCAAGCGGCTGCGCGCGACCGCGCTCGCCATTTATTCGGCGGGGCTTTATGTCGGTGGCGGCTGTTCGTTGTTCATCGGCGGGCTGATCGTCCAGGGATGGAACCGTGCCTATCCGCATGGCGGCCCGCTGGGTTTGGTCGGGTGGCAGGCGGCGTTCCTCGCGGTCGGACTGCCAGGACTGATCGTCGCGTTATGGATCGCAACGCTGCGTGAGCCGATTCGCGGCGCGGTCGAAGGGCTGCCGCCGCCCGAGCGGCATCCGGCACCATTCCGCGCCTTTCTCGACGAATTGCTGACGATCATCCCGCCGCTGACGCTGATCGGCGCGGCGCGCGGCGGCGTGCGGGCGCTTGGCGTCAACCTGCTCGCGCTCGGCCTCGTCGTAGCGGCGGTGGCGGCCTTGCGTGCCGCTGGCGAACCGTTGCCGCAGTGGCTGGCGATCGGCACCGGCGTTTATGCGGTCTTTTCCTGGGCGAGCGCGCTCAGGCGGCGCGACCCGGCGACCTTCGCGCTGATCGTCGGGACGCCGGCATTCCTGTGCACGGTCGTCGCCTATGGCCTCAACGCCTTTCTGAGCTACGCCGCGAGCTTCTGGGCCGCGCCCTATGCGATGCGCACGCTGGGCGCGACGCCGGCGGAGGCGGGATTCCTGATCGGCGGCAGCGGCGCGCTCGCCGGTTTCCTGGGTGTATCGCTGGGCGGGGTGGTCGCGGACCGGCTGCGACAGGGCAACCCGGCCGGGCGGCTGGCGGTGGTGCTGTTCGGCGCGATCGTGCCGATCCCGTTCCTGGTCGGCGCGTTCACCGCGAGCGTGCCGTTGGTCTTCTACCTGTGCCTGTTCCTGTCGGGCCTGTGCGCGAGCGGCGCGCTGGGCGCGGCTGCGGCGACGACGCAGGACCTGGTGCTGCCGCGAATGCGAGGCACGGCGACCGCGACCTTCTTCATCGGCACGACGCTGATGGGGCTGGCGATGGGCCCCTATCTGGCGGGGCGCGTGTCGACGCTGACGGGCAGTCTTTCGACGGGGATGCTGTCGCTGCTGCTCGCCACGCCGATCACGATCGGCTGCGCGATCGCGGCGTACCGCCTGGTCCCCGCCGCGGAAGCGAGCCGCGAGGCGCGCGCCCGCGCGGCGGGGGAGGCGATCTGAGCGACGGGCGGTGAAGACGCCAAAGGCTGAAGATCAGGCGGCGGTGAAGACGCCGCAGGCGATGCGGCCGCCGCTGTTGCCCGACGGATCGGTCATCAGATCGTCGGGGCCGGCGTGGACGACGATCGCCGATCCGTCCGCATCCAGTAGCCCGGCCATCGTCTGACCCGGCACCGTCACGCCCAGCGTGCCGCGGCCGTCGCTGCCGACGATGAGGTTGGGCAGGTCGCCTTCGTGCGGGCCCTGCGGGTTCATCGTCCCGTGCTTCTTCATCGTTGGGTTCCAATGGCCGCCCGCCGTGGTGAAATCGGGCGCGTCGCAGCGACCGACGGTATGGATGTGCGCGCCATGCGTCCCAGCCGGGAGACCCCGCACGTCGAGCGTGTAGCGGATGCCGCCCGCGACATCGGTCGCCGTTGCGCGGCCGACATCGGCACCGGTCGCATCGCGTAGCATCGCGGCCGCGCGCACGCCGCCGGCGACGGGGGTGCCCGTCTGCACCTTTTCGGTCTGGTCGCAGGCGGTGAGGGCGAGGCCGGACAGGCCGGCCAGAATGAGGGCGCGCATAAAGGTCGTCTCCCGTATGGACAGGCGTGTCGCTGACGAACCCGTCATGACCCGCCCGGTTCCGGCAGGCAAGGCGTCGTCGCGCCCGACCGCAGGCGCGATCAGCCTACGTCGAGCGGCCAGCGCGCGACGGGGGTGTAGCTGGCGCCCGCGCTGCCGAGATGGCTTTCGTAGAGGACGATATGGGACGACGGGAACGCGGGCAGCGCGAGCCCGGCATGCATCGCCAGCCACCCTCCGATCTCCGGCGCGACGCCGGCACTGCGCGAGAAGCGCGCGAGCGTGACATGCGGCAGGAAGGCGCGGCGTTCGGGGGGAAGGCCGGCGCGCACGCACGCCTGCTCGACCTTGCGGTGCAGATGACGCAGGGCTTCCGAGGGCGCGACGCCGGCCCATAGAGCCTCGATGCGCCCGCGATGCTCGAAGCGTCCGACGCCCGTGATCGACACCGCCGGGACGGGGGCATGGACGCCGCCGAGCGCGGCGGCGACGTCTTCCGCCAAGGGCCGGTCGATATCGCCGATGAAGCGCAGCGTCAGGTGCAGTTGCTCGTCGTCCTGCCAGCGCGCGCCGGGGATGCCGGTGCCGAGTGCGCGCAGTCGCTGCCGGACCGGGGGCGGGGGGCGCAGGGCGACGAACAGGCGCGGCATTGCGAGGGGCCTTTCCAGGCGGACGATTGGTGGATCGCGCGTCAGCAGACAGGATGCGCGCCCGTCGATCAAGTTCGGCGCATTGCGTATAACCGATTGAACTGGATGGCCCGATCGAAGCGGGTGACAAGCGCGCACGGTACGGGCAGGGATACGGCATGTTGCCGACCCCGCCGATCCTCGCCAAGGCGCGCCTGGACGTGCGGGGACCGGCGTGGCTGCGCTGGCTGGGCGGGCAGGTCCGGTCGATCGAGATTCTGTTTGTCGCACTCGCGATCGCGATCGGCATGGGGGCAGGGATGCTCGCGGTCGTGCAGGGCGCGCTGGCGCGCACGCTGCAGCATCTGCTGTTCGACCTGCCGCCCGCGGTGCGGCTGAGCGGCGCGCCGCCGCTCGGGGTGGTGCATCTGGCGATACTGCCCGTCGGCGGGCTGGTGCTGGTCGCGTTCAACCGGCTGGTCCGCGCGCGGCGACGGTCGCTGGTCGACGCGGTCGAGGCGAATGCCCTGCACGGCGGCCGGATGTCGGCCAGCGACAGCGCGATCATCTCTGGCCAGACGATTCTGTCGAACGGCTTCGGCGCGTCGGTCGGGCTGGAGGCCGCCTATGCACAGGCGGGCGGGCTGCTAGCGTCGCTGGCGGGGCATTGGCTCAAACTGCGGCGCGGCGATGTCCGCACATTGGTGGGGGCGGGATCGGGCGCGGCGATCGCGGCGGCGTTCGGCGCGCCGCTCGCGGGTGCCTTCTACGCGTTCGAGGTGGTGATAGGCGCCTATACCCCCGCGGCGATCGCGCCGGTCGTCGCCGCGGCGCTGGCCGGCGCGCAGACCGCGCAGCGGCTGGGCGTCGTCCCCTACATCGTCCATGTCGACCGGGGGCCGGAAATCCACACCTTCGGCTATGTCCTGTACGGCGGCCTCGGCGTGACGTGCGCGCTGATCGGCATCGCGATCATGCGCGCCGTCGCGCTGATGGAGGCGCAGACGCGCGCGCGCCTGCCCGGTTGGTCGCGACCGATCGTCGGCGGGGTGCTGATGGCGGGGCTCGCCGCACTGTCGCCGCAGGTGCTCTCCGCCGGGCACAGCGCGCTCCACATCGACATGATGACGAGCGTGCCGATCGCCTTCGTCGCGGGGATGCTGGTGGCGAAGGCGCTGGCGTCGATCGTCTCGCTCGGCTTCGGGTTTCGGGGCGGACTGTTCTTCGCGTCGCTGTTCCTCGGAACGCTCGTCGGGCATCTGTATGCGGGCATGCTCGGCTGGGTCGCGGGCCAATCGATCCTCAACGCGGGCAATGCCGCGATGGTCGGGATGGCGGCGCTCGCGGTCGCGGTGGTCGGCGCGCCGTTCACGATGACGATGCTGGTGCTGTCGGCGACGGGCAATTTCAGCCTGACCGGCGCGGTGCTGGCGGCAAGTCTCGTCTCTTCGACGATCGTGCGCCAGCTGTTCGGCTATTCCTTCTCGACCTGGCGACTCCACCTGCGCGGCGAGACGATTCGCAGCGCGCGCGACGTCGGCTGGGTCAAGGCGCTGACCGCCGGGCGGATGATGCGGCGCCAGCCCAACACGGTCGCGGGAGAGACGAGCATCGCCGAATTCCGTCGCCGCTTTCCGCTCGGCGCGACAAGCCGCGTCGTCGTCACCGACATGGCGGACCGCTACGCCGGCATCGTCAGCCCGGTCGCCGCGCATGCCGAAGGGGTGGACGAGGCCGCGCCGGTCGCGACGCTGGCGCGCGCGGCGGATGTCGCGCTGACCCCCGACCTCGACATCGCGGCGGTGATGCAGCAGTTCGACGCCGCGCAACGCGACGAACTGGCGGTGATCGATCGCGACGGCACGGTGCTCGGTCTGCTGACCGAGGCACACGTCCGGCGACGCTACGCCGACGAACTGGAAAAGGCGCAGCGCGAACTGTTCGGCGAGAAGTAGCGCGTGCGATGCGGCGCCACGAAAGCACGCCTGTAACGTTGTGTTGCGCGTCCGTGAAACGATCCGCGGTTTCGCTTGAAAAGCGCGGGGCAGGGGCCGATATTTCGCCTATCCGGCATGTGGCCGGGAAAAGGAGTTTTGGATACCATGGCAAACTGGTCCGACCCCCGGCAGAGCGCCGCGCCATTCGGTGCCCCGCGCGCCGGTGCCGCGCGCAGCGGCGCCTATGACGCGGGTCTGCGCTCGTACATGCTGTCGGTCTATAATTACATGGCCTCGGGCGTGCTGCTGACGGGTATCGTCGCACTCGGCTTCGCCATGTCGGGTGCCGCGGCGGCGGTGTTCTCGAACGGCGCGTTGCGCCTCATCCTGATGCTGGCGCCGCTCGGCATCGTCTTCGCGATGAGCTTTGGCCAAGCGCGCTTCTCGACGGGCACGCTGAAGGCGCTGTTCTGGGCGTTCGCGACGCTGATGGGCCTGTCGCTGTCGACGATCTTCCTCGTCTATAGCGGCACGTCGATCGCCGGCGCGTTCTTCGCGACGGCCGCCGGTTTCGCGGGGCTCAGCCTCTACGGCTACACCACGAAGCGGGATCTGTCGGCGTTTGGCACGTTCCTGATCATCGGCCTCGTCGGCCTGATCGTTGCCAGCCTGATCAATCTGTTCCTGCATTCGGGCCCGCTGGCGCTGGTCATCAGCTTCATCGGCGTGCTGCTGTTCGCAGGGCTGACCGCCTATGACACGCAGCGTACGAAGAGCCTGTATTTCCAGGTCGCAGGCACGGGCATGGTCGGCAAGGCCGTGGTGCTGTCGGCCCTGTCGCTCTACCTCGACTTCATCAATATGTTCCTGTTCGTGCTGCGCCTGTTCGGGTCGCAGCGGAACTGATCTTCGCATCGGCATTGCCGGCGAAAGAACGAAGGCCCGGCGGCCATCCCGCCGGGCCTTTTTCACGTTTGGCGCGTGACGGGGGCACCCCGACGCATGATGCTGAGGCGGGGGGAACGGAACCGTCGGAGCCATCGTTTCAAAACGTATCCAACGATTTTCAGGAGGGTGCGATGGGTATAGACGACGCAATGGACCAGCGGGCCTTGGACAGCCTTGCCGTCGCCCCGCCGGCGGACGAGGAAAAGGGACGCGACGCACGGCAGGATGCCGGGCAGGACCAGTCGATCCATCGGCGGTTGCAGGACGATCCTGCGGATACCGACGCGCGGCTGGACGCGGCGCTCGACGAATCGATGGACGCCAGCGATCCGCCAGCCTCGACGCAGCCCGTGCACAGCAACGACCCCGCGCCGTCCTCCGGCTATGATGAGGACGCTGAAAAGGCGCGCACACAGCAGGATTGAGCGCTCCGCGATCACGCGAGAACGGCGGTTCCGGGAGACCGGGACCGCCGCTTTTGTGTCCGTTCCCGCACAGGCGCGCCGTTGCCGCGATACCATGCCCTGTGCGCTTTGCGACAAGTCGAGCCTCGGTTCGTCGCAATGAATGTTGCGACGCAGCGATATTCGTGATGCTTTTGTTGCGGCGAAGGGTTCGCATTCAGGGAATGGTTAACCATCCGGGCGCATGATGCCTTCGTCGATGTGAAGCAGCGGGCGGGGTGAAGACGATGGGTGCAAGCAGAAAGCCGGCCGAAGGTGCGATGACGCTGGCGGAGATGAAAGAATTCGCAGGGTTCGCGGCGGCGACGCAGCGGTACATCCGGCGCAGTCTGGATATCGGGCTGGACCGGGAGGATGCGATGGCGCGCTGGTCGCGCGACGTGGTGGAGGCGGCGAGTATCCGCGCACAGGCGCGGCTGTATCACGCGCTTCCCGAAATTCGCCAGCGTGTACCTGACGACGCCGATCTGTCGCAGATCGAGCCGTTCCTGACGCCGCTGACGACGCTCGCGGCGTTCGATCTGGGGCAGGGGCGGCTGACCAGTTTCTCCGCCTTCCGCTTTCTGTACGAGCGGTTGATCGGCGCGGAAGTGCGGCCGTGGTTGCCGAGCGCCTTCTGCGGAGCGGCGGCGCTACCACACCTTCACCCGGAGGTGCGGCGCAAGCTCCTCCAGTCGATCAGCGAGGCGGCGGCGACGGCGTCGGGCTGGTCGAACCGCCAGCCGGGCTTCTTCCCGAAATGGGTGGAAAAGGTCGACAGCGGATCGGCGACGCTGTCGCACTGATCCGTCGCACAGCCGGCGCCCACCGGGGGGTGGCGCCGGTCAGCGACAGGCCCGCCGCCCCATCGCGCCGCGATCCGCCTGGTCGAGATGCAGATGGTCGCGATGCGCGACATTGTAATCGGGGGACAGGACGGTCGCGTAGACCCGGCACGCGCCATCCCGCACGTCGCGCAGAAAGGCCGCCTTCGCGCTCTGGCCGCGCCAGTCACGCGCGACGGTAATGCGCGTGCCGTTGGCCAGGCGAAAGCCCGCGATATCGATCGCATTGGCGCGGGCGTGTTCGCTCCAGTTGCCCGCGGCGCGGCCGTAGAGGCGACGGCAGGCGTAGCTGCCGAGATGCTCGATGCGGACGATGGGTACGCCGAACCGCGCCTGCGCGGCTGGTTGCACGACGTTCCATTCCCACACCGCCAGCGCCGCCGCGACGGGACAGGTGGTACCGAGCCCTGGCGGTGTCAGCGCGATCGTTCGTGCGCCACCGGGATCGAGGCGCACCGCGTCGCGATAGCCGCATGTCGCCCCGTCTCGGTGTGCGGGCAGGGCGGTGTACCGGATCCCCGCCTGGTCGAGCAGCGCGTGGCAGAGCGCCAAGTCGTCGCCAAGCGCGGCGAGCTTGCGCGCGGTCGACAGGCCCGGCGGCGCGGCGAGGTCGAGCGGTGTCCAGGGCAAATCCTGCGGACGGCCGCGCATCAGCGCGAAGACGACGAGCAGCGCAGCCCCTGCTACGAGCAGGCCAACACACCACATGATCGCGCGGCGCAGCCCGCGCATCAGTGGCGCCGTACCGCGGTCATGGGTTCGGCGGTAACCGGATAGCCGCAGTCCGCCGGAATGCAAAGATGCAACACGCCGTCGCGTTCCTCGACGAAGGGCGTGATCGTGCGCATCGGAAAGGCTGCGGCGTCGGCGCAGGCGGCGGCATGGCTATCGAACCGGGCGAGCCGTTCGAGATTGCGGCGCGTCGGATAGATGATCGTCGCCTCGCCCGCGTCCGCTGCCGCCAGTGCCTGCGCGGCGGTGGTCCAGACAAGGCGGACGTTCTCCGTCCCGTCGACCTCGACCTCGACGTCCGCCGGCGCACGGGCGAGGAAGAAGAGGGTGTCGAAGATACGCATTCCCGGGTGATCGGGCAGCCAGCGCGCAAAGGGTGTCAGCGCATCGGGGATCAGCGTCAGCCCGTGTGCGGCGAGCGTCTGCGCGAACGGCATCCCCGCGTGGAGCTTTGCGCGAAGGTCGGCGACGGTGGCGGCGGACGGCGTGGGCGCGACGCCGATCGCCAGCCCTACTTCCTCGATCGTCTCACGGATCGCGGCGATGCGCGCAGGGCCGTCGTCGCCCAGACCCATGACCTCCGCCAACCGGTAATCGTCGGGATCGATACGGCCGCCGGGAAAGACCATCGCGCCGGCCGCAAACGCCATCGTCGCTGCCCGTTCGACCATCAACAGCTCCGGCGCGCGCCCGATCCGGTCGCGCAGGATGACGAGGGTGCTGGCCGGAATCGGAAGGGCGCTCATGCCATCGTGTAACGCGCCGGCGGCCGAACGGGTCAACCCGCCATGTCCGATGGCCCGTCTATCGCGGTAACGTGGTTAACTTCGTATAGATCAATGATCCAGGACAGGCGGTAGGAAAGCCCCTTCGAGGAGGGCGTGGTGCCGCGTTACCATTTCCATATCCACGATGGCGTCTCGATCCCCGACCCGGTCGGTCGGGAGCTTCCCGACCTCGCCGCCGCGCAACGCGTCGCGATCCGGTTCGCGGCAGAGATGATCGAGCCGATCAGCGATATCTGGTCGGGGCACGAATGGCGTCTGGAAGTGACCGACGCGCACGGCCTGACACTGTTCCTGCTGGATTTCGTCGGCACGCTCGCGCCCGCGGCGCAGCAACACGGATCGCAGGACGGCTCGACGCGCTAGCGGCCGGCGGAGTGGGTGGTGGAGCTGAGGGGAATCGAACCCCTGACCTCTGCAGTGCGATTGCAGCGCTCTCCCATCTGAGCTACAGCCCCGCACTCCGCCCCGGCATGGCCGGGAGCGACGCCATTAGCGGGCCTTTTCCGGTGATGCAACAGCGCGCCGGGCCCCGCCCACGAAAATCTTGATCCCGCGGCCGGTGCGTTCCGACGCGACCGGCAGCCGCGAATTTGCGTTGTTCTGAAAGCGCAACGATAGGAACGAAGCCGCACCTTTGACGCTTGTTAGCGCCGGACGCAGGAGCGCGAAAAACGACGCTCCGCAGCCGCAGGACGACCATCCGAAGGAGACGATCATGGGCTACGAACGCTATCCGCGGGGAACCAATCCGCAGGGCGACTATTACGGCCGCTCCGACACGCAGGACTACGGGCAGGATTATGGCTCGGGCCGCAACTACAGCTATTCCAGCGCGCGCGATTACGAGGCGGCGGGCGCGTTCGACAATGATCGCGATTACGGGCGCCGCGAATACGGCAACCAGCGTTACGAGCAGCGCGACCGGTTCAACCGCGACCGCGAGGCCTATGGCGCGGGCGGGTACAACCGCGGCGCGCGTGACTGGGGCCAGTCGGACAATCGCTACGGCAGCCAAAGCCGCTATGGCGCAGACCAGGATCGCTACGGCGCGTCGCGTCAGGAATATCACGGCAGCTACGGCCACGATGGCCGCCGCTTCCTCGACGTCGGCCAGAACCGTCACGCCGACGACGACACTTATCGCGGCCGCTACGACAATCGCGGCAGCTATGGCGAAGGCCGCAGCAGCTACAACCGCGGCGCGGCTCAGCAGGGCGGCTATGGCCGTCAGCCGCAGGGCTACGACTATGAAGAGCGCGGTTTCTTCGCGCGCGCCGGCGACGAGGTCCGCTCGTGGTTCGGCGACGAGGAAGCGGAGCGCCGCCGCGAGATGGATTCGCGCTATGACGAGCGTTACGACAGCGGCACCGACGATCATTATGGTAACTGGCGCCGTGGCCAAATCGCATCGCTCGACCGCGACTACGACGAATATCGCCGCGAGAATCGCACGAAATTCGAGAACGAATTCAGCTCGTGGCGCACGAACCGCCAGGGGCAGCGCGATTCGCTGAACAAGGTCGAGGAACATATGGACGTCGTCGGCAGCGACGGCGAGCATGTCGGCACCGTCGACAAGGTGCGCGGCGACCGTATCCTGCTGACCAAGAACGACCGCGATGCCGGCGGCCATCACCATTCGATCCCGTCGAGCTGGCTGAGGAGCGTCGACGACAAGGTGACGCTGACCAAGACCGCGTCGGAAGCAAAGTCCGCGTGGCGCGATGAAGAGCGCAATCAGGCCATGTTCGGCTACGGCGACAACGTGCAGGGTCGCGACAAGGGCGACCGCGATACCGCGAACTGGTCGAGCCAGGCCAATAGTGGGACGACGGGCACGGTGACCGGCACCGGCGCGACGGCCACGGCAGGCGCGCAGGCGGCGGACAAGACCGCGGCCGACCGGAACACGTCGGGCACCTACTAAGCCATTCGACAATAAGGATCCTGCGGGATCCCCAGGAGAAGGCCCGGAAGGCATCGTCTTTCCGGGCCTTTTTCGTTGCGATTGAAAACTGATGGGGCCAAGCTGTCCCGCGAAGGAGAATGGAATATGGCCAGAGCCTGGAGCCTCACGTCGCGCCCGCATGGCATGCCGACGATGGACAATTTCGAGCTGATCGACCTCGGCACGCGCGACCTTGCCGATGGCGAGGTGCGGATCGCCAACCAGTGGTTGTCGGTCGATCCCTATATGCGCGGCCGTATGAACGACGTGAAAAGCTATACGCCGCCGTTCGAGCTGAACAAGCCGATGCAGGGCGGTGCGGTCGGGCGGGTCGTCGAAAGCCGGTCGGACCGGTTCGCGGCCGGCGACATGGTCCAGCATTTCGGCGGCTGGCGCGACGAGGCGATCCTGCCCGCGGAGCAGGTGCAGCCGCTGCCGCAACTCGACGTCGATCCGCAGGCGTTTCTGGGTCAGCTCGGCATGCCCGGAATGACCGCCTATTTCGGATTGATCGAGGTCGCGCAGCTGAAGGAAGGCGACACGGTCTTCGTCTCGGCCGCCGCCGGCGCGGTCGGATCGACCGTGGTGCAGATCGCCAAGGCGAAGGGGTGCCATGTCATCGGCTCCGCGGGCGGTGCCGACAAATGCGCCTGGGTCCAGTCGCTTGGTGCGGATGCGGTCGTCGATTACAAGGCCGGCGTGCCGGTGGTGAAGGCGCTGGGCGAGGTCGCGCGCAACGGCATCGATGTTTATTTCGACAATGTCGGTGGCGAGCATCTCGACGCGGCGCTGGCGCATGCCAACGTCCATGCGCGCTTCGCGATCTGCGGGATGATCGACGTCTATAATTCCGCGGAGCCGACGTCGCTCAAATATCTCGCCCGCCTGATCGGCAACCGGGTGCGGATGCAGGGTTTCATCGTCAGCGATTACATCGACCGTGCGGGCGAATTCTATCGCGACATGGGCGGCTGGCTGTCCGAGGGCAAGCTCAAGCGGCAGGAGACGGTGTTCGAGGGGCTGGAGAAGACGCCCGACGCGTTCCTGGCGCTGTTTTCCGGCGGCAACACCGGCAAGATGCTCGTGCGCATCTAGGGGCTCTGTCCGTCACCCCGGCAGGCGTGCCGGGGTAACGGATATCCGTTGCGGTCAGACCGCACCGTTGAACGTATCGCACTGGGCGGGGTCGCCCGTCTCGAACCCGCGCTTCAGCCAGTAAACGCGCTGCGCGGAGGTGCCGTGCGTGAAGCTGTCGGGGACGACGCGTCCCTGCGCTTCCTTCTGCAGCGTGTCGTCGCCGATCGCGTTGGCGGCGGTCAGCCCCTCCTGAAGATCGGTCGCGTCCATCCGGTCGCGGTTCTTCGCCGCCCAGACACCGGCGTAGCAATCGGCCTGCAATTCCAGCCGGACGGAGGCGGCATTGCCCTCTGCCTCGCTCGACGAGCGCTGCACGCGTTGCACCTGGTCCGACGTGCCGAGCAGGTTCTGGATGTGGTGGCCGAATTCGTGCGCGATCACATAATCCTGCGCGAAATCGCCCTTCGCACCGAACCGGTTCGCCAGTTCGTTGAAGAAGCTGGTGTCGAGGTAGATGTCGTGGTCGGTCGGACAATAGAATGGGCCCATCGCCGATTGCGCCGCGCCGCAGCCAGAAATGCCGCTGCCCGAGAAGAAGCGCAGGCCCGGCTTCTCGAACTTCGCGCCCTGCCCTGCGAAGATCGCGGACCACGTCTTTTGCGCGGACTGGAAGGCGTTGCACGCCGATTTGGCATTGGCGTCGGTGGTGCACAGCCGCGTCACCTCTGCCGCCGACCCGCCGCCCTGCTCGCGCTGCGTCACGGCGGGCGTGTTGCCGCCGCCGCCCAGCATGCCGCCGAGATTGCCGAGGCCGCCGAATACCGCCAACAGCAACAGCACGACGACGATCCCGCCGCAGCCGAAGCGGCTGCCGATCAGCGGCAGCAGCCCGAACAGCAGACCGCCGCCACCGCCGCCGCCAAATCCGCCGCCTTCACGCGCCTCACCGACATCGATGTCGTTGGGATCGAAATCGTCGAGGCGCATGGGCAGGTCTCCGTTGTGCTGCCGTTACGAATGCGCATCGCGGCGCCCGGTTGCAACCGGATGGGGCAAGCGGGCATGAAGCGGCCAGAAAAAGGGAGAATGCGCCGATGTTCCTCAAGGGCAAGACAGCCGTCATCACCGGATCCACCTCCGGCATCGGGCTCGCTTATGCCCGTGCGCTGGCGGCGGAAGGTGCGGCGGTCGTCATCAACGGCTTCGGCGACACCGAGGCGATCGAGGCAACGCGGGGCGAACTGGCCGCCGTAAGCGGGGCGGGGGCGCTGTACGATGCCGCCGACATGACCCAGCCCGAACAAATCCGCGCGATGATCGATCGCGCCGCACATGAGCTTGGCGGCGTCGACATCCTGATTAACAACGCGGGCATCCAGCACGTCGCGCCGATCGACCAGTTCCCGGCCGAGAAGATGGAGGCGATCGTCGCGATCAACATGACGAGCGCCTGGTATGCGATGCAGGCGGCCGTGCCGCACATGAAGGCGAAGGGATGGGGACGGATCATCTCCACCGCCTCCGCGCACAGCCTGGTCGCGAGCCCGAACAAGTCCGCCTATGTGATGGCGAAGCACGGCCTCGTCGGGCTGACCAAGACCGTGGCGATCGAGACCGCAACGCAGGGCATCACCGCCAATTGCATCTCGCCCGGCTATGTCTGGACGCCGCTGGTCGAGGCGCAGATTCCCGACACGATGAAGGCGCGCGGCCTCACCCGCGAGCAGGTGATGAACGACGTGCTTCTCGCCGCGCAGCCGACCAAGGAATTCGTGACGCCCGAACAGGTCGCCGCGCTCGCGCTGTTCCTGTGCGGCGACGCAGCGAAGGCGATCACCGGCGCGAACCTGTCGGTCGACGGCGGCTGGACCGCGATGTGATCGCCCCCGCCGCGCCAATGGATGGGGCGGCGGCGCGGCCGCTATTGCGCGGGTAGCGGCTGTACCGTCGCCGGGGCCGGCGGCACGACCGCAGCGGGGCCGGCCGGGCCGGGGGCAGCGACGATCGGCGCGCTCGTAAGCGGCGGCAGCGCGGCGAGATAGGCCTTGCCGTGCATGTTCACCGGCTGGATGTGCCCGACATTGGCGGCGGCGACCGCCTGAAGATACGAGCGCGGCTTTTTCATCAGCTTGGGCTGGTCGAGCCCGGTCAGCCCGGCGATCCGCGCGGCTTCCTTGACGAAATGGATGCAATTGCGGCTGTTGAGGTTGTAATGCCCATCGCCGGTCTTGTCGTCCCACGCCGCGATCAGTTTCAGCACCTCGGCATATTGCGCGTCGGTGAGCGTCACGGAGAATTGCGCGTCGCTGCCCTGGATGTAGGTCGGCTTGGAGATGTCGAGCCGGCCGGGCACGGTGCCCATCAACAGCGCGGGCGTCACCGCCTTCGCGGTGAAGCCGTAATTGGCGTCGACAGGCGCGCCGCCCGCATCCGGTACGCCGCGCAATGTAAAGAAGGCGTGCGGGAAGCTGTTGCCGAATTCGTGGCTCCAAAAGGTGATTGTCACCGCGGCCCAGGCTGGCGTCGCGCCGAGCAGCGCGACGAACGTCATCATCAGGGCGAGCAACGGGCGCAGGATAAAGCGTGGCATGGTCGGCAGCCTATCTGATTTTCTGGGAAGCGTCAGCCGTCCAGGCCGCGGTCTGCAGTGCTCAGTATCGCATTTTCGCGGGCTTCGGGGCGAATGTAGATCGAACTCAGCGTCGGCACGGCGGCGCGCAATCTGTCTTCCAGCATCTCGATAAGCGCCTCGCCCTCTCCCATCGTGATCGCATCCTGGAAATCGGCGCTGACCGCGACGAAGATCGAATCGGGGGCGGTGTGGATGGTGCGGACGTGGTTGACGTGGGCGATGGCGGGATGGGCGGCGACGATGCCGCGCACCGTCTCGACCACCTGCGGATCGGCGCGCTCGCCGATCAACAGACCCTTCGCCTCGCGCGCCAGTAGCACCGCGACCAGGCCGAGGATCAGGCCGATCAGAATCGACGCGACGCCATCGATGCGCGGATCGTTGAACGCATGGCTCGCCCAGACGCCGAGCCCGGCGATGACGAGGCCGGCGAGCGCGGCGGAATCTTCGAACAGCACGATGAAGCCGGCCGGGTCCTTCGATCGCCGCACCGCCTGCCACCAGCCAAGCTCGCCCTTCGCGCGGCGGAATTCGCGCATCGCAAGGAACCATGACGAGCCTTCAAGGACCATCGCGATGGCAAGGACGATGTAATTGACCAGCGGATCGACCAGCTCCTCCGGCTCGATGATATGCAGATATCCTTCGTACACCGACACGCCGGCGCCCACCGCAAAGATCAGGATCGCGACGACGAACGCCCAGAAATAGAGTTCGCGGCCATAGCCGAACGGATGGATTTCATCGGGCGGCCGCTTCGCACGGTGCTGGCCGTAGAGCAGCAGGATCTGATTGCCGCTGTCGACGCAGCTATGCACGCCTTCGGTCAGCATCGACGAGGAACCGGTGATCGCGGCCGCGATGAATTTCGCGACGCCGATCCCAAGATTGGCGGCCAGCGCGCCGTACAGAACGATATTCTCGCGGATACGCGCGGCCAAGCCATGGGTCATGCGCGGCTCAACGCAGGGTCGTCGCGCTGGTGCCGTGGGATGGCGATGACGCCGCGAGTATGTTATAACGCTCGTATGAGCATCGAGACGAAGATCATCAAAATCGGCAATTCGCAGGGCATCATCCTAAGCAAGGAAGTGCTGGCCAAGCTGCGTCTTGCCGTTGGCGATAAGGTTTTTCTGCCCGAACAACCCGGCGGCTACGGGATACGCGCGCATGACCCGGATTTCGTCGAGGCGATGAAGGCGGCCGAAGCGATCATGCGCGAGGACCGCGACATCCTTGCCGTGCTTGCCACATGACCGCGCTGCCGCGATTTCTTTCCGCGGATATCGCAATCGCCGTCCACGATCGCCAACTCGCCGAACATGGCGGCCCGGCGGGTGTGAAAGACATGGGGCTGCTCGAGTCGGCGATGGCGCGACCGGTCAACAAACATGCCCATGGCGAGGAGGATCTATGCGCGCTGGCAGCGGCTTACGCCTATGGCATCGCGCGCAACCATCCATTCGTTGATGGTAACAAACGAACGGCGTGGGTGATCGCGCGTCTTTTCCTCAAGCTGAACGCAGTCGAGATCATCTTTGAAAAGGTGGATGCGATCGAGGTGGTGCTGGCGCTGGCAGCGGGCGAATGTCCGGAAAACGCCTTGGCAGCCTGGTTTCAAACGCGAGTGGTGGTGGAATAGGCCACCTATAAACTGGAATGCCCGCCGGCGATGACGCCAGCGGGCACCTTTCCTCCCCAGGAAACTTTCGACGACCCTGATACCGCAGGGTTTTCCACCGGCCAGCCGTTCGCTGCCGGCGGCCGCGGTCATGATGTGTACGGCATCTGAGCTGGGTTTCGTGTATCTGTAATGAATTGACAAAGTTTGCTGGGTCGATGACCTCTGTCGCTCGACAAGGAGGATCGATGGCGGAGCGCAAATTGTTCGCGGGGCATGCGGTGCGGCGGCTGCGACGGCAGGCCGGGCTGACCCAAGCGGCGATGGCGGAGGCGATGGCGATCTCGCCGAGCTACCTCAATCTCGTCGAGCGTAACCAGCGGCCGCTGTCGGCGGCGCTGCTCGTTAAGCTCGCCGAATCCTACGACTTCGATCCGCGCGCACTGACCGCGGGTGAGCCGGGCGGCGGCGAGGCGGCGTTGCGGCGCAGGCTCGCCGATCCGATGTTCGCGGACCTCGAGATCGATCGCAACGAACTGGCCGAGTGGATTGCGGGCGCGCCCGGCGGCGCGGAGGCGTTTGCGCGTGTCTATGATCGGCTGGGCGCGGGCGGGGGCAGCGGCATCGCGGCGGAGGGTGTCGATCCCGTCGGCGAGGTGCGGCGCGAGATCGAGCGGTGGCGGGGGCATTTTCCCGACCTCGATGGCATCGCTGAGAATCTGGCCGACGAACTGCGCATGGGCGCGGGCGATCTGTACGGCGCGATCGCCGAGCGGTTGCGCGTCAAGCACCAGCTGACGATCCGCATCCTGCCGTTCGAGGTAATGCCCGACCTGCTCCACCGGCTCGACCTGCATGCGCGCCAGCTGCAGCTCAGCGAAACGCTCGACCCCGCCTCGCGCAGCTTCGCCGCTGCCTATCAGCTCGCGCTGATCGAGGCGCGCGGCGAGATCGATGCGCTCGCCAAGGGGGCCGGGTTCGCCGATCGCGCGGCGGAGCGTCTGTTCCGCCGACATCTGGCCAGCTATTTCGCGGCTGCGGTGATGATGCCCTATGCCCGGTTCCTGCGCGCATGCGAATCGACCGGTTATGACTTCGAGCTGCTGCAGCGCCGCTTCGGTGCGGGGTTCGAACAGGTGGCGCACCGACTGACGACGCTGCACCGCGTCGGCGCGCGTGGGCTGCCGTTCTTCCTGATCCGCGTCGACCGCGCCGGGCAATGTTCCAAGCGCTTCGCCGGATCGAGCGCGTCGCCGCTTGCCGAGGCGAAGGGCCGCTGCCCGCTCTGGCGCATCCACCATGCGTTCGACCGGCCCGGCGACCTCGCGATCCAGCTCGTCGAACTGGAGGATGGCGCGCGCTGGCTGACCGTGTCGCGAACGGTGACGCCGCAGCGGCGGCGCTATGGAGCGGTGGTCGCGGAATTCGCGATCGGCCTGGGCGTGCCGGCGGATATGGCCGGTGGCCTGGCGGTCGCGCGCGGTATCGACCTGAAAGGCGATGCGACGCCGATCGGGCTTGGCTGTAGTGCCTGTCACCGCGCCGATTGCCCGCAACGCTCCGCCCCGCCGACGGGTCGGCCGCTGCTGATCAGCGATCGGGACAGAGGCGTGTCGGGTTTCGCCTTCGCCGGTGATTGATGTGAATAAGATGACATAATTACAAATTAGTGTACGCGAGATTGACCGAACGACGCTGCAAAAAATGGTAAAACCGGCCGATCGGCTGTAAATCGTTGTACATTGCATTGCATCATTTTGCAGCGAGGCAGTGCCATGACGTACCAGCAGACCATCGGAACCGCGCATCAAACGATCGGAGGCCAGCCCACCTGGGCGGGGATCGATGCCGAGGCAGTGGCGCGGATGCGCCTGCAGAACCGTTTCCGCACCGGGCTGGACATCGCGCGCTACACCGCCGCGATCATGCGCCGCGACATGGCAGCCTATGACGCGGACCCGGCGGCCTATACGCAGTCGCTGGGCTGCTGGCACGGCTTCATCGGCCAGCAGAAGATGATCGCGATCAAGAAACATTTCGGCACGACCAAGGGACGTTACCTCTATCTGTCCGGCTGGATGGTCGCGGCGCTACGCAGCGAATTCGGCCCGCTGCCCGACCAGTCGATGCATGAGAAGACGAGCGTGCCTGCGCTGATCGAGGAGCTCTACACGTTCCTCCGCCAGGCGGATGCACGCGAGCTGTCGTTGCTGTTCCGGGAACTTGACGCGGCCAAGGCGGCGGGTGACGTGGTTAATACCCATCGTCTGTTGCACAAGATCGATGCGCACGAGACGCATGTCGTGCCGATCATCGCCGACATCGACGCAGGGTTCGGCAATGCGGAGGCGACGTATCTGCTGGCGAAGAAGATGATCGAGGCGGGCGCCTGCGCGCTGCAGATCGAAAACCAGGTCAGCGACGAGAAACAGTGCGGGCATCAGGACGGCAAGGTCACCGTGCCGCACGAGGATTTCCTGCAAAAGGTCCGCGCCTGCCGCTACGCCTTTCTCGAACTCGGCGTTGAAGACGGGATCATCGTCACGCGCACCGATTCGCTGGGCGCGGGGCTGACCAAGCAGATCGCCTATTCGACAAAGGCCGGCGATCTGGGCGACCAGTATAACGCGTTCCTCGATTGCGACGAGGTCGACGTCTCCCAGATCGGCAACGGCGACGTCGTCATCACGCGCGAGGGCAAGCTGCTCCGCCCGAAGCGGCTGCCGTCGAACCTGTATCAGTTCCGCGAGGGGACGGGGGCGGACCGCTGCGTGCTCGATTGCATCACCAGCCTGCAGAACGGCGCCGACCTGTTGTGGATCGAGACGGAAAAACCGCATATCGAGCAGATCGCCTCGATGGTCGATCGCATCCGCGCGGTCGTGCCCAATGCCAAGCTCGTCTACAACAATTCGCCCAGTTTCAACTGGACGCTGAACTTCCGCCAGCAGGTCTATGATGCCTGGGCGGACGAGGGGCGCGACGTTGCGGCCTATGACCGGGCGCGTCTGATGAGCGCGGACTATGACGACAGCGCGCTGGCGGTGGAGGCGGACGAGCGTATCCGCACGTTCCAGAAGGATGCGAGCGCGCGGGCGGGCATCTTCCACCATCTCATCACGCTGCCGACCTATCACACGGCGGCGCTCAGCACGGACAATCTGGCGCGCGAATATTTCGGCGAGGCGGGGATGCTGGGCTACGTCAAGAACGTCCAGCGCCGCGAAATCCGCGAAGGCATCGCCTGCGTGAAGCACCAGAACATGTCCGGCAGCGACATCGGCGACGACCACAAGGACTATTTCGCCGGCGAGGCCGCGCTGAAGGCCGGCGGCGCGCACAACACGATGAACCAGTTCGCGGCATAACAGCGGCGGCTGGCTACTCCGCCTGCGGCGGGGTGGTCAGCCGTTTTCCGACGGGCCTCCCTAGTGCTCACGCGTTGGGGGAGCCCAAAGTCGCACACGCTGTCTCGGATGGCTCCGGGTTCCTGCGAACGCAGGAACGCCGCGCATTCAAAAATGACTGGATGCCGCCTTAAATGCCGAGGACGCTCTTGGCGACTTCACGGAATTTTACCGAAAACATGTTGGCGATCTTCTTGCTCTGTACCTCTTTCGGCTCGCTCAGCAGTAGAACCATTCGGGTTAGCGTATTCAGGTCGGTTTTGCCGACGCTCAAGAGAGATGCCCATTCCCGATATATCTTCTTTATATCATCATAATTCTTATTAAGAGAATCTATGATGAGCTTATCAAGTTGAATGATGGTTTTGATACCTAACTCATCAAGCTGCGTGATAAGCCTCTGTGTTGATCCTTCCTGTTCGGAAAATTGGATATTGGGAATATCGTCGACGATCCCGATCAAGCGCTTGATTGCCGGGCGATCGGAGGTTTCGGCGTTGAGATAGGTCTGGATCGATTCGAGATTCAGCTCGATGTCGAGCGCCCCCGCCTTGATCTCGTTTTCGTATTGCTCGCGGAGTTCCGAAATCCTCTCGTTGAGGAAGGTGAAGTCGTCGTCGACCGATTCGAGCAGCGCACTGATCCGGAAGAGGCGGCGACGAAGCGGGCGCGGCGTTTCATGCTCATTCTTGTAGCGAAGCTTCCAGTCAATCGCCGCCCAGGCATGCTGCAACACGGTGCGCACCTGAATTTCCGCCTTCATGTCGGCGAACCGCGCGAAGTCGGGCAGTGCGAGTCGTTCGGCCGAATAGGACAGGACGAGATGCGTCGACTGATAGCCGAAGCGGTCGGTTTCCATCTCGTCGCTGACCACGCGCGAATTGGCCTCATCGACATCCATCGATTCACGCAAATGCCGGATGAGTAGGTCGACCTCGCTCGGGAGATATGTGATGATGCGGATACCGCTGAGATCGGTGACATCCGTGAAGTCGGCGTATTTGCCGAGCTTGTCCTCGCGATTGACCTTGTCGTCGAAGCTGTCGAGCTCTTTGGTGCGCTGCTCGATTTGATGAACCTCGACACCTTTTGCCTTCGCGATGGTGCTGATTACGCCGGACAGGCTAGCGGTGAACGCCACATAGGTCGGGCGGACGGCGGCATAGGCCTGGGTGAGGGGCGAGCGTGGTTCGGTCATCCCCGCCAGTCTGGGTGGCGGCCCCCACACCGCCAAGCGCAGAATGCTCCGTTCCCGATCAACTCCCGGCGGCGTCGAGGCGGCCGATCTGGTCCTTGCTGAGCGCGAGCGTCATCGCGGGCAGCAGATCGTGTAGCTGGTCGACGCTGGTCGCACTGGCGATCGGCGCGGTGACGCCTTCCTGCGCGATCAGCCAGGCGAGCGCGATCTGCGCGAGCGTCGCGCCGGTTTCACCCGCGATTTCGTCCATTACCGCAAGCACGCTCGCGCCCTTGCCTTCGAGCAGATCGCCCATACGATTGCCGCGCACGCTCTTCGATAGATCGTCGCGGCCGCGATATTTGCCCGTCAGGAAGCCAGAGGCGAGGCCGTAGTAGGGCAGCACGCCGATGTTCTCGGCGATGCAATAATCCTCCAACTCGCCTTCGTATTTATGCCGGCTGACGAGGTTATATTCGGGTTGCAGGACGTGATAGCGTGGCAGGCCGTTCGCCGTGGCGGCGTCGTTCGCCGACTTGAGCCGGGCGGCGTGGAAATTGGACGCGCCGATGACGCGCACCTTGCCCGCGTCGATCAGCTTGCCAAACACCTCCAGCACCGCCTCCTGCGGGACGCTGTCGTCGTCCTGATGCGCGTAATAGAGGTCGATGCGATCGGTGCCGAGCCGGCGCAGCGAGGCTTCCGCGGCGGCGGTGATCCGCGCCGGCGCGAGCTTTTCGCCGCCCTCGCCGGGCAGCATGCCGACCTTGGTCGCGATCAGCACGTGATTGCGCTTGCCGCTTGCCTTCAGCCATTCGCCGATCATCGTTTCGGATTCGCCGCCGCGATGGCCGTCGACCCACGCTGAATAGACGTCCGCAGTATCGATCATCGTGCCGCCACCCTCGACGAAGGCATCAAGCACCGCGAAACTAGCGGCGCGATCCGCGGTCCATCCGAAGACGTTGCCGCCCAGTACGAGCGGGGTGATGCGCAGGTCGGTCGCGCCGAGACGGCGAAGCTGTGCGGTCATATGGGGTCGCTTTCGTTGTCGGGCGTGTCGCCGGGGTCGATCGCGTTGAGGTCGACACTGTTAGCGTCCAGCATTTCGGCTGCTTCGTTGAGTTGACGTGCCTCGTCCGCGGTCACCGTGCCGGGCTGGTCGTCTGGGCCCCGCGAGCAGGCGGCGATCGTGAAAAGCAGCGTCATGGCGAGGGCGGGAAGCAAGCGCGTCATGGCCGATGTCTTCCGCGATCCTGTGCGTTAGGCAAGCCGTTACCTGCCGACCCGGCGCGGCGCCGGGTCGGCAGGTGCGCACGCTGGGGTCAGTCCTTGATCGCGCGGCCGGCGCGCTCAAGCGCGTTGCCGGTGGCGTCGGCGGCACGGTCCGCGGTGTTGCTGATCGCCGCGCCCGCCTTGTCGGCGCCGTGATCGATGTCGCGACCGGCGCGATCGGCGGCGTTCGAGATATGGTCACCGGCACGATCGAGGCTGCGTTCCGCCTTACCGAAGGCATTGTCGGTGGCGGCGGAAACGTCGGCGGCGGCATTGTCCGCGGTCGCGCGCGCGTCGGCGGCGATGGCGTTGCCGGCCTGCGCGGTCTGATCCTGCGCATTCTGGCTGCATGCGCCCAGCGCGAGGGCGGGGACGGCGGCGAGAAGGACGATCCGCTTCATGATGAACTCCCTGTCAGTTGATCCAAGTGTGAAGCGCAACGCCGCCGGGCCGTTTCGGCTCCGCGTTGACCACATATAAAGATTTCTTTATATGTTGATGCCGTGAGCCACGCCCTCGACATATTCCGCGCCCTTGCCGATGCGACGCGCCTGCGCATCTTCTCGCTGCTGCGCTCGATGGAATTGTCCGTCGGCGAACTGGCGCAGGTGCTGGGGCAGAGCCAGCCGCGCGTGTCGCGGCACGTGAAGATCCTCTGCGACGCCGGCCTCGCCGAGCGACGCAAGGAGGGCAGCTGGGTGTTCGTAGCGCTTGGCAAGGCGGCGGCGACCGCGCCCGTCGCGACCGCGCTCGACCAGTGGCATGCCGACCAGCCCGATCACTGGGCGGTGGCCGACGCCGCGCGCCTTGCCGCGGTGCGCGCCGATCGCGCGGCGAGCGCAGCGCAATGGTTCGAAGGTCATGCCCGCGACTGGGACGCGATGCGATCGCTGTACATCGCCGAGGAGCAGGTCGAGGCGGCGATGGCGACGCTGATCGGCCCCGCGCCGATCGGCCAGCTGATCGACATCGGCACGGGTACCGGCCGGATGCTCGAACTGTTCGCCGGCCAGGCGGCGGCGGCGCTGGGCATCGATCGCTCGTCAGAGATGCTGCGCTTGGCGCGCGCCAAGCTGCACGACCGGTCGAACACCGAATTGCGGCAGGCGGACCTGTATGCCCTCCCGCTCGGCGACGGCGCGGCGGATGTCGCGATCCTTCATCACGTCCTTCATTTCGCGCAGCAGCCCGGGGCCGCGATCGGCGAGGCGGCGCGCGTGCTGGGGCCGGGCGGCCGGCTGTTGATCGCGGATTTCGCGCCGCACGATCGCGAGGAGCTGCGCACGCGCGACGCGCACACGCGCCTCGGCTTTGCGGATGCGCAGATCGCGGGCTGGTTCGGCAAGGCCGGGCTATCGCTGGCGGAGACACGGACGCTTGAAGGCGGCGAATTGACGGTGACCTTGTGGCTGGGTGCGAAGCCCGGCGCGCGACTGCGTGAGGTACCTGTGAAAAGGGTTGAAGCGGCATGACGATTTCGGTGAACCAGCTGGAAGAGGCGCAGATCGCGCTCAAGGCGCCCCTCTATGCCGACGTGGCGGGCGACCTCGACGTGTCGTTCGAGTTCTTCCCGCCCAAGACGGAAAAGATGGACGCGCAATTGTGGGAGGCGATCCGGACGCTGGAGCCGCTGGGCCCGAGCTTCGTGTCGGTGACCTATGGCGCGGGCGGGTCGACGCGCGAGCGGACGCACGCGACCGTCGCGCGCATCCAGCGCGAGACCAGCCTGGCGGCGGCGGCGCACCTCACCTGCGTCGAGGCGACGCGCGAGGAGATCGACCAGGTCGCGAGAGGATATTGGGCGGCGGGCGTCCGCCATATCGTCGCGCTGCGCGGCGATCCGCCCGCGGCGGGCACGCGGTTCCAGAGCCATCCGGGCGGATATGAGAATGCCGCCGCGCTGGTCGCGGGGCTGAAGCGGCTGCACCCGTTCGAGATTTCGGTCGCGGCCTATCCCGAATCGCATCCGGATTCGCCCGATCCGGCGGCCGACCTCGACAATCTGAAGCGCAAGATCGATGCGGGCGCGACGCGTGCGATCACGCAGTTCTTCTTCGAGCCCGAAACCTTCTTCCGCTACCGCGACGCCGTCGCCGCGGCGGGGATCACCGCGGAGATCGTGCCGGGAATCATGCCCGTCGCCAATTTCGCCAGCGTCCAGCGGATGAGCGCGATGTGCGGCACCGACGTGCCGGCGTGGATGGCACGATTGTTCGAGGGGCTCGACGATCATCCCGCCGCGCGCCAGCTTGTCGCCGCGACGCTGGCGGCGGAACTCAGCCGCAAGCTGTATGCGGGCGGGGTGACGGCGCTGCATTTCTATACGCTCAACCGTGCGGAGCTTGCCTTTGCGATCTGCCACCTGCTCGGCGTGCGCGCGAAGGACCGAGCCGTCGAGGCGGCGGCGTAACGTGAATCGAGCCCCTCCCCTTCAGGGGAGGGGTTGGGGTGGGGGACGCCGCATGTGCAGGTCTCTGCGAGGCTCTCCCCATCCCCTCCCCTGAAGGGGAGGGGCCTTAAGGAAACGACATGACCACACGCGACACTTTCCTGGCCGAAGCCGCCAAGCGCATCCTGATCACCGATGGCGCGTTCGGCACCGAGATCCAGAACTGGAAACTCTCCGAGGCCGATTATGCCGGCGACCTTGGCCTGACCCATGACCAGAAGGGCAACAACGACATCCTCGCGCTGACCAAGCCCGAGGTGCCGGCCGCGATCCATCGCGCCTATTTCGAGGCGGGGGCCGACATCGCGGAGACGAACACTTTCTCCGCGAACAGCATCAGCCAGGCCGATTATGGCGCCGAGCATCTGGTGCGCGAGATCAACGTGGAAAGCGCGAAACTCGCCCGTTCGATCGCCGACGAATTCACCGCGAAGGATGGCCGCCCGCGCTTCGTCGCGGGCGCGATCGGGCCGACCAACAAGACGCTGTCGCTCAGCCCTGACGTCAACGATCCGGGCTATCGCGAGATCGATTTCGACTACCTCAAGGGCGTCTACCGCGAACAGACCGACGCGCTGCTGGATGGGGGCGCGGACTTCATCCTGATCGAGACGGTGTTCGATACGCTCAACGCCAAGGCGGGGATCATGGCGGCGCTGGATGCGGCGCGCGATCGTGGCCACGACGTGCCGATCATGCTGTCGATGACGCTGACCGATCTGTCGGGACGTAACCTGTCGGGCCATACGGTCGAGGCGTTCTGGCATGCGGTACGCCATGCCAGGCCATTGACGATCGGGCTCAATTGCTCGTTCGGGGCGGAGCAGCTGCGCCCGCACGTGCGCACGCTGAGCGAGATCTGCGACACGCTGATCATGGTCTATCCCAATGCCGGCTTGCCCAACGAACTGGGCGCGTATGACGAGGCGCCGGCGACCACCGCTGGGCTGGTCTACGAATGGGCGGGCGCAGGGCAGGTCAACGTACTGGGCGGATGCTGCGGCTCGACGCCAGCGCATATCGCCGCGATCGCCGAGCGGGTGCGGGGCGTTCCCCCGCGCGCCATCCCGACGCCGCCGGTGCGCACGCGGCTGGCCGGGCTGGAGCCGTTCACGATGGCGGCGTAATTCCCCTCCCGCTTGCGGGAGGGGTGAGGGGAGGGCCTGTCCTCCTGCGTCCCGCCTGCCGACCTTCCCTCCCCCGACCCCTCCCGCAACCGGGAGGGGAGAAGAAGAACCGATGACCACCAACGCCTCCACCCAGTTCGTCAACATCGGCGAGCGGACCAACGTCACCGGATCGGCGGCGTTCAAGAAGATGATCATGGCGGGCGATTATGCCCGCGCGGTCGAGGTCGCGCGCCAGCAGGTGGAAAACGGCGCGCAGGTTGTCGACGTCAACATGGACGAAGGCCTGCTCGACGCGCATTATGCGATGACGACCTTCCTCAAGCTGATTGCCGCCGAACCCGACATCGCGCGCGTGCCGATCATGATCGACAGCTCCAAGTGGAGCGTGATCGAGGCGGGGCTGAAGTGCGTGTCCGGCAAGCCGATCGTCAATTCGATCAGCATGAAGGAAGGCGAGGCGCAGTTCCTGGAACAGGCGCGCCTCTGCATGGCCTACGGCGCCGCGGTCGTCGTCATGGCGTTCGACGAGGTGGGGCAGGCGGACACGCAGGCGCGCAAGGTCGAAATCTGCGAGCGGGCCTACAAATTGCTGATGGGCATCGGCTTTCCGCCGGAGGACATCATCTTCGACCCCAACGTCTTCGCGGTGGCGACGGGGATCGAGGAGCATAACAATTACGGCGTCGACTTCATCGAGGCGTGCCGCGAGATCAAGGCGCGTTGCCCGCACGTCCATATCTCGGGCGGCCTGTCGAACCTGTCCTTCTCGTTCCGCGGCAACGAGCCGGTGCGCCGCGCGATGCACTCCGTGTTCCTATACCACGCCATCCCCGCCGGGATGGACATGGGCATCGTCAACGCCGGCCAGCTGGACGTCTACGACACGATCGACCCCGTGCTGCGCACCGCGTGCGAGGACGTAATCCTAAACCGCGATCCGGACGCGGGCGACCGGCTGGTCGCGCTCGCCGAGAAATTCCGCGGCACCGATGCCGTCGCGGAGAAGCAGGCGGCGGAATGGCGCAGCCTCGATGTCACCAAGCGGCTGGAATATGCGCTGGTCAAGGGGATCGACGCGCATGTCGTCGACGATACCGAGGAAGCGCGCGCCGCGATCGCTGCGCGCGGCGGCCGCCCGATCGAGGTCATCGAAGGCCCGCTGATGGACGGCATGAACGTCGTCGGCGACCTGTTCGGCAGCGGCAAGATGTTCCTGCCGCAGGTGGTGAAATCAGCGCGCGTGATGAAGAAGGCGGTGGCGCATTTGCTGCCCTTCATCGAGGCGGAGAAGGCGGCGGGATCGCGCGCTAAGGGCCGCGTCATCATGGCGACCGTCAAGGGCGACGTGCACGATATCGGCAAGAACATCGTCGGCGTCGTGCTGCAGTGCAACGGCTTCGAGGTCGTCGACCTCGGCGTCATGGTGCCGTGGACGAAGATCATCGCCGCGGCGAACGAGAATGACGCGGACATGATCGGCCTGTCGGGCCTCATCACCCCCAGCCTCGACGAGATGGTGACGGTGGCCGAAGAGATGCAGCGCGCGCAGATGCGCATGCCGCTGCTGATCGGCGGGGCGACGACGTCCAAGGTGCATACCGCGCTGCGTATCGCGCCCGCCTACGAAGGGCCGGTGGTGCACGTGCTCGACGCGAGCCGCGCGGTCGGCGTCGCGACGACTTTGGTATCGGAAACGCAGCGCGATCCTTACGTCGCCGGGGTCGCCGCGGATTATCAGAAGGTGCGCGATGCGCGTGCGGGCAAGGGGCAGAACGACCTGCTGCCGCTCGCCGAGGCGCGCGCGCGGGGTTTCGCCGCGGACATGATGCTGAAGGCCCCCGATCCGAAGCAGCCGGGCGTGCACGTGTTCGACGACTGGAACCTTGAGGAGTTGCGCCACTATATCGACTGGACGCCCTTCTTCCGCGCGTGGGAGCTGGCGGGCAATTTCCCCGCCATCCTCGACGACGCGGTCGTCGGCGAGAGCGCGCGGTCGCTCTATGCCGATGCGCAGGACATGCTCGACCGGATCGTCGCGGAGAAGTGGCTGACTGCGCGGGGTGTCGCGGCACTGTGGCCGTGCCGGCGCGACGGGGATGACGTCGTGCTTGATGAGGGTGCGCGCCTGCCCTTCCTGCGCCAGCAGATCGCCAAGCGCGAGGGACGCGCCAACATGTGCCTTGCCGATTTCATCGATCCGGCGGGCGACTGGATCGGCGGCTTCGCGGTCGGCATCCACGGAATCGAGCCGCACCTCGCGACGTTCAAGGCCGCGCACGACGATTACAACGACATCCTGCTGAAGGCGCTCGCGGACCGCCTGGCGGAGGCTTTTGCCGAACGTCTGCATGCGCATGTGCGCACCGACTTGTGGGGTTATGCCGAGGGCGAGCAACTGACCAACGAGGCGCTGATCCGCGAGCAATATCGCGGTATCCGCCCGGCGCCCGGCTATCCCGCCTGCCCGGAACACAGCCTGAAGCGGACGCTGTTCGACCTGCTCGACGCGGAGGCCGCGGTCGGCATCGAACTGACCGAGAGTTTTGCGATGCTGCCGACCGCGGCGGTGAGCGGTTTCTACTTCGGCCACGCGCAGGCCGAATATTTCGGCGTCGCGCGGATCGGCGAGGATCAGGTCGCCGACTATGCCGCACGCCGCGGTGTCGACGTCGCGCAGGCGACACGCTGGCTGCGCCCCAACCTGGATTGAGCGGATACCGACGGGGCCGGGGCTCAGACCGCCCGCTTCGCCATGCCGGGGTTTCGGCGCAGCATCGGCGCGACCATGGGGATGGTCAGCATCGTGCTCGCGACCGCCATCAGCAGCAATGCGGTGAACGTCTCTTTGGTGATGATCTGCTTGTCGAGCAGGATGTTGGCGAAGATGATCATGATGAGCGCCTTGGTCTGCAGCAGCCAGCCGATCGCCCGCGCCTCGCCCTTCGGCCATTTGAGGATGCGACCCGCCAGCGCGAGGCCGCCGAGCTTGCCGCCGACGCTGGCGACGAGCAGCAGCGCGGCGGCGGCGAAGACCGCGGGGCCGCCCACGCCCCATTGCGTTTTCAGCCCGGTCGACAGGAAGAAGACGGGCATCACCGCGAGCAGGATCGTCTGGCGGAACCGGTCCATCCGCGCCTCGCCGAACCAGTGCGCGTCGAGCACCGCACCCGCCAGGAACGCGCCGACCATGAAGTGCAGCCCCGCCCAGTCCGCCGCGAACCCGCACCCCGCCAGCCAGATCAGGCCGACATACCAGCGGTCGTTTTCGGGGATCGCGCGCAGCAGGCGGCGCACCGCCCAGGTCGCAAGCGCGAAGCCGGCCAGGAACCCCGCCTGCCGCCCGACGCGTTCCCAGTCGAGCAGGATCAGCGCGAGCACGCCCCAGATCGCGATATCGTCGAGGCTGGCGTAGCGCAAAACGCGCTGGCCGAGCGGGCTGCGCAGGATGCTGAGTTTCTCCATGAGCAGGACGAGGATGGGGAGCGCGGTGACCGCGCAGGCCATGCCGATGCCCAGCACCACCTGCCACGTCGCGCCCTCGGGCCCGCGCCAGCCGGGGAAGCGCAGCAGTACGACCGCGGCGATGCTGCCCGCGACGAGCGGCATGCCGAGCGCGAGGCCGGCGGTGATCCCCGTCTCGCGCCGCCGCTTCCACGCCTCGCCGACGTCGAGTTCAAGCCCCGCGACCCAGACGAACAGCATCACTGCCCACCAGGCGATGCCGTTTAGGGCACCCATCGTCTGCGGCGTGAAGACGAACGCGTAATAGTCCGGGAAGACCGCGCCGAGGATGCCGGGCCCGAGCAGTATCCCGCCGATGATCTGCACCACGACGAGGGGCGCCCAATAGTCCGTCCGCCCCAGCCGCCACACCAGATAGGGGACGGTGAAGATGATGAGGACCGCGAGCAGGAATATTTCCGTCGGCGACATGTGCATGAATCTACGTCCCTCTCCCCGGCCAGCCCCGTACCGCGGCTCGGGCCCGGCGCGCAACCGACGACGCGCGGCGTCCCGTTCGCGGACAGGCGGGGCATTAACCGCAAATGCGGCTTGGCGTGCGGGCCCGTCCGGGGGCAGTAAGCCCGCAAAGGAGTTGCCCATGCGCGCCGCCGTCCCGTTGCTGATCGCCCTCGCTGTTCCCGCCCCCGGTCCTGCTATCGCAGCCGAACCGAGTGCGCCCTTTACCATCGCGGAGACGGGGCAGGGGTTCGGCGACCTGCAGGAGGCGGTGTCGTCGATCCGCATGGGGACGGGCACGATCCTGATCAAACCGGGCGTCTATCGCCAGTGTGCGGTGCAGCAGGGTGGGCGCATCACCTTCAAGGCGGTGCAGCCGGGCACCGCGATCTTCGAGAAGGAAGCGTGCGAGGACAAGGCGGCGCTGGTGCTGCGTGGGCAGGGATCGACCGTCGATGGCCTGGTCTTTCGCGGCTACAGCGTGTCCGACGGCAACGGTGCGGGCATCCGCACCGAGATGGGCGACCTCACCGTCACCAATTCGATGTTCCTCGACAGCCAGGAAGGCATATTGGGCGGCGAGCCGACCAACCAGCGCATCGTCATCGACCATTCGACCTTCTCGGGCCTCGGCCAGTGCGACCAGACGGTCAATTGCTCGCACGCCATCTATCTCGCCAATCGCGGCAGCGTGACGGTGACGCATTCGCGGTTCGAGAAGGGCACCGGTGGCCATTACGTCAAGCTGCGCGTGCCGCGCGCGACGATCACCGACAACAGCTTCGACGACACGGGCGGGCGAAAGACCAATTACATGATCGACCTGTCCGAAGGCGGCACGGGCGCGATCGAGCGCAACGTCTTCGTGCAGGGGAAGGGCAAGGAGAATGGCTCCGCGCTGATCGTCATCGCGGCGGAGGCGAAGACGTTTAGCGCGACCGGCCTCGTCATCGCGGACAATGATGCGCGGATGGCGCCCGGCGCGCCGGGCAATCCGGCGTTCGTCGCGGATTTCACGCACCAGCGGTTGGCGATCGGCGCGAACCGGCTGGGGGCGGGGATCCGGCCGTTCGAGACGCGGTGAGCGGCGGTCCCGCGCTCACCTCCCCTCGGGGGGCTTTTCTGCGGCTCTACTTATCCGTCGGGTCTGGCTTGGGCGTCCCACTCGGTTTCGGCTGGGGCGCGTCGCCGGCGTAGGTGCGCTGTTCGAGCGTCGCGAGTCTTTGTTCGAGCAGCTTCGTGTCGAGCGCCTGCTTGCCGTCCTTCATCTCCGCGACCTCGGCCTGCAGCGCGTCGACCCGATTCTGCAGCGCCTTGATGCGCACGTCCGTTTCGATGCCGTCGATCGCCTTCTGCTCCTGCGCCTCCGCGCTGCGGCGTGCGCCGTCGTCGCGCCGTTCGGGGGCAGGGGCGCCGCGGTCGCAGGCGGCGAGGAGCAGGAGAAGGGCCAGGGGTGAAGCGCGCATGATTTCGCCTCTAGCGGCGCGCCTCGCAAAATTGAACCGGCCGCGGCGCGGGGCGCAGGCTCGGCCTACGCGCGAGTCTTGACAGAATTGACACCTGAACGCGCAATCTATCGGCTCCCGTGCGACGTTTTATTTCAACGTTGAGAAAGAGCCTCAAATATCGCGGGCGACCATAGCAGATCGCCCGCCTGTAGGACAGCCCGCCGTCCCGCCGTTTCAGTTCGGGCAGGTCGAGGTCGCACCGGGGTCGAGATCGAGGCAGCGGCCGTCGAGGCCATGCACCGGCAACGCGATCGTCGCCGCCAGCGTCGGCGCGATGTCGACCGTTTCGACCGACAGCGGCTGTTCGAAGCCGGTCATGCCGCGCCGCCAGAACAGGATCGGCACGCGCCGGTCGTAATCCCACGG